>JAJFFZ010000125.1 GCA_021776395.1 Hyphococcus sp. | reverse complement strand
AAAGGGAATTTCGGTAATGATAATGCCGTAGCGGTCTTTACGCACCTCATCAATTGTTGCGCGCCCGCGCATCACCACCGAGCCGCGGCCCAAAAGCAGCGCGGCTTTTGAACCCGCGCGACCGAGGATCATGCCGGCGGTCGGAAAGTCCGGTCCCGGAACAATGGCGATCAGTTCCTCATCTGTAATGTCAGCATTATCGATTATCGCTACCGTAGCATCTATAATCTCGCCGAGATTATGCGGCGGGATATTGGTCGCCATACCGACGGCGATGCCGCCTGCGCCATTGACAAGAAGGTTCGGGAACCGCGCCGGCAAGACCTTTGGTTCATGTTCCGAGCCGTCATAGTTGGGCTGGAAATCGACCGTTGCCTTTTCAACATCTTCAAGCAACGCATGCGCGACCTTTTCCATCCGCACTTCGGTATAGCGATAAGCGGCAGGCGGGTCGCCGTCGATGGAGCCGAAATTTCCCTGACCGTCAAGCAGCGGCAAGCGCAAGGAAAAATCCTGCGCCATCCGCACCAGCGCATCATAAACCGATTGGTCGCCATGCGGATGATATTTACCGATAACGTCGCCGACAACGCGGGCGGACTTGCGATATTGCTTGTTCCAGTGATTGCCGTTTTCCTGCATCGACCACAAAATCCGTCGATGCACTGGCTTGAGGCCATCACGCGCATCAGGGATGGCGCGAGAAACGATGACGCTCATCGCATAGTCGAGATACGACCGGCGCATCTCATCTTCGATTGAAATCACCGAAACATCGGGCTCGTTTTGAGCCCCGTTCTCATCACCAAAATTGTTGTCGTTATTGTCGTCCGCCACGTGGGGAACCTTCCGGAATCAGATGGGAAATTTAGCGTCTCGCTTAGCATCGGCCCCCGCCAAAGCCAAGCATTTGCGCGCGTTTCCGGTCGGTTTATTCCCCGTCCATCCTGGGCTATAATGCCTTGCTGTCGCTGCCTGGGGAAAACTATGAACGGAATTAGAAAATTACTTTTAATTACAAGTGGTTCCGTGCTGGCGCTCAGCGCTTGTGGGAACGGCGGCGAAAACACCGCAGCGCAAGGCGCCGGCGGCGCCTTGCTTGATGAACTGGCGCCGGCGAGCTGGGCGGACGCCGCCGGGCAGTTTATCGGCGTTGACGGGACGACTATCGGCCATATTGTCCTCACCAACACCCCCAGCGCGGGTGTCTTGATGCGCGTCGATATCGCCGGCGTCAGCGAGGGATGGCACGCGCTGCATTTGCATAAAGTCGGCAATTGCAGCGATTACGCCGACGGTTTTATGGCGTCTGGCAGCCATGTCGATCCGGATGACCAACCGCACGGGCTGTTGAATATCTATGGACCGGAGCGCGCCGATATGCCGAACATCTATGCTGGCGCTGACGGACATGCGACGGCGGAGCTGTATAACGGAACAGTGGCTCTGTTCGCCAGCGAAGCCAGCGCGGCGCAAGCGGGACCCTTTCCGCTTGTTGATGATGACGGTTTCGCCGTCATCGTTCACGAAAGCGCCGATGATCATACGACGCAGCCCATTGGCGGCGCCGGAAAGCGGATTGCCTGCGCGGCGATTAACGGGGCGGGTTAGTAAGTTTGCACTGTTTGAGTAGGGGAAGACCATGACCATAATGAACAGGCGCGCAATTGTCGCCGGCGGCGGTGCGGCGATGATGGCGGCGGCGTGCAATGCGCCAGCGTTGGCGCACGAAGGAGACGCTCGGCTTGGCGCCTGGACGCCGTTGGCGGACATGCCCTTCCCGGTTCAGGAAATTTACCCGGCGCCATTCCGCAAAGCGTCCGCCGCAACGACGGGTTTGAGGCCGCAAACCTATAATATCCTCGTCAATGCCGGCGGCCTCACGCCGGGCGGCGCCAATAACGTCACCGACGCGGTCACCTATTATGACCCGTCCGACGATCAGTGGCGCTATGGTCCGTCCCTGCCCGAGGCGCGCCACCACATCGCGCTGGTCAATAATAATGGTTATTTATACGGCGTCGGCGGTTTCGCCCGCAATGCCGGCGGTGGCTGGCAGATGCGTAACAATTGCTGGCGCATTGGCGCGATTGATGCGCCGTGGGACTGGATGGCGCCCCTGCCCCACCCGCAAGCCGAAGCAGTGTGCGCCTCGCTTGGCGGATATATCCATTTCGTCGGCGGGCGCGCTCCGGCCGGCAGCCGCAACCAAAGCTGGTCCGATCATATCGATACTGACGAACACTGGGCCTATGACGCGGCCGACAACAGATGGCGCACGCTGGCGCCTTTGCCGAGCCCGCGCAATTCCGCCGCCGGCGCAATTGTCGGCGGCGTCCTCTATGTTATTGGCGGGCGCACCGTTAACGACGGCAACACCAGCGCGGTTGATGTCTATGACCCAATGTCGGACCGCTGGGAGCGGGCAAGCTCGATGCCGCAGGCGCAAGCCGGCCTCGCCGCAGCCGTGCTCGGCGGCAAAATCTACGTCTTTGGCGGTGAATATTTCGCCCCCGGCGGCGGCGGTGTTTTCGCTGAAGCCTGGGAGTATGATCCACGCAAGGATATATGGCGCGCCGTCGCCGCCATGCCGCACCCACGCCACGGCCTCGGCGCGGTGACGCTTAACAACACCATCTACGTCCTCGGCGGCGCCTTGAAAGCCAGTGGTGAAGGCACCTCAGCGTTACTGGACAAGTTTGAGATCTGATCGATAGCGGCGGCTTCCACCGTTGCTGAGCATAATATTGCCGACGCTCAATGTGTCGGCGTCGGCTTTTTATACATAAAAACTCAACACAACTGCGACAGCACGCCGCATTCTCGGTTGCGTACTGCGAGAGGGCCATCGCCGCCCTATACGTAGTATGTATGCAGAATTGTGCTGCATAGTAGTGCAATGTGAAGGAGGTCAATCTCTTAATTCCGGTTGATATACATTCTCCAAAGATAAGGGCTCAGCCGCGTAACAAGATGTCGCAGCGCAATCATGAGGGAAGGTATTCACACGGTCGTATTGAGGCCTATATATGCGGGGTATCCCGTCAATGTTTGCTGTGCGTCTTAATAGACAATACATCGCTAAAGGGGATGAACATGCACCAATACATAACCAACACTCGCCATAAAGGCGTACTCCTCGCGTCAACGGCGGTGGTTTTTTCCCTGCCAGGCTTGGCGGCCGCGCAAACCAACCATCTGTGCACGGCGTGGAATGTTGAGCGTAGCATTGAAGTGGTAACGCCCGGCGATGACGGCGCCTTGTGTCAGGTTGTTTACCGAAAACCAGACGAGGGCGTCGCCAACCAGACATTGTGGCGGTCGAACCGCTCGGTGGCTTTCTGCGAGGACAAAGCCCAAGCGTTAGCGACGCGTTTGTCCGCCGCTGGATTTGAATGCACGCAAGGGGAACTTCCTGCGCAAATCACGCCGGTATCGAGCGTTGCGCCGGTAGAAAAAGCCATCGCTGTTACTCCCCCACAACCGCAAACCGCCGCATCGGTAAATCCTGAAACTGCGCAAGCAGCGCCGTTGGGCGGGAAATTATACAACCGATCATCCGGCGTTGGCGATACCAGCTGGCATCTGGCCGGCTACGCCGACACAACCTTTATCGCCACTAGCGCGCAAGGTGAGACAAACGCGGAATTTTCATCGGCGCGATTTAACCCTGTGTTCCACTTTCAGTATAAAGACCTCGTTCTGTTGGAAGCTGAACTCGAGGTTTCTCTCGATGAGGATGGCGAAACCGAAGTGGAGCTTGAATACACGCAAGCCGATATTTTCCTGCATGATAACGCCACCCTTGTGGTCGGGAAATTTTTAAGCCCGGTCGGACAATTCCAGGAAAGACTGCACCCAACCTGGGTCAACCGTTTGTCCAATGCACCGGCTGGTTTTGGCCATGACGGCGTACAACCGGCGTCAGAGCTTGGCGCAATGCTCCGGGGCGGGATTTCGGTCGGTTCAACCATCGTCACCTACTCGGTTGCGGTCGGCAACGGCCCGCGCGTCAGCCATGAAGGCGGCGTGTCGTTTGAAGCCGTCGCCGGCGATGACAATTCCAACAAAGCCGTCAGCGGACGCATTGGCTTTTTGCCGTTGCCTTATCTCGAAGTCGGCGCCTCATTTCTGGTTGGCGACGTCACCGGCGTTGAGGTCACCGAAGAAGAGAACGCCGACGATCATGGCGGCGCGGAACCGCCTCTCATCGACGATATGGGCTTCGCGCCCAGCACCGCCAACGTCTCCTTATGGGGCGCAGACGCCGCTTATACGCGCGGCCCATGGGATGTGCGCGCAGAATATCTGAACGCCACCCGCGACGCCATCGCGACGGCCTATGAAGGCTCAATGGGCGTCGGGCTGTTGCCGAAACTGGAGATGGAAGCCTGGTATGCGCAGATCGCCTACCGCCTTTCCGACATCACCGACAATAAAACCCTCCAGAAATTCGAACCCGTCGTCCGCTATGGCGAGTTTCGCATTACCGGCCTTGATGAACTCGCGGAAGAAGCGGCGGAAGAAAGATTTAGTGTCGGTTTAAATTACTGGATCGCACCGTCCATCGTCGCTCGCGGCGTCGCGGAGTGGCGCGACTTTACCGACCGCCCTGCGGACGTGTCGTCAGAAACACGCTACATATTGCAACTCGCCTACGGCTTTTAAGGCCATCCCGAAAGGAAACTGACATGATCAACACCATCCGTATCCTCGCTGGCGTCGCCATTCTCGCAACAGCGGCAATCACTACCCAAACCTACGCGCAGACACCGACGGAAGAATCCGCATCAACCGCGGCCAATGATGACGCAGCATCGCGCGCGCGCGGTGCGCAAGCCTGGGCCAACACTTGCAGCCGATGTCACAATCTGCGCTCGCCAAGCGAGCTCAACGCAGAATTGTGGGACGTATCGGTGATGCATATGCGCGTGCGCGCCAATCTGCCCGGCGATTTGGCCGACGACATCAAGGCCTTTTTAATGTCCAGCGTTTCATCTGATACGCCAACGCCAACCCCTGTAAAATCAGCTGGCAAGACTAGCGCCTATGCAAACCTTCGCCCCGGCGACCCTGTCCGCGGCGCAACTGTCTATTCACAAACCTGTATCGCCTGTCATGGCGCCGACGGCAAAGGAACCATTCCGGGCATTCCTGATTTTACATCCGCAAAAGGCCGGCTGACAAAAACCGACGACATTCTTTTAACCAACATAATCATGGGCTATCAAAGCGAAGGCGCATTAATGGCGATGCCCCCTAAAGGCGGCAATCCAGACTTTACAGATCAGGATATGGCGGATGTCCTCGCCTATTTGCACAAGGAGTTTCAGAAAAAACAGTAGCGCTATAGCAAAATGCAATAATTTTGAATCGAATGATTTTGCTATAGATTTTTCTGGTCGCATCGCGCGACGCAAAAACCGTTGCACATTTTTTGCTCGATACTCTAATGGCGGCGTTGACCTTTGACCGGTTCGAAAAAGTCTGTCGTTTTTTCCAGCAGGACCGGTGTGATTGTGCGCGCAGCAAAATAATATCTCATTGCTATAGTATTTGTTGGAGCAACGCCTCAGTCAACGCGTCGATTTGCTCGTCCGTATGCAATGGAGACGGTGTTATGCGCAAGCGCTCCGTTCCTTTCGGTACGGTTGGGTAATTTATCGGTTGCAAGTAAACCCCGTTTTCGCGAAGCAGCTTGTCCGAAATCGATTTGCACTGGCGTGCGTCGCCAATCAGTACAGGAATGATATGACTGTCATTTTCTATTTGCCTGACGCCGCTTTCGCGCAATAAAGTTTTCACTTTCGCCACATTGCTTCGTTGCGCCATGCGTTCCGCAGAGGAGCTTTTAAGATGGCGCACTGATGCTAAGGCGCCGGCGGCTATTGTCGGCGGTAGTGCGGTGGTGAAAATGAATCCCGGTGCGAAACTGCGAATAGCGTCAATGCAAACCGCATCGCCAGCGATATAGCCGCCAACAACCCCGAAGGCTTTTCCGAGCGTGCCCTGAATGACGTCAACACGGTGCGCGACATTGTCGGCCTCGGATATGCCGCCGCCGCGCGGGCCA
>JAJFFZ010000124.1 GCA_021776395.1 Hyphococcus sp. | reverse complement strand
TGGCTTAGGTTCGTGGAGGCGGGGGGATAAAAGCTGTGTCGAACTGCAACAAGGGGCGTTTGATCTCTGCTTCATGTTGCGGGTGTGACGGCACGGCTATTGATGCAGTGCTAAAAGGCATGTCCGCCGCTGTGCCGCTGGTGCAGGACACGGCGCAAAAATTACCACATTCGTGTTGGTCGGACGCTTCATTGTCGGTGCAACAGGCCGACTGATCTGTTTCATAAGCATGATTGATAGCGGCTTGAATTCCTATCGTCGTTGGTGCGTGTGCGCATTGCGGCGATGTCATGGTTGAAGCCAGAACAGGCTGAAAGGCAAGCGAGAGCAACGCCGCGATCATCATCGCAACTGCTCCCTTCCCCGTTATCAGTCTGTTAAATATAAACATTACCGTTTTCTTCCAGAGCTTAATTCAACCACTATATTCGTACTCGATACTATATCACACCAGCTTAACAACTCATAAACCTATTTTAGTTCAGCCGCCGATCATGAATGCATATGGCGAATGCGCCAGCCATCTTCTGTTTTTACGAGAATGGCTGTGTCCATCCCGTCGTTCGATTTTGCCTCGCCATCAAGGGTGAATTCTATCTTTGACTTGAACGTCGCATAGGCGACGTCACCGGCGATGGAAACGCGAATGTCGCTGATGCTGAATGCAGTAATTTTGAATTTGTCAGACGAAAATTCCGGCTTGAGGTGATTGTCGCGATAATCCGCCCAACCCCAATTGGCGTGGCTTCCCTCAATGATGGAAAATGCATCCGATTGAATGACATAGGTAGCGATGCCTTCGACGTTCGATTTTGCAACCTCGCGGGCATAGCCGGTTAACACTGTGCTTATCTCAGTAACGGCAGGCTCAGGCGCGGAGAAGGGGCTGTCATTAGGCTCACCTTCATGGGCGAAGAGGACGCTGCTGGTAAATAGCACCAAAGCGGCAATTGCGATGGGCATTGAGACCATTTTATTCAGGGTCATTATTGAGATCCTTTTCGGCGTGTAGTTGAGATGCGTTCATTTCCCATACCACTAAAATGCGTGCGCGTCAGCGCCGTGAATCATCAGCCCGCCAAGCAGGCCGTTGAAGGCCACCAAACCAACGCCGATCAGGAGGGCGACACGGAGCAATGTTCTATTATTTTCGTCTTTGGTCGTATTGAGTATATACAGCAAAAAGACTGACCAAACAGCAGCGCTCGTACCGACCCAGCGATGTGTGGTGACAAACTCCTCAGTGTCAGTGAGCTGAAACCCGGCGTTGAACCAGCCAAGCGGTGCTGCTACAAGAGCGCCAAGCGCGCCGATCCATATGCAATATCGGACGATGGAAGCGAAGACAGGTTGCCCTGTGGTTATTAATAACACTTCGCCAATCAAAGCGGCTAGTAATAGGCCAATCGGAATATGAACTGCGGCCGGGTGAAATGAGCCGAGCCAGGAGACCAGGCGCTCGGAAAACGTCTTTGCTGTATCACCGCCATGGTGGCCGGCCGCCGCCGCATTCGCCGCCTGCGTCGCGCTTGATGCATGATGGCCATCGTTGGTCCCATCATCATGGCCGTCGGCTTCCTTTTGATCCGAACTGTTTTCCGTTTGCGCCGGTTCTGGCGCCGGGTCGTGGCTTTTGGGGTGGGCATTTGCCTGAAGTGTGGCGAATATTAAAAATAAGCCGCCCAGAAGAGCGGTGAGAACCAAACGAAATGGTGAATCCATGGGTATTCACTCCTTGAGCAATCAGGCGCGGCTATGGTTTGATCGCCCGGTAAAGCGAAATAGACCCGACTAGGGTTGCGACCACATTAGCCTCTTCTACGGGTGAGAATCCGCTCTCCCTCATAATTTCTGGAAGAATTCCATCGGCGTTGGGTTGGGTATATTCTACGCCATCGAGCCGTTGAACCGCGCCAAACAGAAAACGCATAAGCTTTGTGCGTTGCTCTCCAAAGTCAGCAATGTGGAGGCGACCGCCGGACGGCAGTAAGTCATAGGCCTTGCCGATGATCGCGCGTTTGCCGTCCAGAGGGACCTGATGCAGCACTAGGCTGGAGGTGATTTTGGTGACGCCGGCCTGCTGAACTGACTCAGGCGGCGCATCGCCCATCGCTTCAACAAATTCGATGTCCGCGTCAGCCTCGCTCGCTTTGCGTTTGGCGATCATCAAAACTTCTGAATCGGGATCGAGCCCGATAACCCGTGTTTGCGGGCTGCTACGCTTCAATAAAATAGCAAAGCTGGCTGTTCCGCAGCCGATATCCAGTATTATATCTTCTGGTTGCGGATCAGCGGCCTTCAGCAAGAGTTTTCGCCAGCGCCCTTCGCGGGTCGTCAGCGCGATGGTGAGATCATAAAGCGGCGTCAGCCAGTTTTGGCCGAGTGCCGGGACAAAATCTCTCGACGCTTCGCTCATGACTTTGCAAACATGCGAAACAGCGGCGTAAACACCAGCGCAATGTACCAGCCATAAAGATAGGATTCGACCAGGCCAATTAAAAACCCAAGCGGCGTCAACCATTTGAACCCTGGTAGCAATGCCGCCCAGGCGTTATGCATATGCATTGAATAGGGCGTGATCAGCCCCCATCCGATGCATAAGAGAAAACTGATAGCGAGAAAAAGGGAAAGCGTATTGCCAAGCACGATTATTTGTGTGCGAAGGCTCGTCGATACATTGTTCGCGTTTGGTATTGTCATGACATCCTCCTTGTTCTTTGGTGTCAGTTACGATGTTGATCGGTCAATCTTAAAATAAACGAATGAAGTCCTTCAATGCCGACCGTTCTTAAAGTTTTATGCTTCGTAGGCGCAATGCATTGGCGACAACCGATACTGAGCTGAGGCTCATGGCGGCGGCGGCGATGATCGGCGATAGGGTCAACCCGAATGCTGGATAGAGAACACCCGCGGCGACAGGCACACCCAGCGCATTATAGATAAATGCGAAGAACAGGTTCTGGCGGATATTGCTCATGGTCATCTGGCTTAAGCGCCGGGCGCGGACGATCCCCATGAGGTCGCCTTTCACCAGGGTGACGCCGGCGCTTTCCATCGCCACATCAGTGCCTGTGCCCATGGCGACGCCAATATCGGCTTGCGCCAAAGCCGGTGCATCATTGACGCCGTCGCCGGCCATCGCGACGATGCGGCCTTCTTCCTGCAGCGCTTTGACGACGTTGCTTTTGTCCTGAGGCAGAACATCGGCTTCTATTCGGTCAATGCCGAGCTTTGCGCCAACGGCCGCTGCGGTGAGCTTATTGTCGCCGGTTAGCATCACAATCGACAAGCCTGCTTTATGCAACGCCTTCAACGCCGCTGGCGTCGTCTTTTTTATCGGGTCGGCGACGCATATGAGGCCTAATACGGCGGTCTCACTTGCCACGAACATAACGGTTTCGCCGTTCCGTCGCCGGTCTTCGGCTTGTGCGCCGGCAGTGCCGGGGTCGATGTTTAACTCATCAAGCATACGTGCATTACCGATCGCCAGCCGGCGACCTTCAACCGTTCCAATCACGCCTTTGCCGGTGACTGACGTGAAGTCATCGACGGTTGTAAGGGGAAGGCCTTTTTCTTTGGCGTCTCTAACAATTGCCGCCGCGAGCGGATGCTCGCTATTGCGTTCAAGCGCGGCGGCTAGCGACAGGAGTTCATCTTCTGGCATGCCGCTGAGTGAAATGACAGCGACGACTTTCGGTTTGCCTTCCGTCAGCGTGCCGGTTTTATCGACCACCAGCGTGTCGACTTTTTCAAACCGTTCCAGCGCTGCGGCGTCTTTGATTAGGACGCCTAACTGAGCGCCGCGTCCGACGCCGACCATAATAGACATCGGTGTAGCCAGGCCTAGCGCGCAAGGGCAGGCGATAATCAGGACAGAGATTGCCGCGACGAGCGCATAAGCATAGGCGGGCGCTGGGCCCAAAATCGCCCAGACGATGAAGGAAGCAGCAGCGATGAGCATGACGACCGGCGTAAAATATCCGGCGACAACATCGGCGATGCGTTGAATGGGCGCTCTCGAGCGCTGGGCGTCGGCGACCATTTGCGCGATTTGCGCCAGCATGGTCTCCGAACCAATCCGGGTCGCCCGCATGATGAATGCGCCCGATCCATTGACGGCGCCGCCGATGACGGCATCGCCGGTTTCTTTTCCGACAGGCATAGACTCGCCGGTGATCATCGATTCATCAAGGGATGAACTTCCCTCAACGATTTCGCCATCGACGGGCACCTTTTCACCAGGGCGCACGCGCAACAGATCGCCGACCGCGATGTGCTCGACCATGACTTCTTCGTCTTCACCATCGTCGCGCACGCGCATTGCGGTTTTTGGCGCGAGGTCCAAAAGCGCGCGTAGTGCATCGCTCGTGCCGGCGCGGGCGCGAAGTTCAAGCACTTGTCCAAGCAGGATCAAGACGACGATGACGGCGGCGGCCTCAAAATAAACCGCAACGGCGCCATCGGCGTCACGAAATCCAGTGGGGAACACTTGCGGCGCCAACACCGCAACAACGCTATAAATATAAGCCGCGCCCACGCCGATTGAGATCAGCGAGAACATATTCAGGTTCCGACTGATGAACGAGGCGGCGCCGCGGGTAAAAAATGGCCAGCCGGCCCATAAGACTACTGGTGTAGCAAGGGCGAACTGTATCCAGTTCGATTGGGTTTTTGTGATGAAGCCGTCAAAAAAGTCGGGCGCGAAGTGTACGCCCATTTCAAGAAACAATACCGGAAGCGCGAACACCAATCCAACCCAGAAGCGCCGGGTCATATCGGTCAGTTCAGACTTATCTTCCTCGACGCCTACATCCACAGGCTCCAGCGCCATGCCGCAGATCGGGCATGAGCCAGGTCCGACCTGGCGGATTTCCGGATGCATCGGGCAGGTGTAGATAGCATCTTTGTCCGCAGGCTTGCCGCTCTGTTTGTTCGCTGAAGGGTGGTGGTGATGGCCTGAGCTATGCTCATGGCCTGACCCGTGTTCATGGCAATGAGCGTGTTCGTCCTGCGCTGCGCCTTCTGATTTCGGGGCGTGGTCGTGTGCATTTTCATGTGAGTGTGACATGGGGCTAACCTTCAGGTTTATTTAAATGCGTTAGAGCGTGTCCGGCAAAGCGGGCCCCTCGACAGATTCGCGATGGGGCATTTAGTGGTTCGAGTGAGGCGAGATAGCGCCGAACGTTACAAGAACAAGACAATGGTATCGTTTGTGACTCAAACAATAGGTACGCTGCTCTGGTGAGCTATGCCTGTAAAGGGCATATTTGTGTACGAATGGTCGACTATACGTGGAGGTGCGGCAGTACTCAACAGATAGGCTTTCTGCCGAACCGTCCAGCTATGTGTTATTGTTAGTGTTGATGGTCGCTGTCTTCGCCGTCGTCATGGTCTTCATCCATATCGCAATCATAGGCGCCTCCATCGTGGCCCTTTTCATGGTCTTCAGCCGACATGCCTTCGTGGTCCATGCAGGACTTGTCCGTTTCATGGTCCGCCTTATCATCGTCATGGCCGGGGTTAGCGGAAGCGGAAAGCGGTGAAAACGTCAAAGCTGCAGCAATGCCAATCACCGAAAGCGTAGTACAAAGAGTGAATAGATGCTTGCTTGTGTCTTTGCGAGCTGGGTTGAGTTGAGTTGTCATCTTTTATTTCCTCAGTGGTTACGTGTTTCACATTCAAGCGAAATTAAAGCCTTTTAATGGCGACGTTAAAACCAGAACCGGATACCGGCGACAACCGATGTAGAGCCGGGGTCTTCAAAATTTGCGCGGGCGAAGTCCGCTGTTTCGCCAAGTTTGCGGCTCCAGCTTACGCCCACATAGGGCGCGAATTCGCGTTTTATTTCGTAACGCAAACGAAGACCGAGCTCGACATCGTTGACGCCAGAACCGACGCCCAATGTTGCGACATCCTGGATGGCAATATTGGTTTCAAAACGCGGCTGCACAATTAAACGCTGTGTCAGGAGGAGGTCATATTCGACTTCGAGCCGCGCTGAAATATCGCCGTCGTCACTGATAAAGGCGGCGGCGTCGACTTCAAACCAATAGGGCGCCAAGCCCTGAATACCGATGACACCGAAGGTGCGTGACGGGTTATCGGGTTTGATATCCTGACGAATGCCAACCTGAACATCCCAGAACGGACGAATGGCGCGGCTGTAAAGGCCTTGAACTTCCGCCTCGCCGAAACCGCCGCCTTCCAGGCTGCGCTCGCCTTCGGTCTTGAGCCAGAACTTATTATAGTCGCCGCCATACCAGCCCTGACCATCCCAGATCAGCTGTCCGGACCCTTCATTGGACTGATATTCAAGCCTGTCCAGGAGCGCAAACCAATTGGTCCCCGCGCCTGCGGTTTCGGCTTTGGCTGCGCCGGATAACACAGCCGCTGCGGTGAGCAGGCAGGCAGCGAGGGTTCCGGCCTTGAGTTTTCTTTGCCGCACGATGCTCACAGGCTTGCCTCCGCAATCTGGTCCATGACGGAGACAACGCGAAACATGCCGGCCTTCATGTGATACAGGAGGTGGCAGTGAAACGCCCAGGGCCCGCGCGCATCGGCAGAAATTAGGGCGGAGAGTTTTTCGCCGGGCTTAACATTGATGGTGTGCTTGCGCGGCAGGTGGCCGTCGGCGCCGTTTTCTAGCTCCATCCACATGCCGTGCAAGTGAATGGGGTGGTCCATCATTGTGTTGTTGATCATGGTCAGGCGTAAGCGCTCGCCGAATTTGAACGGAATAGGCCCGGTCACCTCGTTGAACTTCTTGCCGTCGAACGACCACATATAGCGTTCCATATTGCTGGTGAGGTGCAATTCGATTTCGCGTGCGGGCGGGCGTTGATCGTAGAACGGCTCCAGGGCGCGTAAGTCCGTATAGACCAGAACCCGGTGGTCAACATCAGCCAGACCAAACCCGCGTTCATGCAATCGCTTGCCAGGCATTTCGGCGCGCATAGCAACGCCGGGCCCGAATAGGAAAGGACCGCCTGGCGTTGCGGAGGTTTTCGGAATGGGTCCGCCCGCCATGGCGTCGCCCTTCCTGGAACCGTGATCCATGCCTTTCATGGCGCCATGGTCCATATTGCTGTGGTCCATGCCAGACATGCCATCGTCCGGCGTATCGTCCATTCCCGACATGCCGGCCATCCCGGCCATTTTGCTGTGGTCCATGGCCATATCCGCCATGGTCCGGATGGCGCGAGGACGTATCTCCGGCACTGCTGCGGACATGCCTGCGCTGGTTGCTAGTGTTCCGCGCGCATAACCGCTGCGGTCCATGGATTCCGCCATAATCGTATAGGCGCGATCTTCTTTGGGCTCGACGATGACATCATATGTCTCGGCGACGGAGATCTGAAACTCGTCCGTCGTCACCGGCTGGACCAGTTGGCCATCGGCCTCAACCACGGTCATTTCCAGACCGGGTATGCGAACATTGAAATACGACATCGCCGCAGCGTTGACGAAGCGCAGCCGCACCCGCTCGCCCGGTTGGAACAGGCCGGTCCAGTTGGTTCCGGGCGCCTGGCCGTTCATCAAATAGGTGTAGGTCGCCCCGGTTATGTCAGCGGTGTCAGTGGCGTCCATACGCATGCGCCCCCACATGCGCCGCTCGCGCATCGTCGCTTTCAGGCCGTCATTGGATACATCGCGGAAGAAATCGCCAATGGTTCTTTTTTGATAATTATAATAGTCGCTCGACTTTTTTAGCTTGGCGAATATCTTGTCAGGGTTTTCAAAACTCCAGTCGGAAAGGACGATGACATGCTCACGATCATAAGAAACCGGATCACGGCCGGCCGGATCGACGATCATCGGCCCATAAACGCCTGCCGGCTCCTGCAAGCCGGAGTGGCTGTGATACCAGTATGTGCCGGATTGTTTTAACGTGTACTGATAAACGAAAGTTTCACCCGGAGGGATGCCGGGAAAGGATGCCGATACGTTGGGGACGCCATCCATTTCGGAATCGAGCAAGATGCCGTGCCAGTGTATCGACGTATCCTCGTCCAGTTTGTTGGCGACGCGAAGGGTCACCGTCTCGCCTTGGCGAAAGCGCAATAGCGGCGCCGGGAGAGAGCCGTTGACCGCAGTAACGTCGCCCATTCTGCCGCCAATATTGATGGCGCGTTTGCCGATCGAGAGGTCATAGACACTATCGACGCCAGCAAGCGCTGGGGGTCTGGTTGCTTTGGACGCATTTTGCGCCCAGGCTGGTAGTAATCCCCCAAGTCCGGTCAAAAGCCCGGCGCCAGCGCTGGTTTGCAACAACGTTCGACGTGTGATCATGGTTTTTCCTGTGTCGTATACACTTTGTTGGGCTTTTCGAGAGTGGTGAAGCGGTTGGATGATTTCCCTTTGATGGGATATACGCAGCAAAGCTTCGCATCCCTCGCTTTTTTTCAGTAACGAAAGTGCGATAATCTTGCCGTGATCTCTGTTAGAGCATTTCCGGATAAGTGTGACGCGTTGAAAGCTATTCACTTTCAACTCCGGTAGAAATGCGGCAAACAAAGAATCTAGAGCAAATCCATGATTCAATTTAACTCGGATTTGCTCTAGTCCGTGAGGTTAAGTTTCTCGCGCAATGCATTGCGGGCGCGATAGACCAGCATTTCGACGCTTTTGCGTGAGACGCCAAGCATTTCTGCGCATTCGGCTTGAGGCCGGTTCTCGATGCTGGATAGAACAAGCGCGGTGCGGAGTTTGTGCGGCAGCGTGTCGATGGCGCGGCTCAAATTTGCCAGCGCTTGGCGCTGCGCGGTGATTTCTTCCGGGCTGGCGCCTGGGTCTGGGATATCGATCGGGAGCGACGGCTCGCCATCGGCGCCGCGCCCGAATTGATCGAGAGACACAAGCCGCCTTATTTTCTTCTTACGCGCCTGGTCGCGGCATTTATTGAGCGCGATGCGATACATCCAGGTGGAAGCCTTCCACGCCGGGTCATAGGTTGAGGCTTTTGTATAGATACTGACGAACGTATCCTGCAAGATATCTTCAGCGTCTGCCGCTACGCCAGTATAACGAAGAATAAATCGAAATAACGGGTCTTTGTAGCGGTCAATTATAAGTGAGAGCGCTGCATCCGTTCCTTCGGCAAGATCATGCAGCAAATCCGCGTCGGTTTTCGCTACATTGTCATTTGGCATGTTCGCGCAACGTGTCGGCCACGAGGCGATCAAACTCAGTTCGCTGCTCTGGAGTCAAGATTTCGCGCATTGCGTATATATGCTTGATAGTCAAAACTTGGAGGTTGTTCATTGCGGTGTGGATTTCGACAATCGCCGCGTCAACATTTTCATTGTAAGCATCCTCATGCTCCAGAAGGTTGGCGAGATTGCGGTTTGCAATGCGCAAGGCTTCGCGTTGATAGGTCTCTTCTTTGCTGTTTTCTTGGTCCAGCGCCTCAAGGGCTTTGCGCTGTTCTGCAGTCAGGTCGAGGGCTGCATAAAGTTGCTGGTGAAATTCCGTATGCTGTGGTGCGGGGCGTGAGAAGATGCGCCCGCCAATCCATGCGCCGCCGATAGCCGCCGTGACAACCAACAACAAAGTAAGAACAAGGCGGCGGATTTCCTGCGTCAATGGCTGCGCCCCAAGAGAGTTGACGGTAGGTCGGGTGAGTTCAGAGAAAACACCGTCATGCCGCCAGGGTTGGCGGAATAGGCTGGCTGGGTAAGGCCGATGCTGGCCATGCCGAGCATTAAGCTTGCGGCCATGGCTGTGGGACGAAATGTTCCCTTTGGGAATGCGCGCGCCAGAGTGGCCGAGCCTAGTCCAAGCGAGCTTTGGGTGCGCAAGCGCGTCCTGACCTTCGCCTCAAGGCCTCTGAGTTCCTGACTATTGCCGCAATTGCAGTCCGCACAGGTGCAATTGGTGCATTTGCAATAATCCTCCAACAGGTTGTCTAGCTGTGACATGACGCAACACTCCTTTGCTCACACCATAATACGTAATGCGGACGGTTGTCCCTCATATACTATGCCGGATGGTAAATGCGAGGTTAACCCGCCAGCCTGTCATATAAGGTCAAAAGCGGCAGCGACAGATAGGCTGCGGTGAAGCCTACAAGCCAGATGCCCGCGGAAACGCTAAAAATACGGGTGTTCCAGCGATGCGCCTGAGCGCAGGCCTTGGCCTTTTCCGGGTCCGACGGGCAGATGCGGTTTGGGCGATAAAGGGACCAGCCCGCAGCCGCCATCATAACGCCGCTGCCGGTAAACAGCCATAATTTGTAGTGGGCGAGGGCGGCGAGAAAAGGAAAATTAGCGAACATCGCCGCCGATACGGCGCCAAGGCTTAAGGACACAAGCAAGATCGGTAATGCGCAGCAGATCAGCGTTGTTGACGATGCGAACAATAGCACCCAGCTCCATTGCTTATCTTCAAGCATGCTTGGGTCCTTAACGGCTATGCTGCGGCGCAGCCTTCGCTTCTGGTCATGCTGCGATAGGTAAATCCCTTGTCGAGGAACATTTGTTTCAGTTGCTCGTCGGTAAAATTTACGCTCTCGTCGGCGCAGACCGTAATGACGCCGGTCTCCAAGTCGGCCGAAACCGATTTGACGCCGTCGATTTTCTTTAAGGCCTTTGTCGATGTCGCCACGCAGAACGGGCAGGTGATGCCATCGACCTGCATCTCATAGGTTACATCCTTGGCGAAGGCGGATGTGCTTGCGAGCATAGCAAAAGTGAGAGCGGCGGCGAAAATCTTCATCATCTTCTCCAGTCTTATGAGCTCGGCTCAGAAATTAACCCGGAACCCGGCGCGGATGGTAACATCCTTTTGCAAAGGTCCGTTAACGTCTTGCGCTATCGGGACCTGCACAGCGGTCTCGGCGGTCCATCGGCGTGTAGCGTATTGTAGCCCGAGGGCTAATATCAATACCGAGCCGCCGACATTGGCGTTGGCGACGCTGGCGGTTCGATTTTTTTCGGTCACAATAGCGTTAGTCCGATGATTGAAAATGGGAATTCCGGGTTGTCGCTAGATGTGGTTGTCGCAAGGCGATATTGCGTCGGCGCGACATGACCGCCCGCCAGCGGGTTGCCGCATAACGCTCATGCAAACAGCGCGTCTATCACTGGACATTCAGGCGTGTTCCCGCGCGCGCATTTTGCGGAAATTGTTGAAAGCGTTTTTTCAAGCCGTCGCAAATCAGTGATCTTCTCACGGACATCTGCGATATGCGCCTGGGTCAATTCGTAGACCTCGCCGCAAGCCAAATGATCGCTGTCTACAATGGTCAAAAGACCTTTAAGTTCCTCAATGGAAAAACCCAGTTCACGCGCCCTCAATATGAACCGCAATCGACGCTCCTGGTCGCCATCGTAAACCCGGTGGCCAGCCTCTGTCCTTGCCGGTTCGGGCATGACGCCAATTTTTTCGTAATAGCGGATTGTTTCCAGATTACATCCGGTGCGATTGGCCAGTTCTCCGCGTTTAATGACCCTCCGGGTAAAGTGATTGCTCATCGCGAAATTTCCTCTTGATCCTGTACCTACTACAGAGCCTATCTGTGGGTTATCAAAGATGATTACAAGGAACAATCAGCGAGATGGCTGAGACGGACCGACCAGATATTCATAACTCGGGCTTAAAAGAGAGCGGCGACCAAAAAGGCTGGTTTGCAACCGGCGGCGTGGTTGGCGCAATCCTTGCGGCCAGTTGCTGCATCGGCCCGCTTGTTCTGGTCAGCCTCGGCGTATCGGGAGCATGGATCGGCAACCTTACGGTGCTTGAGCCTTACAAACCCTATTTTGCGGCGGTGACCCTGGTCTTTCTTGGTCTCGGTTTTTGGCAGGTGTATTTTCGAAAAAAGCCCGCTTGCGAGGAAGGGTCTTATTGCGCCCGCCCCCAATCCAGCAGGATTACGCAAATAGCTTTATGGTCCGCAACGGCGCTCATCATACTTGCGGTCACCATTGATTTCTGGGCGCCTTGGTTTTATTAGGAGAAATAAAATGAAACGATCACTGATTATTATTGCCGCCATCGGCGGATTGGCGGTTGCAGGTTTTGCTGTCGCCAACATCACGTCTTCAAACAAGGTGGACGTTTCTGCGACGCAAGAAATAGACAATCAGCGCACGCAAACCTTCGCAATCGAAAACATGACTTGCGCGTCCTGTCCGATCACGGTCAAAACGGCGATGAAGAAAGTCGACGGCGTAGTTTCTGTCGACGTCGATTTTGAGGCTAAAACAGCGACGGTCATGTATGATGCGTCCGTGGCAACGGCTGATCAAATCGCCGATGCTTCAACCAATGCCGGGTACCCTGCCAGCATTGCCGACGCATAAAGGTAGGTGAAAATGTCCGACTGCTGTCCGCCAAATAAAACTGGCGCCTATGATCTTGCCGTGATTGGCGCCGGGTCCGCTGGCTTTTCCGCCGCGATCACAGCGGCGGATGAGGGCGTGCAAGTGGCGCTAATCGGTCATGGAACGATTGGCGGGACTTGCGTCAATGTTGGCTGCGTGCCGTCAAAAACCATGATCCGCGCCGCAGAGGCTTTATATGGCGCTAGCGCTGCGAGCCGGTTTGCGGGGCTAGTGGGCGAGGCGCATGTTGCTAATTGGCGCGACCTTATCGCCGCGAAGGAAGATTTGGTGGCGTCTCTGCGGCAAAAGAAATATATTGATCTGCTACCTGAATATGAAAGCGTTACCTATCTGGAAGGCAAAGCACGCCTCACAGACGGCGGCGTCGTCGTTGACGGGGCCAGTATCAAGGCTGGCAAAACCATTATCGCTACCGGTTCATCATCAACTGTCCCGCCGATACCGGGAATAGAAAGCGTTGCACATTTAGACAGCACGCAACTTCTTGAACTGGATGCAGCGCCTCAATCCCTGTTGGTTATCGGCGGCGGCGTTATCGGTTGCGAGCTAGGCCAGATGTTCGCGCGTTTCGGCGCGAATGTGACGATTTGCTGCCGCAGCCGGTTGTTGCCAGATATGGAGCCGGAGATTAGCGAGGCGCTACAGGCCGCGCTTGAGGATGAGGGGGTGACGATCTGCGCTGGCGTCAGCTATCAAAAGATTGAGCAGGCCGGTGACAACATTAAGCTCTATTGCGAAAACAAAGACGGCGCCCATGTGATCGAAGCCGAAAAACTTCTCGTTGCAACAGGCCGCAAACCAAACACGGAAAATCTGGGCCTTGAGGACATTGGCGTTGCGCTGCTGCCCAATGGCGGCGTCAAGGTCGATGAGCGCATGCAATCCACAAACTCGGATATTTACGCAGCCGGCGATGTGACAGGGGCGGACATGTATGTCTACATGGCTGCCTATGGGGCAAAGCTTGCCGCAAAAAACGCGCTGAATAGCAACAGCCATTCCTATGACAACAGTGCAATGCCGGAGGTGGTGTTTACCGATCCGCAAGCCGCTTCCGTAGGGTTGACCGAAGCGGCGGCTAAGACTGCGGGATACACAGTCAAAACATCGCTGTTAGGGCTGGAGCATGTGCCCCGCGCCCTCGCCGCGCGCGATGTGCGTGGCCTGATAAAACTCATCGCCGATGAAAGAACGGACCGCTTGTTGGGCGCACATATTCTGGCGCCTGAAGGCGCTGACAGCATTCAAACGGCGGTGCTGGCCATAAAGCTTGGCATGACCGCCAAAGCGCTTGGCGAGACGATATTTCCTTATTTGACAACGGTTGAGGGGTTGAAATTAGCGGCGCAAAGCTTTGGCAAAGATGTCAATAAGCTTTCATGTTGCGCAGGGTGATGCCTGCTTAAATAAGGAGACACGAGTTATGGCGGTGGGGGAGGACCTTGTTTCAAAGCGGCTTTCATTCATGTGGGCTTGGGGGGTTCCACTTTTAGTGCTCTTTTCACTGAACTTTGCGCGTGGTGTGCTGCCTCTGTCAGTCATAATAGTAATTATGAGCGGCGTTTTTGTCCGGATGGGGTTTGCTTGCACGCTCAACGCGCGACGCTGCCGGCGCAGACATTGTTATTATTCGGGACCAATTTTCTTGATCGGCGCTGTTGCCGTCTTGCTCGTCGGGTTCAATATAGTGTCACTTGGCCGCGATGGCCTTATGATCGTTGTCTGGGCAACGCTGGCATTGGCGTTGCTCACATTCGCAACCGAGCCGGTGTTTGGAAAATATGTTAACTAACGAGACTGAAGGACAATGCGGCGTCAGTAGTGGCTGATCTGAACGGTAAATATGAATAACAAAACAAAGACAAAGCTGGAAGGCTTTCTGGAGGACGGCTACCTTGTCGAGAACCCGGTCGCCCTACAGGTTTTGTCAATTGCGATTTATCGTTTGTTGGCGAAAGGAAATGCGGTGTCGCTCGCGGATATAACGAGCACGACTCGTCTGAACATTTCGGAAGTTGAAGACTTGATAAAACTCGTTCCCGAAAGCGCCTATGACCGTGCGTCGGGCGGTGATTTTGTCTCTTACATCGGCTTGAGCATCCATCCAGAAGCGCACCAATTCAAAGTCGCCGGACGCACACTCTATACATGGTGCGTTTTCGATGCGCTTTTTCTCCCGGCAATCCTGCGCCAGCAGGCTATATTAACAACAGCCTGTCCTTCGACAGGCCGGAAAATAGAGCTGACGATCAGTCCCAGCGCCGTTGAAAGCGCCACACTGCCACAACCCGTCATGTCCATTATCGCACCGAATAGGGATGCATGTTGCTCAGATCTTCGCGGTGCTTTTTGCAACCATGTCAATTTTTTTGCAGATCAGGAGGCTTTTTTAAGCTGGAATAATCGCAGTGATGCCGATAATTGTATTTGCCTGGAAGACGCTTTTGCACTTGCTATGCGCCGCAATAAAGCCCGATTTCCGGATGCGCCGTTGGCCACCGCAAACTGAGGCGATAGTTTCCAAAAGACTATGACGCCCCGCAGTCTGCCTTTTCTGCGGGGCGCAACGTTAAGGCGCGGTGACTTTAACAAAACCCTGCCGGGCACGGATGATATCGCCGCGCCTTTCAAGAAGCAGCTTTTCCAGGAAAGGCGGACATTGTTGATAGGCAAAAACTGAGGAGTTGGCGCCTACAAGCGCAGCTGAATCCATGAACAGCGGCAGTTCGGCTTTAAAATAACGCACGGCGCATTTCACCATGCCGGGTGTTATTTCCTCTAACGCCCCGGCCTGGCCATTGAGCACCCATGTCGATGTTTCAATACAGCCGGACCGAAAATTTGCATCATTTTCAAAAAGCAATTCGACTTCTTCCAGAAGCTGACAATAGGCTTGGTTTTTGTCTAACGCCCGTGAACATAAGATGCATTCGTCAAATCTATCCTCGTCACAGCCTGCTGCCTTGAGGCTGCGGCGTATTTTGTTAAACAGCCATCGCGCTTGCCGTGAGGCTTTTTTATGCGCCTTTCCCTCCGGATAGCCCAGCGCTTCAAGCGTATATTGTGACGGACCGTCGGGCACATAGATGTGAAATGCATCAAAGTGTTGTTTTGTCCAACATATAAGGTTTTCGATTTTCTCCTCTGAAAAATAACTGTTGAACGGACTAATGCCGATAACGGCGTGCTCGTGCGCGTTAAACAACCCCGCGCAGACGGGTGTAACAGGTGTTTCTTGCATCCCTGCCTCAAAATATTTTTAAATGAATGGCGGAACGCCGGGTGCCATTTCTTCGCACAACGAATTAGGGTTGCGCCAGGATGGCTCAGCGTCAAATTTATGTGAACAGAGTTCGAGGCGGATCGACGTTCGGTTTGATGAACCGGGTGCGCCCCGAAGCGCTTTCAACAGAGAAATTTACAGATTGCTGGCGGGCGGCAAAGTCCGTAACGGCTGGGGCTATGCAGGCAAAGGAAACGCAATAGGCAAAGGGGTTGGAGCTACAGTTGTCAGTCGGCTTGCTGTGTTGCTCGTCATCCCGGTGATGACAATTACCGGGATGCGTTACAGCGGCGCCAGTTTCAACCTGGGTTGCCGCCGCGACGATGGGCGCAGACACTTGTTGCGTCGATGTTGCGATTGTAGATGTGCCTGTCGCGAGGACGGCAAACACAGCAATCCACAAAATTATTTTCGTTTTTTTAAGGCGCGGCGACATGGATGGAAATCATAACGGCGCATGCGACGGCCGTCACCTGTAGCTCACGGAATCGTGAGTAAAATGGACGGATTTCCACCCCTTAGCTCATTAGGCGCGTCAGAATTAAACAGCGCCTGGAACAGGTGAGTGTGCATGCATTGGCGCGCGCGAACAGGCGCGAGGCTATATCTAAATCATATGATTCGCCGCCTAGCGTTTTTAGTCGACTTCGACCTCATGAACCCCAGAAAAATGCTTACGCCTCGCCCCATCGCATCACACGCCCGCGTTTGGTTGTCGTTTCTGCGTGAGCCCTGAAGTCTATCCGGCTGGAATGACTGTCGGCCCATTGCATAAAAAAGCTTTGCGCTGCGGCTGCGCTGCAATAAGAAGAAACCATGACCAATCCGCATTCCCTTCATGACCGTCACCGCGCCGTCCTACCAGACTGGATGGGGCTATATTATAAAGAGCCGATTTCATTGGTGGACGGGAAGGGCCGGCGTGTCCGCGATTCCAACGGCAATGAATATCTCGATTTCTTTGCCGGCATCCTCACCAATATGATCGGCTACAATGTTCCCGAGATTGTCGAAGCGATCCAGGATCAGGCGGGCAAGATTTTGCATACGTCGACGCTTTACCTGATCGAAAGCCAGATTGAGCTGGCGGAGGAAATCGCTGAGCTTTCTGGCATTCCTGATGCGCGTGTGTTCTTCACCAATTCCGGCAGCGAGGCCAATGATGCAGCGCTGATGTTGGCGACCGCTTACCGCAAATCGAACCAGATCCTTGCCATGCGCTACAGCTATCATGGGCGCAGCTTCTCGACCGTGCCGGTCACCGGCCACTCAACCTGGTCGCCGTCGTCGTTGTCGCCGTTCATGGTGAATTATATTCACGGAAGCTATCCCTATCGCAGCCCGTTTGGACACATGTCGAAAGACGACTATATCAAGGCGTGCACGAATGATTTGCGTGAAATCCTCAGCGTTGCGACCGCTGGCGATGTCGCCTGCTTACTGGCCGAACCAATTTTAGGCGTTGGCGGGTTTGGCGCGCCGCCGGACGGTCTGTTCGGCGCGTTTTCTGAAGTCCTGAAAGAGCATGGAATTTTATTTATCAGCGATGAAGTGCAAACCGGCTGGGGGCGGACCGGAACGCATTTTTGGGGCTATGAGGCGCACGGGTTTACGCCCGACATTCTCACCTTCGCCAAAGGCCTCGGCAACGGCCTCGCCATTGGCGGGCTTGTAGCCCGCGCCGACATCATGAATTGCTGGAGCGCCAGCTCGATCTCGACATTTGGCGGCAACCCGTTAGCGACGCGCGGCGCGATTGCGTGTTTGCGCTACCTCAAGGACCATGAATTGCAGAACAACACGTTGCAACGCGGCGCCGAGCTACGCGACGGTCTCGACGCGCTGGCGGCGAGCGTCGATATTATTGGCGACGTGCGCGGCAAGGGGCTGATGCTGGGCATGGAGTTTGTCCAGCCGGGCTCAAAGGAGCCTTACCCGGAAGCGGCCTCAGCGATGCTGGAAGAAACCCGCGCGCGTGGTCTTCTGGTCGGCAAGGGTGGGTTGTTCGGCAATGTCATTCGCATGGCGCCGCCGATGACGCTGACCGCTGAAGAGGTAGCGGAAGGCGTTGATATTCTTGGCGCGGCGTTGAAAACGATAAGCTAGAACAAAACCTGATGGCTTTGATGGCGTGCAACAAGCCGATAATGGCGGGCAGTTTTCGGGAGGATGAAAATGCGTATTTTGAGCGTTGCTGTGGTTACCTCGATCGCTCTTGCAGGCTGCGAGCAGGCCGCCGATCCTGAGCCTTCGGCGCCCCCTGAAAAGCCGCAAGTACAAGAGGTTGTCTCTCACCAGGTTGATGGCGCGCGCGGGCGCGTGCTTTTTGTCGATAAGGGGTGCGTAATATGCCATGCCGTAAACGGCGTCGGCGGCAAGGCGGCGCCGGCGCTTGACGCCGAAATTGGCGGGCAGGCGGTTGATCCGCTGGAATTTGCTGCGCGCATGTGGCGCGGCGCCCCGGCGATGATCGAGCTTCAGGCGGTGGAGCTTGGCTATTCGATTTCCCTCACCGCTGACGAGATCGGCGATCTTGCGGCCTTTGCCGCCGATCGCGAGCAACAACAAATCCTCACCGCGGATGATCTGCCTGAGACTATCAAAAACGGCCTTCTTGATGAGCAATTTTGGGAAATCGAGGACTGGGACGGGTTCTTGAAAACCGGCCGCGAAGGCGACGGATTTGAAGATGGCGACCAACCCGACGAAGAGGCGCCGCAATAACATCATTTAAGGTGAAGAAACTGCGGTTTTAGGCCCCAGCCGGGCGGTTGGGCGTTGCGTTCTGGCGCGCAGCTTTCTATTTTCCGGCCATATCTGCGGGCGAATCTCTGCCGCCCGACAATAGCGCCTGAGATGAGGAGCGTCCCCGCCGTGGCTTCAGCCGATTTTCTGCTCAACTATCTGCCCATCGTGGTGTTCTTCGGCATCGCTATGGTGCTGGCGCTCGGCTTTCTGATCGCGCCGGCGATCATTGCGCCGTCGGACCCGGACCCGGAAAAGCTATCGACCTATGAATGCGGCTTTAACGCCTTTGACGACGCCCGGATGAAGTTCGACGTCCAGTTCTACATCGTCGCGATTTTGTTCATCATCGTCGATCTTGATGTCGCGTTTTTGTTCCCCTGGGCGGTGACGCTGTTCAATCCGGAGCTTGGCGCGACCCGCGACTTCCAGATTTTCGCCTTCTGGTCGATGTTCGTTTTCATCGCCGTCTTCGCAATCGGCTTTCTCTATGAATGGAAAAAGGGGGCGCTGGAATGGCGGTAGAAGACAAGGCAATGTCTGGGCTTGCCTATGGCTCTGCGGCGCGCGTTGGCGCGCCGGGATATAATCCGTCGGCGAAAGACCCGTTCTTCAACGAATTGTCGGACCAGCTCGCCGATCGTGGGTTCCTGACCGCGCCGGCCGATGCGGTGATCAACTGGGCGCGCACCGGCTCGCTGATGTGGATGACCTTTGGCCTTGCCTGCTGCGCCGTTGAAATGATGCAGGCGTCGATGCCGCGCTATGATGTGGAGCGGTTCGGCTTTGCGCCGCGCGCGTCCCCGCGCCAGTCTGATGTGATGATTGTCGCTGGCACGCTCACCAACAAAATGGCCCCGGCGCTGCGCAAGGTTTTCGATCAGATGCCGAACCCGCGCTATGTCATCTCCATGGGCTCATGCGCCAATGGCGGCGGCTATTATCATTATTCCTATGCAGTAGTGCGCGGCTGCGACCGGGTCGTGCCGGTCGATATCTACGTGCCGGGCTGCCCGCCAACGGCGGAAGCGCTGGTCTATGGGATTTTGCAATTGCAGAAGAAGATCCGCCGTGAAGGGTCGATCGTTCGGTGATTTTTGGTGTGCTAATCGTGTTTGGCATCGGCCTGTTGGTGATCAACGGCCTTGTTTTCGGTGAGAATTTAGTCGTTACGATACCTGCGTGGCTTGCTGTAATGATTGGAATTTCTGGATTAGGTCGAATAGCAAACAAACTAGGACATTTGTCCAAGACGGAAAAGTCGAAGCATGACTGAAGAACTCAAAGAACTAGGCGCGCATATTGCCGCTTCCATCGATAGTGATGTCCGTGACTGGCAGGTGGTGAATGGCGAGTTGACGGTGCGTGTCCGCGCCGACCGGATTGTTCAGGTGATGCAATTTCTGCGCGATGACCCGATGGCGAAATTCCTGGTCCTGATAGACCTTTGCGGCGTTGATTATCCGAACCGCGCCAAACGCTTCGACGTGGTGTTTCACTTGCTGTCGATGCACAACAATACCCGCATCCGCGTCAAGGCGCGGGTCGGCGAGGGCGATACGATCCCGTCGATTACCCGTGTCTTTCCGTGCGCTGACTGGTTTGAGCGCGAGGCCTTCGACATGTATGGCATCGTTTTTTCCGGCCACCCGGACATGCGCCGTATCCTGACCGATTACGGGTTTGAAGGCTATCCGCTGCGCAAGGACTTCCCGCTTACAGGCCATGTTGAAGTGCGTTACGACGACGAGAAAAAGCGCGTCGTCTATGAGCCCGTCAAGCTGGTCCAGGAATACCGCAATTTCGATTACCTCAGCCCGTGGGAAGGCGCGCAATATGTGTTGCCGGGAGACGAGAAGGTGAGTGAGTAGTTTGTGGTGCGTAGTGCGTAGTTTTTTGAGTGCTAAGATTTAGGAGAGCGGGATCTGACGGGTGGTAATGTTTCTTATCGCGATCTGAAGGTCTGGCAAAAGGCGATGGATTTGGCTGAGCGTTGTTATGAAGAGACGAGACTTTTTCCGAAAGAGGAAGTGTATGGTCTTACCTCGCAAATTCGGCGCTGCTCCGTTTCTGTCGCCGCCAACATAGCCGAAGGCTACGGGCGTGATAGTGACGGCTCGTTTGTTCAGTTTCTGAGAATTTCACAAGGGTCATTAAAAGAGTTGGAAACACATATCATCCTGTCAGGCCGTATTGGAATTTTGAAACAAGACCCGGTGACAGATTTGCTTGAGCGGGCAGATGAGGTGGGTCGGATGCTGCGAGGGCTGATTCGGTCGATTCAACGAAAGACGGCATAGTTAAAGATTATGAACACCTACGCACAACGCACTAAGCACAAACAACTAAGCGCCGGAGGCGCCCATGGCTGACGGACATAACATCCCCGAAGATTCAATTTCCGACGCGTCTTCCTCACGCAATTTTACGATTAATTTCGGGCCGCAACATCCGGCTGCGCATGGCGTGTTGCGCCTTGTGCTGGAGCTTGACGGCGAGGTTATTGAGCGGTGCGATCCGCATATCGGGCTGCTCCATCGCGGTACTGAAAAACTGATCGAGCATAAAACCTATCTGCAGGCGATCCCGTATTTCGACCGGCTGGATTATGTGGCGCCGATGAATCAGGAGCATGCGTTTTGCCTGGCGGCGGAAAAGCTTCTCGGCATTGAGATTCCCAAACGCGCGCAGCATATCCGGGTTTTATTTTGCGAGATTGGCCGCATCCTGTCGCATATTTTGAACGTCACCACGCAAGCGATGGATGTCGGCGCGTTGACACCGCCGCTATGGGGCTTTGAAGAGCGCGAAAAGCTGATGGTGTTTTATGAACGCGCCAGCGGATCGCGCATGCATGCGGCGTATTTCCGCGTCGGCGGCGTTCACCAGGATTTGCCGGACGCGCTGATCGATGATTTGGAAGTCTGGTGCGAGCAGTTCCCGCAGAAGATGGCGGATATTGAAACCCTGATCACCGACAACCGTATCTTCAAGCAACGAAATGTCGATATTGGCGTTGTCAGCAAGGAAGAGGCGTTCGCGAGAGGCTTTTCCGGGGTGATGATGCGTGGCTCGGGCATTCAGTGGGATTTGCGCCGCGCCCAGCCTTATGAATCCTACGCCGAATATGATTTCCAAATTCCGATCGGTAAAAATGGCGACTGCTATGACCGCTATCTCTGCCGCATGGAGGAGATGACCCAGTCGATCTCAATCATGAAGCAAGCAATTGAGAAAATCAGGGCGACGCCGGGCCCGGTGATGACTACCGATGGAAAAGTCGCGCCGCCGAAGCGTGGCGACATGAAGGGCGACATGGAATCGCTTATTCACCACTTTAAGCTCTATACGGAAGGCTTTCATGTGCCGGAAGGTGAAGTCTACGTCGCAGTTGAAGCGCCAAAGGGCGAGTTCGGCGTTTACCTCGTCAGCGACGGCTCAAACAAACCCTATCGCTGCAAAATCCGCGCGCCCGGCTTCCCGCACCTCCAGGCCATGGACTGGATGAGCCGAGGCCACATGCTCGCCGATTGCTCGGCTATTATTGGTTCGCTCGATGTGGTGTTTGGCGAGATTGATCGGTGAGGGGGTAAACAAATGGGCGCGATAGGGCCTTGGCAGATTGCGATTTTAGTCGTGATGATCGCAGGTTACTTGCTACCGGGAGTAATTGCGTTTCTGCGTATGAGCCAATATCGATGGTTTATTTTGGGTCTGACTGTGCTCGGTGGCTGGACCTTTTTGGGTTGGATAGCTGCGCTTGTTTGGTCATTACGGACAATGTCGCCACTAGAAAAACCCTCATCCTGAGGTGCGAGCCGAAGGCGAGCCTCGAAGGATAAGCTGCGAGTCCGGGACTTGCGTCGTATGCTTCGAGGCTTTTGCTTTGCAAAAGCACCTCAGCATGAGGGCAGAGGGCTAAGGCGATGGAAATGCAAGCCTTCGTCTATATCCTGGAATGCGCTGACGGTTCTTATTATGTTGGTTCACATCGCGGCACGGATGTTGAGCACCGTGTCGCGGAACATAATATGGGTTATTACAAAAACGCCTATACATTCACGAGAAGGCCAGTGAAATGTGTCTGGTCGGACTGGTTCTCCCGGTTTGATGATGCGGTTGCGTTTGAGCGCCAACTCAAAGGCTGGGGGCGCAAAAAGAAGGAAGCTGTCATTCGCGGCGAATGGGATGCGCTACCGGAATTAGCCAGGAGGCCGAATGCCCGCAAGAAAAAATAACCCTCATCCTGAGGCGCCATCGCGTATGCGATGGCCTCGAAGGATAGATGCAGGCGCTGTGCTTGGGGCATATCCTTCGAGGCCTCTCATACTGATCGCAGATCAGCATGAGAGGCGCCTCAGGATGAGGATTCAAGTGAAGTGAAAATCCCCTCTGTCACCTGCGGCACCCATGGCGAGCAGCCTCAGACATTTGTCTGTGTGCATATCATTGAGTCCATGAAAACTGGCGAGGCGAAGGGCTTTTGGTGGTCGCGCGGGGAGGATGGCGTTTGGGATGCGGTGTGTGGTGATTGCAACGACCTCTCCCAGGAGGCGTTCGAGGCGCTCGGAGCCGACAATATCGCCATCATCTGTCTTGGTTGTTTTGAGGATGCTGCAGCGCTTAATGAGATTGAGCTAGAGTAGCGCAGGCCTATTCCGCTGCCTCTGCGTGGGGCGCTACCGCGGCCACGCGTTGTTTTTGCCAACGCATAAAGTGCCGTTTCCATGGTTTCGGCCAGAAATGGGTTGGCACGACTTTGTATCTGCGCGTCAGCAAGTTTTTGCGCCTCGGTTTTCGCGCCGGCGCTGCATCAAGTGTGTGCTCTTCTTCTAAATGGCCCTGAACAATTGTGTCTGACGCCGGTTCACTGGGCTCAGGGTCTGGCGCGGTCTCTGGTTCGGGAGATGGCGCGCTAACTTCGAGCGATGCAGGCAGTTCTTCAAAATATAGCTCTTCTTCAAACGAAAATTGTTGGGTTTCTTGCTGGCGCAAGTCCGGCGGTACGACGTTGAATGCATCGCTAGGGGCGGCAGGCGACGCGACGGCGCGGGACTGTGGTTGGTTGAGACGTGCATCGCCGCTGACACGGGTAACCGGACGAAAGTGTGCGCCAGGCGCATCGACATGCAGACTGATCGCCCCGTCCACACCCTCTTCAATGGCTGTCGGCAGTTCGTTGGGGACGGGCGTTTCTTCCGCCGCGGCAGAGGCGTCGAATTGTAGCTCATCCGGCTGGTCGCCTATTTGTTCATCTACGGACAGGTTTGACGCGTCGGATGCGACATCGCTGTCGTCTAAGGTTCCTTCAATGGGCGCAGTTGATGCGCTTGTCGGGACATCGCTTTGCTCGTCTTCAACCACATTGCTGTCGTCGGTATATTCCTTCGCCAGCCGGTCTTGCAGTGCGCGTGGGGCGGCGCTGGGCGGTAGGGCGGTATCGAGCGCATCCGAGGCTGGTGCGCCGGCAACTTGCTCGGCTGCTTCTGCCTGCGCTTTGGCAGCTTTGGTTTTTGCGCGTTTGATTGCCGCTGCTTTGCGGATTTCGCGCGCTTTGGCGCGCTTGGCGAGCGCTACGGCTTTGGCTTTTTCCCGCATCACTTGTTGCGCCGGCGTCATCTTCTCCAGATCGGCGCTATCAACGTCGGCGTCAGTCGTGGCAACAGCGCGCGCGGCTTGTTTTTCCGTATGCGCCTGGAGGCGTTCAATCAGCGTGCCGGTAGCATCACTGTCTTCGCTCGCTGCATCGGCGTCACCAGTTTTCAACGCCGGCGCCTCGGTTCTGAACAGCGCCGTTAAATCCTCGGCCGACAAAGCCGCAAGCCCGAGCAATTCGCGCACCTCGTTGACGCGGCCGGGCCGGAAGTCACTGAGATTGCCGACTTTGCCGAGATGATTGCCTTGCGCGGCGGTAAATCCAAGACCGCGCAGCGCCGCCAGCGAGGCCTGGTCTTCAACGCCGACCGCGGTGATCAGCGCGTTGGCCTTATTGGCGATGTCGAGCAGGTCAGAGATCGCGCTGAGGCCGGGTCCGCGCACAGTGCGTGCAAAGCGCAAGATTGAGGCGCCGCCGGTTTTGATTTCATCAAACGGAAAGGGGTCGATATTGCGCAGGAAGTCATTCGCCCGGCCACGCACTTCAATCGCCAGGCGAGCGCCGCATTCGCGCAGCGACGCGAAATTCTCCGCCGCCGCTTCCATATCGACACCGACCTGCGGCATCGGACATTCAAGCGTCACCAGATCGGCCGGAAAATCCCGATCGCGAAGGATTTTCTTGAAATGTCGCGCAAAGGAGTCGTCAGAGACATCGGTGAGAGCGAGATTGATGGAAAATCCCGGCTCAAACGGTCCGCGCCAGCCAAGATAGCCGTCAAGCGCTTCGGCGAGCACATAGCGGGTCAGCTCGCTCATCCGGCCCTGGGTTTCGAAAAACGAAATAAACGCCCCCGGCGGCAACACGCCGAGAGACGGGTGGCGCCAGCGCACAAAGGTTTCCATACGCGCAAGGGCGCCATTACCGAGGTCAAAGATCGGCTGAAAACGGACTTCGAAGTCCCTGTTTTCAAGGGCTTTATCAATATCGACATTAGAGAGCCGAACTGCCTGGGCGCCCATCAATTGTTCCTCCGCCAGCCGATCGCCTATCCCCCGTAAAGACCCGTCTTCCGCAAAGCCCCGGCCCCTATAAACGCTTGGCCGATAATCCTTGAGCCGGGTTAATTCTCGCTGAACAGCTTAGTGGGCAATGCGCCCATACTGGCATTCTGCGCGACTTTGAAGCGAGTCAGGCCGCCGCGTAAACTCTCTGTGAACCATAAAGTTGCGGCGAGGGCGCCGCCAGCGGCGCTGATTATCGCCAGTATCCCTGATTCGCCATCGATGATTGAGCGGGATTTTCATCCGCAAGAACCGGGTGGGCGCACAGCCGCGCCGCGTCCATTGCATGTGGCGTATGTTTTTCAAGGAATAACACCATGAATTAACTGGCAAACAAGGTCGCCATTATTACCGGCGCCAGCAGCGCGGTTTAATAGTCAAACTGTTCGCGCAGGATGCGCTCATCGAGGGAATGACCTTTATCGAACAAGACGGTCATTGAGATGTTGCGGTCTTCTTGAGCCGTCACCGAGACGACGTCGCGGACTTCGTAATTGTCGGCAACCGCGGACACCGGGCGGTGCTGCGGCTTGGTCGCTTCAAACGTCACCACCGCATCGCGCGGCAACAATGCGCCGCGCCAGCGCCTTGGCCGGAACGCGCTGATTGGCGTCAATGCTAGCATTTGCGCGTTGATTGGCAGAATGGGGCCATGGGCTGAAAGATTATACGCCGTCGACCCGGCCGGCGTCGCCAGCAACACGCCGTCACAAATCAACTCTCCCATCCGGACCTTGCCGTTCACCAGGATGCGCAGACGCGCGCTTTGACTGGTCTGGCGAAACAGTGAGATTTCATTGATGGCTTTGGCGGTCTCAACCCTTCCATCCGCGGTGGTCGCGGTCATGGTCAGTGGGTGAATGGTGGCCGGTTCCGCTGCGTCGATATTATCGGCGAGCCCCTCAAAATCTTGCGGGTTCATCAAAAACCCGACGGTGCCGCAATTGACGCCATAAATCGGCGTCTTGCATCCAATCTGTGCATGTAGCGTGTCGAGCATGAAACCATCACCGCCAATGGCGACAATCACATCTGCGTCATCGGGCGCGCAATCGCCATAGCGCTCGACGAGAGCTGCCCGCACCGGCGCGGCTTCGGGCTTGTTGCTTGCTAAAAAGGCCAGTTTTTTTCGGGCCATAGGGTTAATTTGTCCGGTTGGCATTTGGGTAGTCTTGTGGGCTATATTACGCAGGTGCGCAGCAGAATGAAATGCGAGCCTGCCAATGGCGTTTGAATCTCCTATATTCACCGATCGCGGCGCGCTATGCGCACAATTTCGCGACGTTCGGGCCAATAGCGAGCGTCTTGCGGCGCCGCTGGCGGCGGAAGACTGGATGTTGCAGTCGATGACTGAGGCCAGTCCGGTAAAGTGGAACCTGGCTCATACGACGTGGTTTTTCGAAACTTTTATCCTGCAAGTCCACGCCAAAGACCATGAAGATTTCCATCCGCAATTCGGCTATCTGTTCAACTCCTATTATAACCAGATCGGCGACATGCATCCGCGGCCTACGCGCGGTCTGTTGTCTCGTCCAACGTCGCAGGAAATCCTTCGCTATCGCGCCTATGTCGATGATGCGGTTGTGCGATTAATTGAAACGGCGCCGCTAGAGGTCGTAGAGCGCATTGCGCCTCTGATCGCCATGGGCGCCGCGCATGAGGAACAACATCAAGAGTTGCTGGTCACGGATTTGAAGCACGGATTTTATCAAAACCCGCTTGCGCCAGGTGTCTACACTGATACGTCTACGGATGAAATAGCGGCGGCGTTGCAATGGCGAGAGATGGAAGGGGGCTTGTGCAAAATTGGCTGGAAAGGGCAGGGATTTGCATTCGACAATGAAGGCCCCCGCCATAAAATTTATCTGCATCCGTTTCAAAGGGCGAACCGGTCGGTGACCAATGGCGAATATATCGCCTTCATCGAAGATGGCGGCTATGACAACGCCAATTTCTGGCTGGCGGATGCCTGGGAAGCCATCAAGGCGGAAAGCTGGCACGCGCCGTTATACTGGCGCAAAGCCGACGATGGCTGGCGCGAATATACGCTGTTTGGCGAACGGCTGCTCGATCTCGAGGCGCCGGTT
>JAJFFZ010000123.1 GCA_021776395.1 Hyphococcus sp. | reverse complement strand
GGTGGCGATGATTGCCGTTTCCGCTGCGTTGACGGTTGCCGGGGTTCCGTTCCTCGGACCGATTGCAGCAGCGCGCGTAGGCTATATCAACGGCGAATATGTTTTGAACCCGCAGATCGATGAAATGCCGGAGACCAAACTTGACCTCGTCATGGCCGGCACCAGCGACGCGGTGATGATGGTTGAATCGGAAGCCAAAGAGCTGTCCGAAGAGGTGATGCTCGGCGCGGTTGGCTTCGGCCATAAAGCGGCGAAAGAAGCGATCGACCTGATCCTCGATTTTGCCGAAGACAGCGCCAAAGAGCCTTGGGATTTTGTTGCGCCAGACCATTCCGAGCATGAAGGCAAAGTCCGCGCACTGGTCGAGGCTGATGTTCGCGCCGCTTATAATGAGCAGGTCAAACAGGTGCGCCAGGAAAAACTTGGCGAGGCGAAAAACAAAGCGATTGCCGAATTCTGTAACGATGAAGACGAAAACGCGCTGCCCAAAAGCGTTGTTGGCGGTCTCTTCAAAGCGATTGAATCTGACATTGTTCGCAATGGCATTCTCGACACCGGCGAGCGTATTGACGGCCGCGACACCAAAACCGTTCGCCCGATTGTCGCTCAAGCCGGCATCCTGCCGCGCACCCACGGATCGGCGCTGTTCACCCGCGGCGAAACGCAAGCGCTGGTTGTTGCAACGCTCGGCACGGGCGAAGATGAGCAATTCATCGACGCGCTGGCCGGCACTTATAAAGAACAGTTCCTCCTCCATTATAACTTCCCGCCCTATTCGGTCGGCGAGGTTGGCCGCATGGGCTTTACCGGACGCCGCGAAATCGGCCATGGCAAGCTCGCCTGGCGGGCGATGAAGGCGGTTATTCCGCCCCAGGAGGAATTTCCTTACGTTATCCGCCTGGTCTCGGAAATCACCGAGTCCAACGGCTCATCGTCGATGGCCACGGTTTGCGGCGCCTCTCTGGCGCTGATGGATGGCGGCGTGCCGATTAAACGCCCGGTCGCCGGCATCGCCATGGGGCTTATCCTTGAGGGGGAGCGCTATGCGGTGCTGTCCGACATTCTCGGCGACGAGGACCATCTCGGCGATATGGACTTTAAAGTCGCCGGCACCGATGAGGGCATCACCTCGTTGCAGATGGACATCAAAATCGCCGGCATCACTGAGGAGATCATGAAAGTGGCGCTCGATCAGGCCAAAGACGGGCGCATGCATATTCTCGGAGAGATGAGCAAATCTCTTGAGAGCGCTCGTGACGACCTCGGCGATTATGCGCCGCGCATCGAGACTATGCAGATCAACAAGGAAAAAATCCGCGACGTCATCGGCGCCGGCGGTAAAATTATCCGTCAAATCGTTGAAGAGACCGGCGCCAAAATCAACGTCAATGATGATGGCCTGATCAAGATCGCCTCCAACGACAAAGAAAAAATCGACGCCGCTTATAAGTGGATCCATTCGATTGTCGCCGAACCGGAAGTTGGCGAAATCTACAAAGGCACGGTCGTCAAGACCATGGACTTTGGCGCCTTCATCAACTTCTTCGGCCCGCGCGACGGGCTGGTGCATATCTCGCAGCTGTCTGACGGCCGGCCGGAAAAAACCACCGATGTGGTCAAAGAGGGCGACGAGGTGTTCGTCAAACTTCTCGGCTTTGACGACCGCGGCAAGGTGCGCCTGTCGATGAAAATCGTCGATCAGGAAACCGGTAAGGAAATTGAGCGCGACTAGAGCATCGACCATGCTCTAGCTCACGCTGCCCCGTTTTCGGGGAAAAACACGTAAAACGGGGCTCAGCGAGGCTGGGCCCCGTTTTTAGTTTGTGGGCGCTTGCCGGACGCTTTATGCTGTGCGGAACGCAAGCACGCTAATGTTTTTCAAGGGGGCGACGATGCACCACAAACAACGCTTCATCTATGTCGGCGCGGCGGCGATCACGCTTGCTCTTGCCGGCTGCGGCAAGAAAGACGACGCCGCTGAAACGACCGCAGCGGACGCGCAACCGGCGGCGGCGGCGGAAGAGGCCGTTATCGCCAATCCTGACGACGTGCTGATGGAGATGGCGGCGGCGCATGCGGCGGAGGTTTTAAAAGCCGCGCCGGAGTTCGCCACCATACTCGGCGTTAGCGAGGAGATTGGCGGCGAGGGCTATAACGCCCGGCTCGGGAAATATGGCTTTGCCGCGAATGACGAGGCGCGCCACATGAACGAGCGCTTCCTGCAAGATATTCGCGGGCTCGATCGCGACGCCCTCGGAACGCAAGCGCGCATCACCTATGATGTGTTGCGCGACGCCTATGAGACCGGCGCGCGGCGCAATCAGTTTGAATTTGGCGGCGCCGTGCCCTGGGGCTCGGCCAGCCCTTATGTCGTCACCCAACTCACCGGGGCGCATCTCTTCCTGCCGCGCCTGTTGCAGACCCAGCAGCCTTTGGCGACGAAAGCCGATGCGGAAGCCTATCTTGCGCGCCTGGCTGAATTCGGGCGGGTGTTTGACGAGGTGATTGAATCCTTCGGCGGCGACGCTGCGCTTGGCGTCGTGCCGCCCTATTTTGCGATTGCCGGCGCGGTCGGGTCGATCATGGGTTTCACATCCTCCGAGCCGGGCGCCAATCCGCTGGCGACGACGTTTTCGAAAAAGCTTGGCGAGATTGAAGAGCTTAGCGAAGACGAGCGCAACGCATTAAACCGACGCGCGGTGGAGGCGGTCGATAGCGTCGTTTATCCCGCCTATGCGCGGTTGGCGGCGGCGCTTGAAAATCTCACCCAGCAGGCTGGACGCGAAGCGGGCGTGTGGCGCCTCGGCGATGTCGGCGCCGAATTTTACCAGCACGCGCTCGATTCTTACGGCGCGGGCGGGCGCAATGGCGATGACATTCATGCGCTCGGACTTTCCGAGGTTGCGCGCATCACCGCTGAGATGGAGGCGATTTTTCAAGCCGTCGGTCTCACCGACGGCTCGGTTGCGGAGCGCTTTGAGGCGATCGGCGCGCGCACGAATATGCGTTATCCGAACACGGATGAAGGCCGCGCCGCGCTTCTCACATCGCTCAAAGGTCAGGTCGAGGCGGTGATGGCTGTGGCGCCGCACTGGTTTGGAACCATCCCCGAACAGAGCATCGAGGTGCGCCGCATTCCGGTTTATGAGCAAGACGCCTCGCCCGGCGGATACTATACCAGTCCGGCGCTCGACGGCTCGCGCGGCGGCGTCTACTGGATCAACCTTAAAGACACCGCCGACTGGCCCAAGCATACGCTAAAAACGCTGACCTATCACGAGGCGGTTCCCGGCCACCACTTCCAGATATCGCTGGAACAATCTGCCGGCCTGCCGCTGATCCGCAACATGCTCGGCTATTCAGAATTTTCCGAGGGCTGGGCGCTCTACGCCGAACAGGTCGCCGCAGAAATGGGGATGTATGAGGATGACCCGCTGGGCAATCTTAGCCGCCTGCAGTCGGAGCTGTTCCGCGCCGCGCGTCTGGTGGTCGATAGCGGCCTCCACCACAAACACTGGACCCGCGAGCAGTCGATTGACTACATGCAGTCCGTCACCGGCGACACCCGCGCCTCCGTCACCCGCGAGATAGAGCGCTACGCCGTGTGGCCCGGTCAGGCGACATCTTATAAGCTCGGCATGCTGAAGATTAATGAGTTGCGCAAGAAAGCGGAAGCAGAGCTCGGCGATGATTTCGACATTCGCAAGTTCCACGATGAAATCCTGATGACCGGCTCGATGCCGCTGCCAGTGCTGGAGCGGAAGATAGACGGCTGGATTGCGGAGAAGAAGAACGGGTAAGCCCCCTTCGTGTGGAGAGGGATTTACCTCCCCCTTGAGGGGAGGTCAAAAATGCGCAGCATTTTTGGGTGGGGGTAAGCCTCAATCACTAATCACCCACAAATGCGAGCCGACAAGCGCCCCCTCCCGAAATCAGAGATTTCGACCTCCCCTCAAGGGGGAGGTGAATTTTTTCTTGCAGTTTGGTAGTCACTAATTATGGCCAATGAGCGCGCGAGAGCTTTGCGCCGAAACCAGACCGATGCCGAGCGGGTTTTCTGGCAGGCGGTCAATGGCAAGCAACTGCATGGGCATCGCTTCCGGCGACAACATCCGCTTGGGAACTATATTGTTGATTTTATCTGCCTTGAAAAGAAGTTGATTGTTGAGCTCGATGGCGAGCAGCATGGCTTTGGTAAGCATATGCTTCACGATGCAAAACGCGATGCATGGCTTGAGCAACGCGGCTACCGCGTGGTTCGGTATTGGAACGACGAAGTCTATAACAATCTCGAAGGCGTCCTGACCGAACTCGCGATATATTTACGCGACCCGGCTTACGGCCCACCTCCCCCTTGAGGCAGTGGGATTCACCTCCCCCTTGAGGGGAGGTGGGGGTTGCTACGAGGCGGTGAGGCCGTTCCAACCAACCAGTTTCCGCACAACCCCAGCACGAATCGAATCTTCAAAAATACAACCCAGAGAGGGTAGTCTTCCATAAAACCCATATCCGGTGAAAAGTTATCCTCACGCATTTGGGCGGCCTTACACTCTCCCCAACGTCGAGATGCGGCTTTTGAAACAGGCGGGCCGGCTCCTCATGGAAGGAGCGCCGCAACACCCCTCAGCCCTTTACGGCGTTCATGCGTGAGGAACGATTGTTCGCTGGCGTGGGCTCTTTGACATTTTAATTTTGCGGGCGTTTCCCTGTTTAGAAAACTGGGGAAAGTGGCCGGAAAGACTGTGAAAAGATTGTTTCGTCTGTGATGCAAATCGCGGGATAATGGCGCGCTTAACGCGACAGGAGCGCCAAATGTCCGCAACAAAAATGCGCACGGACGACGAAATCACGGTTCATCTGGATGCCCGCGAGGATCTGGCCGCCGCGCCAGTGGTGCGGATTATGCGTCTGGCCCATGGCCGCGATCTCGCGCTGCCGCGTTACGAGACCGCGCTTGCCGCCGGCTGTGACGTGCGCGCGGCGATTGACCAGCCGCTGGTCCTGGCGCCGGGCGCGCGGTTTATGGTCCCGACCGCCATCGCCATCGCCCTGCCGCCGGGCTGGGAGGCGCAAATGCGCCCGCGGTCCGGACTGGCGGCGAAATATGGCATCGCCTGCGTCAACGCGCCGGGCACCATCGATGCTGATTATCGCGGTGAGTTGAAGGTGATCCTGATTAATCACGGGCAGGACGATTTCACCATCAATCGCGGCGACCGCATCGGCCA
>JAJFFZ010000122.1 GCA_021776395.1 Hyphococcus sp. | reverse complement strand
ATGCGCTTGGCGGTGGGATGTCGTCGCGGCTGTTTCAAAAAATCCGCGAGGAGCGCGGGCTCGCCTATTCGGTTTATGCATTCGCCGACGGCTATAATGATTGCGGCCTGATCGGCGCTTATGTGGGCGCGGACGCGTCGCAAGTTTTGGAAGCCGCGCAACTGATCCGTCAGGAAATCGAGGCGATGGCGGCGGGCGCCAGCCAGATTGAAATCGACCGCGCCCGGGCGATGTTGCGCTCATCCATGATGATGAGCCTGGAGAGCCCGGCGGCGCGGATTGAAAGCGCCTCGGGGCAGATGATGGCTTTCGGGCGGGTGCTGGCGCCGGAGGAAATCACCGAGCGCCTCGCCGCCGTCACGGCAAGCGACGTTGAGCGCTGCGCGGCAAGAGCGCTGGAGGGCGGCGCGTCGGTTTCCCTTGTCGGCGCTGGCGATGCGGCAGAGGTTGCAACTGTTTTTCAAGGCTAAGATGTTTTGTCTTCCCAACGCTTGATGCGGCTTGCTGTTCTAACGGCTCGCCCTTAATCTCTCGCCAGTTCATCAGTCAAGGAAATTCCATGTCCAAACGCGTCGCCGCCGTCAGCATCATCGCTTTATCCTTCGCTCTTGCCGCCTGTTCGCAGGAACCGGGCGCCGCATCCGGACCGGCGGCGTCAGAACAAACAGCAGACCATGCGCCCGTCTACGCCGCACCGACCGAGCAGCCGGTCGATCCGTTCACCTACGCCAATTACCGTCAGATCCGCGTGCGCCATATCGACCTCGATCTCGACGTTCTGTTCGATGAAAAAGTCCTCGAAGGCGTTGCGGTGCTTGACCTTGTTTATGTCGACGGCGCCGCCACCGTTTTGGTGCTGGATGCAAACGACCTCGACATCAAATCCGTAGAAGCCAACGCCGACGGTGCATGGAGCGCGGCGCCCTATACGCTTGGGCCGGACGATCCGGTCAAAGGCTCGGCGCTGGAGATTGAACTGCCAGATGCGGCCGCGCAGGTGCGCATTACTTACCGCACCAGCCCCGAGGCGGAGGGCCTGCAATGGCTGGCGCCGGAACAGACCGCGGGCAAAGCACACCCGTTCCTGTTCAGCCAGTTCCAACCGCTTTATGCGCGCACCATGGCCCCGTTGCAGGACACGCCCGCAGTGCGCATCACCTATTCCGCAAAGCTGCGAACCCCGCCAGAGCTAATCGCCGTGATGAGCGCTGCGCAAGACCCGGACGGCGTGCGCGACGGGGAATATTCCTTCGACATGCCGCAGCCGATCCCGGCCTATCTGTTAGCGCTTGCGGTGGGTGACATTGGCTTCAAAGCCATCAACGATCACATTGGTGTCTATGCGGAAGATTATATTCTGGACGCCTCTGCGGCGGAGTTTGAAGACACGCCGAAAATGGAACAGGCGATCAATGACCTCTACGGCCCCTATAAATGGGGGCGCTATGACATGATTGTCCTGCCGCCGAGCTTTCCTTTTGGGGGCATGGAGAACCCAAGGCTGTCCTTTCTGACGCCGACGCTTATTGCCGGCGACAAGAGCCTCACCAATGTCGTCGCCCATGAGCTGGCCCATTCCTGGTCCGGCAATCTGGTCACCAATTCAAGCTGGCGCGACGCCTGGTTAAATGAGGGATTTACGTCCTATGTCGAAAACCGGGTGATGGAAGTGCTTTACGGCGAGGACCGCGCGGTGATGGAGCGCAGCCTTGACCTTGATGCGCTGAAGCTCACGGTTGCGGAGGCCGACCGCCCGGAATTGACCGCGCTGAAAATGCCGGCCGATATCGCCCATCCCGACGACGCTTTCAGTCAGGTGTCATACGCCGGCGGTATGTTTTTTCTGAAATTTCTGGAGCAGCGCTTCGGCCGCGAAACATTCGATGCGTTCTTGCGCAGCTATTTCGATCATTTCGCGTTTAAAAGCATCACCACGGAAGATTTCCTGAATTATTTTGAGACTAATCTTTGGACGGATAATCCCGATGCCGTCACCAAGGAAGAAATCGACGCCTGGGTCTATGAGCCCGGCATCCCCGATACGATTGAGGCGCCCAGCTCCGATGCATTTGCAAAAGTCTCGGCGCAACAGGCGCAATGGCTCGCCGGCGAGATTGCCGCCGCTGAGCTAAAGACCGACGCATGGTCAACCCATGAATGGCTGCATTTTCTGAATGCGTTGCCGGACGACATGATCCCGGACCAATTCGCAGATATTGACGGCGCCTATGATCTCTCCAACAGCCAAAACGCCGAGATTGCTTTTGCATGGTATATGAAAGCGATTGCCGGCGGCTATGAACCTGCCATGGCGCCGCTTGAGCGCTTCTTGATGTCGGTGGGGCGCGGCAAATTCATCTATCGGCTCTATGCGGCGCTGATAGAAAATGACCGCCGCGACTGGGCTGCGGAAGTCTTCGCCAGAGCCCGGCCCGCCTACCACCCGATCGCCCAGCGGCGCATTGAAGAGATTTTTGCCGAGGCGGGTTAGCCCACCGGGCAAACCATCACATGGCCGTCAAACACCGCGCCGACGATGAGCGTGTCGTCCCAGACCGCGCCGACTGACGAGGCGTTAATCTCGCCTTTAGTGGATATGAACACATCCCGGTTGTCGCCGGTTTGCGGGTCGATGCGCACGACATGCGATGGCGCAATTTCCGCCGCGTCCTTGGCGTGGGCGAGGAATTCAAAAGCCTTTGTGTGCCCGGCGACCCATAAGGCGCCGTCTTTGGCGATCTCAATATTGTCCGGCCCGGTATTGACCTTGAGAACGCCGCGCTTGTTCAACGCGCCAGTTTGCGCGTCGCGATCAAACATGGCGATGCGGCGCTCTAAAAACTCCGCCACATAGACAGTCTTTCCGTCTGCTGACATGTTGACGCCATTGGCGTAGGTCAGGTGTTTGGCGGCGATAGAGCCATCCTTGCCGTCGTAATAAACAAGGCTTGAAAACGGCAATGCCATATAGGCTTCCAGCGTCGCCATCATGCCTTCTTCATAGCCGCGGTCATTGGTGGCGTAGAACTGGCGCGGGCCGACGCCGAGGACGTCGTTTGGCGAATGCATCGCATCGAAAGATACGCTGTCGAGATGGGTGAGGGCGCCGGCCTCGCCAATGTCGAAAATTTCGACGAACTCTCCGCCCGATGGCGGATGATTGACGACGAACAGGTGTTTTTCACCATCCTCGCCGCGCCACAGGCTGATGCCGTGGGGTAGAAATCCTTCCATCGGCGGCGACACTAGCGTGATGGTGTCCGAGCCGTCCATGCTCATCGTGTAGATGCCGTTTTTCGGGTTAACGCCTGCACCGCCGCTCTCGTTATACCAGCCGCGCCGGTCGGCAGCGGAAATGAAAGCGAGGCCGAGTTCAGGATCGATGGTGACGTCTTCAGTTCCCGGCGCAACCTCAACCCGGCGGCATTCGCCGACGAGCACCGGTTCAAGATCAACCAGCATGCCAGAGGCGGGAATGATGTGGACAAGGAACCATCCAACGGCGCCAAGCAGAGCCGCAACGACAACATAAAAGAACAAACGCATGATAACCCCTCCCAAAAGTCTGGCGAAGCGTGTCAAATTTGATTGGCCTATGCAAGCACCCTATGCTGTTGGCGAATAGCAATTGGGATGCGCCGATGAATTCCGTCATATTTTGCAACTGGTTGGCTGGTTCGTTTTTTGAGACGGGCGAGCGCTGATGGCCAAACACATCATCGCAACGCCGCGACGGTTGCCGGATGCGCTCGCCGGCATGTTGAAAATGAAATATGACGTTCGTGAACCTGAAGGCGACGTTATATCGGGCGCCGATCAATTTGCCGCGCTGGCAGCCGGCGCGGACGCGATCTTCGCCACTGCTTTTGATGCGCTGGACGCGGGCGTTATCGAAGCGCTGCCGGCGAGCGTGAAACTGATCGCCTCCATTGGCGTCGGCGTTGATCACATCGACCTTGAAGCCGCATCAGCGCGCGCGATTACCGTCTCCAATACGCCGGAAGTCACCACCGATTGTCTGGCGGATGCGACCATCGGGCTGATCATCGCCGCCTGCCGGCGGTTTCGCGAAGGCCTCGACATTGCAAAAACCGGCGAGGGCCGGGGCATGCTGACGCCTGATAGCTGGGGCCAGCGCGTCACCGGGCGCACGCTCGGCATTATCGGCATGGGCAATGTCGGCCGCGCTGTCGCCAAACGCGCGCAAGGCTTTGACCTCAACATCATCTACACAACCCCGCGCCCGACGCCGGAGATAGACCAGGCGTACAATGCCCGCGCGGTTGAGTTTGATGAGTTAGTTAAAACCGCCGACATTATATCGCTGCATTGTCCGCTCAAGGAGCAAACCCGGCATCTCATCAATGGCGATGTGCTGGCGCGCATGAAACCCTCAGCCGTGATCATCAATATTTCCAGGGGACCGGTGATTGACGAGACGGCGCTGATCGACGCGCTGAAGTCAAAACGGATTTTCGCCGCCGGGCTTGATGTGTTCGAGACCGAGCCGGGAGAAATCAGGAAAGAGTTGCGCAACCTGCCCAATGTGTTCTGCCTGCCGCATATTGCGTCTGCGACATGGGAAAGCCGCGCCGCCATGGCGCAACGGTTGCTGGCCAATATCGATGCGTTCTTCGAGACCGGCGCACCGATCGACCGGGTTATTTAAATATTATGCGGAGCGAGGATGTCTAAAAATTCACGAAGCTTGGTCGAGCGCTTTTATTACGAGGTTTGGAACCAGGCTGATGAAGATGCTGCGCGCACGATTTTAACATCGGATTTTCAGTTCCGGGGCTCGCTCGGCATGGAACACAATGGGCCGGACGGGTTTATCACCTATATGCGCAGCATTCACGCCGCCCTCGGCGGTTACCAATGCATTATCGACGACATCATCGCGGGCGGTGACCGCGTCGCCGCGAAAATGACCTTTCGCGGCGTCCATAAGGGGTTGTTTCTGGGCTTTGCGGCGACCGGCGCTGAGGTGCAATGGGCGGGCGCTGGGTTCTTTACGATGCGCGCGGGCCAAATCAGCGCGCTTTGGGTGCTCGGCGATATTGACGGGCTGAAACTCCAGCTTGCGAAATTGGCGGCGCAATAGTGATGGCGTCATCCTCAAATCCGTCCTGTGTCCTTGTCGTCGGCGCCGGCGGCGTGCTTGGGCGCGAGATTGTCCGTATACTGCGTGTGAAAGGCGTAGATGTTGTCGCCGCTTTTCGCACGCGCAGGGCAGGACTTAAAGAAATGCTTGCCGGATTGGGGGCGAAGCCGCTTCAACTGGACATTGACGATATTGCCGCAACGCGCCAGGCGCTCGGCGAAGTTGACGCGGCTGTCTTCACACCGATCCTGACGGTCTCACAAAGCGCGGCGGCGCTGCTTGGCGAGGGCCAACGCGCGGTCTTTTTCTCCAGCAACAATGTCGCCATCGACCCGGAGGCGGAGGTCTATGGGCGCCTCGCCAAAGCGGAGGAGGCGGTTTTGAGCGCTGCGCCTGGCGCGGTAATTTTGCGCCCGACGATGATTTACGGCTATCCGGGCGACGGCAATATCAGCCGCCTGATCCACTGGATGCGGCGCAGCCCAATCCTGCCGCTGCCGGGCGGCGGCTACGCCTTGCAGCAGCCGGTCTATTACCGCGATCTTGCAAACGCCGCGGTGCAAACGGTTCTGGATGCGGCGCCGCTTGCCCGCACCCATGCTGTCGCCGGGCCTGAGCCCATCACCACCCGCGCGCTTTATGACGCCGTCGCGCTTGCCGCCGGCGCCAGGCCCTTTATTGCGCCAATGCCCTTCGCGGCCTTTGCGCCAATCTTGCGCGGCGCGGAGGCCATAGGGGTGAGGCTGCCCGTCAAAGCTGCGCAGTTAGCGCGCGCGGCGCGCGATAAAACCCCGCCGCCAGAGGCTGCGCTGATTTTGGGGGAAACCAGCCTGGATGGCGGGCTCGCCGCACTCATAGCCGCCCTTGACGACAGCCTGCACGGCGCCTAGCTATGAGCTTAGCCTGATGGCTTATAACAGGAGACTTTCGCCATGACCGCCAACCCGGTAGAGGCCGATATCAAAGCCAAAATTGACGCCAATCCCGTCATGCTGTTCATGAAAGGGACGCCGCAATTTCCGCAATGCGGGTTCTCATCAACGGTTGTGCAGATCCTCGACCATCTTGGCGTCGAATTCGGATCGGCCAATGTGCTGGAAACCGACGACTTGCGGCAGGGCATTAAGGCCTATTCCGACTGGCCGACCGTGCCGCAGCTTTACGTCAAAGGTGAATTCGTTGGCGGCTGCGACATCATCCGTGAAATGTTTGAAAAGGGCGAGCTCAGAGGCTTGCTTGAAAGCAAGGGCGTAACGCCTGTTGCGCAGGGTGCAAGCTAGAGCATTCTGACGATCATATGGCTCGGTATCCTGAGTTTCTGATATAGTTTGCGCATTCGTTTGGCGGGAAGTGTTCGAGGAGGTTTCCGATTTCATCCCAGAGTGCCTCAACGCTTCGCTTTGCGGCCTTTCGCAG
>JAJFFZ010000121.1 GCA_021776395.1 Hyphococcus sp. | reverse complement strand
TGTTTAACCCTGCCAAACCGTGCCCAGCACACTGCGAATCACGATTATCTCAAACGCTGCGCCGTGGGGTGACGCCGCATTCGACGCGCCTTATAAGGGCGCTTTAACCAAGGAGGGGTTTTCCATGGGTCCAGGTTGGATGAGCGTCGCGATGATCGTGATCTTCTTTTTAATATTCGCAATTTTAAACATTACTGAAAAAGGCCGCGTGGATTGACCCTGGCGGCGCTTTAGACCCCTTAGCCGCCCCGCAATCTTTAAAACGATCTGCCGTCGGCCCATATGCGCTGTCTTAAACAGTCCTGTTCGCGAACAAAGGCCAATTATGGGCGCTGAGATTATTCTGATTGTCGTCGGGCTCGCCATCCTGCTTGTTGCGGGCGATCTTCTGGTGCGCGGCGCGGTGGGCCTTGCCGCGGCGCTGAATGTGCCGACGCTAATCATCAGCCTGACGATTGTCGCCTTCGGCACCTCGGCGCCGGAGCTGGTGGTGACCATTCACGCCGTCTTGACCGGCAGCGACGGCATCGCGCTCGGCAACATCATCGGCTCCAATATCGCCAATGTGTTTTTGGTGCTTGGCTTGCCGGCGATCATTTACCCGATCTCGACGCATGTGCTGGGGTTGCGCCGCCATGCGGTTATCATGCTGACCGCGACCGCGGTGTTTGTGGGCGCGGCCTATTTCGTCGGATATATTGATACCAGGATCGGCGCGTTCCTGTTCGCGGGTATTGTCGCTTATGTCGGCTATATGTGGTTTCGCTCCATTCAAGGAGCCGCTGAACCGCTAATCGACGAGGTAGATGAATATCTTGAAACTTCAAAAGTCTCGCTCAAGATAATTTTGTTTCTAGCCGCCGGACTGATTGGCCTGCCGCTCGGCGCGCATATGTTGGTGACCAACGGCCAGGCGATGGCGATGGCGCTCGGCGTGCGCGAAGAGCTGATCGGGCTGACGATTGTCGCCTTCGGCACGTCGCTGCCCGAGCTTGCAACGGTCGCCGCCGCCGCTATCCATAAGAAGTCCGACGTCGCCATCGGCGGGATTATCGGCTCGAATATTTTTAACTTGCTGGCGGTCGGCGGCGCCGCCGGTCTTGCTGGCGCCGCCTATTTTGACCCGACATCGTTGCGTGTTGAAATTCCGGTGATGATTGTCGCCGCGCTGGTGCTAACGGGATATGTCTTAACCCGGCGCGACATCGGGCGGCTGTCAGGCCTGTTTCTTTTCGGCGCCTATATCGGCTTTATCATCGCCCTGGCGAAGCTTGCCGGAGGGATCTAGGCGATGGCTGATGCAACGCCCGGCGGCGCGCTCGTCACTGGCGCCGGCATGCGGGTCGGGCGCGCTATGGCGCTTGCCTTGGGCGAAGCAGGCTTTGCCGTCGCCGTCCATTATCGCTCATCCGCCACGCAAGCCGACGAAGTCGTAGCGCAAATTAAAGCCCATGGCGGCAATGCCGCCAGCATTCAGGCGGACCTGTCCCGCGAGGAAGAAACCGCTGGCCTGATCGCGAAAGCTGTGGGCGCCCTTGGCCCGCTCACCCTCCTGGTCAATTCCGCATCAGTCTTCGAGCCCGACGACATCGCGTCCATGACCCGATCAAGCTGGGACAAACATATTGAAACAAACTTGCGCGCGCCGCTGAAACTCGCCCAGGATTTTGCCGCGCAAGCAGCGCCCGGCGCCAATAACCTCATCGTCAACATCATCGACCAGCGCGTCCTCAAGCTGACGCCGCAGTTCCTCTCCTACACAACCTCAAAGGCGGCGCTCGCCACCCTGACAACGACGCTGGCGCAAGCGCTGGGCGGGCAAGGCATCCGCGTCAACGCCATCGGGCCGGGGCCAGTCTTGAAAAATTCCCGCCAATCGGACGCCGACTGGCGGTGCCAGAACGAGGCGACAATCCTTGGCCACGGCGCGACGCCCGCCGATATTTGCGGCGCCCTCGCCTATCTGGTCTCCGCGCACGCCGTCACCGGCCAGATGATCGCCGTCGATGGCGGTCAACATCTGGCCTGGCAAACCCCGGATGTTCTGGTACAGGAATGATTATGAAGAACGATCAGACACCTGAAATAACCCCCATCCCCCGCGCCGCCAATGCGCCGCGCCGCAAGATTTTTGTCCGCGGCCTGATGCTCGACGCCTATATCGGCGTTTACGACAGCGAACAGGGCGTCGCGCAGCCGTTGAAGATTGACCTTCAGGTAGAGGTTGTCGAACCCTCCAACCCGATTGGCGACAGTCTTGAGGACGTTGTCTGTTACAACAAACTGACGCAAGGTATAAAAGCGATCCTTGCCGAGGGGCACATCAAGCTTGTCGAAACCCTGGCCGAGCGCGTCGCCGATTTGGCGCTGTCGCACCCGATGGCGATTTCCGTTAATGTTCGCATTGAAAAACCCAACGCCATTTCAGAGGCCGACGCCGCCGGCGTTGAGATCAGCCGCACGAAAAACCTGAGCTACTGAAAATGGGCGTCGCGCCTGATGCTGAATTCTGCATCCGTGTCCGGGCTGTGTTCAGCAGCGCGCTCTAAAAGCGTCCACACCACCCCGCCGACGCCAAAGAAGATGCACGCCCCGCTCAGTAGTGAAAACAATACAAACACCGCGCCGGCGCCGCCGGTTTTCAGAACCGAAAATGTGTGATGTTGCGGATCGACATAGACGGTCAGCGTCTCACCCGGAAAATACGCCCGCGTTTCCGACTTTAAAAATCGTCCGGTAAAGAAACGCTCACGGTGAGACTCATAAGTCCGCCCATCGATTGAATAAGCATAACGCAAGCGCTTGGAACCGTCGCCAAGCTGGCTCAGGACAACGCCGTCGACCTGCGGCCAGGAAACGCTCGCACGCGCATGTGCGTAATCGCGGACAATAAATCCGCTGCCAAGAACCCCGGCAATCGCCAGGCTTATGAAAAGCACCAAAATGACGGTAATATCGGAGCGATCTTTGAGGGTGGTGTCCATTTGACCTCGCGCCTGCGCCGCCCTAGAGCGCGTGGTATAAAAACCACGCCGGCGCCGGGACAATCTATCAACCGGTTGGTGAACGGCGGGTTAACTGTAGGGCTGATGAACGCAAGCGACGCAAAAAATCTTGAGGAGAATGGCGCGCCGCCCCATGCCGTCTCGGGCGCCGCCTTGATCGCCGACTATGTCAAACGCCTGCCCGGCAAGCCCGGCGTCTACCGGATGATTGGCGCGGACGCTAAAATTCTTTATGTCGGCAAGGCCAAAAACCTCAAAGCCCGGGTTTCCAGCTACGCCAAATCCGGCGGCCACTCAAACCGCATCATGCGGATGATCTCTGAGACCGCGGCGATGGAATTTGTCGTCACCGGGACCGAGACCGAGGCGCTGCTGCTTGAAGCCAACCTCATCAAGCAGCTCAAACCGCGCTACAATGTCATCCTGCGCGACGACAAATCGTTTCCGTTTATTCTCGTCACGCAAGACCATGAGGCGCCGCAGATATTAAAACATCGCGGCGCGCGCAAACGCAAAGGCGCCTATTTCGGGCCCTTCGCATCGGCCGGCGCCGTCAACCAGACGCTCGACACATTGCAAAAAGCGTTTTTGTTACGCTCGTGTTCGGACAGTGTTTATGATGCGCGCACGCGGCCCTGCCTGTTGCATCAGATCAAACGCTGTTCGGCGCCATGCGTCGGCCTCATCACTAAGGAGACCTATGGCGAATTGGTTGGCGAGGCCAAAGCATTTTTATCCGGCGACAACACCGCCGTCCAGCGCACGCTGTCCGGGCAGATGGAGCGGGCCGCGCATGATCTCGATTTTGAGCGCGCCGCATCCTTGCGCGACCGCATTCGCGCGCTCAGCTATGTGCAGGGAACCCAAGACATCAACACCGCCGGGCTGGCGGAGGCTGATGTGTTCGCTATCCACCTCGCCAGCGGCCAGGCTTGCGTTCAGGTTTTCTTCTATCGCGCCGGCCAGAACTGGGGCAATCACGCCTATTTTCCGCGCCACGACAAAGAGATCGGCCCCGCCGACATCCTCGATGCGTTTATCGCGCAATTCTATGACGGCCGCGAGCCGCCAGCGCTGATCCTGGTCTCCGACCAGCCGCCGCAGGCTGATTTGCTGATGGAAGCCTTGTCGCTGCGCGCAGACAGAAAAGTCCTCATCCGCCAACCGCAACGCGGAGAAAAACGCGACATCGTCAAGGCCGCGGTGATGAATGCGCGCGAGGCGCTGTCGCGGCGGATGGCGGAGTCCGCCAGTCAGTTAAAAGCACTGCGCCAGCTGGTTGAAGCGTTAGGGCTTGAGGCGCCGCCGGAACGTATCGAAGTTTATGACAACTCTCATATTCAAGGCGCCAACGCCGTCGGCGCGATGATTGTCGCCGGACCTGAGGGGTTTGTTAAAAACCAATATCGCAAGTTCAACATGAACACCGAAAAATTCGCGCCCGGCGATGACTATGCGATGATGCGCGAAATGCTGACCCGGCGGTTTTCGCGGCTGATGAAAGAGGAAGGCGCCGAGCGCCCGGACCTGGTCATCATCGACGGCGGCAAAGGCCATCTCAGCGTTGCGCTCGAAGCTTTAAGCGATCTCGGCATTGATCCGGAAGCGGAGGGCATCACCGTGATCGGCGTCGCCAAGGCGCGGCGCGAGAACGAGGCCGGTGAAAAGCGCATCGACCGCACCATGGGGACTGCCGAGGACCAGATTGTGATGCCAGGGCGCGCGCCGTTCCTTCTGCCGCCGCGCGATCCGGGGCTGTTTTTCCTCCAAAGGCTGCGCGATGAATCCCACCGCTTCGCCATCGGCGCGCATCGCGCCAAACGCAAAAAAGCCTTAAGCGCCAATCCATTGGACGACATTCCTGGGATCGGCGCGAAGCGCAAACGTGCGCTGTTAAACCACTTCGGCTCGGCTAAAGAAATCGCCCGCGCCAAACCCCACGACATCGAAGCCGTAGACGGCGTCTCAGCAGCGCTGGCGCAACGGATTTACGATTTTTTCCATGGAGGATAGATGATGACCGTCACACTTTTCGGATTTGCCTGGGACGCAAGCTCGTCCTATGCGCGCGGGCCCGCGCTGGCGCCGGCGATTATTCGCTCGGTTTTATTCAGCGACGCCTCGAGCCCCTATAGTCTTTCTGGCAAGAACGTCGGCGCCATCATTTCCGCCTATAACTTCGCCGCGTTACCCGAAACGGGAGACGCCTGCCGCACGGCAATTTCAGAGCGCATCGCCGCCGCCATCAGCGCGCAAACCAAACCGTTAAGTCTCGGTGGCGACCATTCACTGACCTATCCAATCTTGCGCGCGATAAAAGCCGCACATGGCCCGGTCAACATTTTCCATATTGATGCGCATCCGGACCTTCATGAAGAGTTCGAAGGCGATCGCTACTCCCATGCCTGCCCGTTTGCGCGCGCGATTGAAGATGGCTGCGTCAACGCTCTGGTGCAGGTCGGCATCAGAAGCGCCTCGCCCGAGCAGCGCGTGTTTGGCGCCAGGCACGGCGTTACGATGCTCGGCGCGGACGAGATCGCCGCCATTCCCTATGACAAACTCGCCGCGCCGCTTTATGTCTCGATTGACCTCGACGGTCTCGATCCCGCCTATGCGCCCGGCGTTTCCCATCCCGAACCCGGCGGTCTTTCCACCCGCGAGGTATTGGCGATGCTTGCCAAACTCCCCGCCGCGCCGGTCGGCGCCGATATCGTTGAATATAACCCCGAACGCGACATTAACCTCGCCACCGCCAACGTCGCCGCAAGGCTGATCAAAGAGCTGGCGGCGTTAATGGCGTAAACAAATTAGCGCTTCTAATCAGCAGTTTATGGCGGTATAGAGTGCAAAAGCATGAAGCAAAAAGAGGCCGCCGTGACCACCCAAGCCAGTCAGTTTGTCGGCGATATCCCTGAAACCTATGACCGCTGTCTGGGGCCTATAATATTTGAAGACTATGCGCGTGATCTCGCCCGCCGCGCCGCCGCAATAGGCCCGGCGCGCGTGCTCGAACTGGCTGCGGGAACCGGCGTCGCCAGCCGCAAGCTGAGGGACGCGCTCGCGCCGGAAACGCACCTCACGGTCACCGATTTAAACGCGCCGATGCTTGAAGTGGCGCGGTCAAAATTCAACGCTGGTGAAAATGTAGACTTCGTCACCGCCGACGCTATGCAGCTCGACTTTCCCGACAATGAATTTGATTTCATCGTCTGTCAGTTCGGCGTGATGTTTTTCCCGGATAAAGTCGCGGCGTTCCGGGAAGCGCACAGAGTGTTGTGCAGTGGCGGGGCCTACCTTTTCAACACCTGGCGGCCGCTGTTGGAAAATCCGTTTGCGAACATCGCCCATGACGCAACGGCGCAATTCTTCCCCGACGATCCCCCGCAATTTTACAAAGCGCCGTTCTCCTATCCGGGGCCGGAGGCAGTCTGCGCGGATATGTCTGCAGCGGGTTTTGTGAAAATTGAACATGACGCCGTCAACCTGACAAAACCAGTGACGGACTGGCGCCATTTTGCCCACGGGCTTGTTTACGGCAATCCGTTGATAGATGAAATCCGCAGCCGCGGCGGCGTCGATGCCGATGACGTCATGGGCGCAATCGAGACGGAGCTACGCGCTCAACTGGGGGCCGAACCGGCGTCCATGCCGCTCAGGGCAACCGTGTTTCAGGGACACGCCGGCTAAAGCCTCGCCACCTCGTCCAATTTCTGACGCACGCCGCCAAACTTCCCCGCCGGCGCCGCGATTCCGCCTTACTCATGGGGTCTTGTCCCTTTGCGTTCGGTTGTTGGCGAGTAAAGGCGCGATTTCATGGCTTTGAGCTTTATCAAAGACCCCCGCATCTATCAGATTGTCACCCTATCCGGCCTCCTCGCCTTCGGCTGGACGGCGCACGCTTTTGAGATTGACC
>JAJFFZ010000013.1 GCA_021776395.1 Hyphococcus sp. | reverse complement strand
GGGCTGGACTGTGGAAAAGGCGCGCTTTGACTCGTGGGGCGGTCAGCGCGCTTTCCCACAATCCAGCGAGCATACCATAGAAGCTTCACTGGTACAGTTTTGCGGCGCCAACCCGGTACATTTTTAGACCGTCATTGACAGTTCTTCTTCTAATGCTGTTATCCGCCGCATGATTGTGGAACGGCTCAAGCCTAGTGTATCTGCCGCCTTAGAAAGCGAAGCAGCGCGCGCGACTGCGAGAAATATGCGCCGATTATCCCAACTAACCATGTGTCCATTTATGAGTGGCTTAGAGTCAAAAATCAACAATTGACGTTCATTTTTGAGAATCTAACTTGGCGGCGTAGATGGAGAAGCTATATGAGCAGCGCGGCTAACGCGGATATGGGAGAGTTCTGGAACGGCGAGGGAGGCGATAAATGGCTGCGTTTCCAGGAAATAATAGATGCAAGTCTTTTGCCCTTTGGTCGGGAGGTTATGGCGGCTGCTGGCATATTGCCTGGCGAGAGAGTGCTGGATGTCGGCTGCGGATGCGGAGATACTTCGTTTGACATGGCGCGTCTCGTTGGGGCCGAGGGGCGCGTGTTGGGGGTTGATATCTCGGAGCCGATCCTGGCGCATGCCAGAGCGCGAGCAATGTCTGCCGAGGAGAAAAATGTAACATTCGAACGCGGTGACGCGCAGCTGCATGGCTTTGACGCCGCCGCCTTCGATCTGGTGTTCTCGCGCTTTGGCGTGATGTTTTTCGATGCCCCCGTCGCCGCATTCAAAAATCTGCGGGCGGCGTTGCGGCCTGGCGGGCGCGCAGCCTTTATCTGTTGGCGGCCGGCTAAAGAAAATGAGTGGGTTAGCAAATCTCACGAGGTTGTCTCGCGTCATGTGCCGTTGTTGGACCCTCCGGACCCAGAGGATCCGGGGATGATGTCGTTTGCTGATCCAGAGAGAGTAACGCGTATTTTGGCCGCTTCGGGGTTTTCAAACATTGAGATAAACAGTTTTGACACGCCGTTTGTGATTGGCGAAAATCTCGACGAGGCTGTCGCGTTTTTGACGCAGATGGGTCCGGCGAGCGGGGCGATTGCGCAATCCGGCGCCAGCGACATGGTGAAGGCCACAATTGTCGCGGACCTGTGCGAGGCGCTGGCGCCCTATGACACGGGCGCCGGCGTCACATTGGGCGCGGCGACCTGGGTCGTCGCTGCGCGTACGGGGTAGAGGGGTCCAGACTATAGCAAATTGCAATAAATGCGAGTCGAGCATTTTGCAACCGTTCTTAATGGCCGCGTTGCGTGGCGGTTAAGGTCCGTTGGCCACCAAGTGATATTAGGGCAGACCGAAGCCATGTGGATAGTATGTTGTCCGGAGCCACTTGCGATTTCCAATACGTTGATAGGAAGTGTTCCAAACAACGGCTGCAAGACACCTAGTATGGCGCTTCCGTTCCGGCGTGCCGCAGAAAAATCCAGGCGGTGGCCGTTGGTGAGCGTCATGATTGGCGTTACTCTCGTGTTGCAGCGCACTTGAAACTCGCCCAAGTCGCCAAACGGATATACAACTATCTGCCCCAAAAGGCATGTGTTTGGGATTCAAATTATTTGCATTACGTCCAATTGAAGAAGGGCAAATTCTGGAAGCTTAGGTCAATAAGCAAGCCATAGATAAAAGTGAAAATAGCCGTGAGGCCTACGCCCCATAAAATTGAACGGTAGGGTTGGATTCCGATTATGTAGATGAACGGAAATATAATCCGTGTTGCGAGGTAAATTTCGGCCGAAACATGCGTCCATCCGTTTGAAATCCCGGCAGATTCTGCAACAAAAACAAGTGGGGCGAACATTGCTATCCCCTCGACATTGTTCCGTACATTGCGGTCCAGGCGCCCTGCAAGAACGCCTTCCTTAGGCTTATCGCGTGCGGATAACCAGTAGGCGACACCTGACCCGGTCACCATTTGAACTCCCTGAATATTGATCGCAAAAACCACCATAAGGGCACACCCAAAAAGCGACCACAGCTCGACACTCAATTCCATTTTTTTTCCTTCACTATTATCTTTTCGGCAAAATCATTCTATTATTTTACAGGCTGAACGACCATCACGGAAGGCCGCATTTTTGCGCGCTAAGTAACCAAAAATGGACAGGGGATCGGCTCATCGATAAAAGGAAATTGATAAGACACCATCGCTGACATGATGGGAAAGCTTGTCACCTTCGCAAACGCCCTCTTGTCCGAAGCAGAAAACCTGACCGAAACTACGGTTTGTGTATGTAGCTTATCCCGTACAGTGAAAATATATGCATCGCATGTTTGCAAATGGCCGCGTAACCGACCGTGTTTAGATTAATTTTGGATGGCGAAATAATATGCATTCGTTTCGACATGATCGGCCAGCGGCTAGATTCTTTTTTTTATCATTGTACCATTAACAAACCAGTCAGAGATTTTACTCGCCAGTAGCTCTGGGGAGAGAGGTTTCGAAAGGTAATCGTCCATACCTGCATCAAGACATTTTTCCATATCGCCGGTGAGCGCATGGGCAGTGATGCCGACAATTGGCGTGTGCGTACTCCTTTCAGCCTCAATTGAGCGGATCGCTTGCGTAGCCTCCAGCCCGTTCATTTCCGGCATTGACACGTCCATCAAGATGATCTTCGGACGATGTGTCCGATAAAGATCTAGCGCTTCGCGGCCATCATTTGCTATGCGATAGGAGAAACCCAGAGGTTTGATCACCTGCTCATAGATGATCTGATTTACTTCATTATCCTCCGCAATTAGAATATCGAGAGCCGAATCTTTTTGAGGGTCTGTATTTACGGCGTAGTTAGGCGCTGCCGTAGCAATTGTCGGTATTTTCTTCTCCACATATTGATCGCCGTCCGTCTTATCGAGGGTTATCGGAATAAATTTTTTAATTGAAGCTACGCCAAAGTGATCCTGAAGAACTCCGATGATAGTTTTCAATAGAAGTGAGGACCGGGCCGGTTTAATTAACCGCCCTTGGACAAGCAGGCTGTCAAGATCCTTATCATGTTCCGCCGTGTCTACGGAGGAAAGAATTATTACGGGAATGTTCTTCACTGTAACTTCGTTGCGCATTTTACGCACCACGTCAGTACCGCTCATTCCCGGCATCTGGTAATCGAGGATGATTAAATCCGGCCTTGTGTGTGATTCCCCTGCAGAACGCATCATATTTAATGCGTCCACCCCAGAAGAGCAACTAGTAGCAAAAAATCCCCACTGTTTCATCTGTTCATTAAGGATCGACAAATTGATATCATTGTCGTCTACAACGAGAATGCGCGCGCCCGATACATCCACTGGTATTGGGTCTTCTACTTGCTCATCAGTATCTTTAGACAAACATATATTAAACCAAAAAGTACTTCCGTCGCCTGGCTCACTATCAACGCCGATCTTGCCGCCCATTAAGTCGATCAGTGAGGAAGCGATCGCTAGACCTAATCCCGTACCTTGATGTTTGCGAGTGGCAGACCCGTCCACTTGTGAAAATTTCTCAAATATTCTGTCGCGTTGATCTTCGGGAATGCCAACACCTGTGTCGACTATTTTGAAATCAAGCCGGTACTTATTCTCATCTGTCGGTTTGCCAGTGACATCGACCAACACATGGCCTTTATCGGTAAATTTGATGGCGTTTCCCATAATATTAGTGATAATCTGACGGATACGACCTACGTCTCCGATAAAAAACTTCGGCAATGTCGGGGCAATCCGCACGATTAGCTCGACATCCTTATCACGTATATTGGACGACAAAAGCGTAGCAACATCTTCGATGGCTTCGGGCAATGAAAATGGCGCTGCATCTATTTGTAATTTCCCCGCGCCAATTTTGGAAAAATCAAGAATATCGTTGATTATGGTAAGCAGGGCGGAACTCGATTTTAAGATCACATCAGCGAACATTTTTTGCTTATTATCTAGTTTTGTTTTGGTTAAAAGTTCCGCCATCCCCATGATCCCGTTCATCGGAGTCCTGATCTCATGACTCATATTGGCGAGGAATTCTGATTTTGCGCGATCCGCATGTTCGGCAGTATCACGCGCGGCGCGCATCTGGCGCGTCTCAGTAACGTCTATGCCATAAATATTAAGGTATCCGGCTTCGGGAATGGGCGTAATATCGAGAATAAAAATAGCATCATCGGCATCGGTTTCTATCGACTTTGTCTCTCCGCCGATGAATATGTCGTTTATCTGAGTGGCAAGATGGGTTGGAAAATGATCTTGAGTAGACATTTTCCAAAGATTTAATAGATCGCGCGATGCTGTATTCGCGTACAGTAATGTTCCTGTCGGTGAGGCGCGCATAACAGGGTTTGGATTTTCTTCCGGAAAGCGCGCAAGGCTATCAACCGATTGTTCTAAACGATTTATTTGGGAGGGGCGATTATCGAATTTCTTACCTGTCATGATGCGGAGGCTCGCGTCAAATAGAGGTTAACGGCTCCATCCTTTCCGGGTGAATGCGAAACAAAAAAGTGTTCATTGCATGCTTTGACGAAAATTTTTGATGCAAGTGAAGAACTTTCGCCGTCCAACGATACCTTCAGGATGCGATGCCATGCATCCTGTCCGATAATATCAGTCGCTGTATGGAATGAATGTTTTTGAAGAAAAGCCTCAGTTGTCACGCCGGCTGAAATAATCCGTCCATCAGTATCGGCAGCGGTACGGAAAACCGGGTCAGGTTTACTGTCCGGAAATTCGGCTTTGCTCACCGTGTGTCGCAATTTAAATTGTGCATGTACTGACGAATAGATTCCGACGAACATTGGAAACATGTAAGCTATTACGACGGATGTTAGGAACAGGTATGGATTTGTTTCATATTGGTTGATGACGGTGTCGATGGGATTGGCGTCTCCGCGAAGGACCGGCACAAGAAACTGGCCATAAACGTTGATTACTGTGCCAACGATCGATGCTAGAATATACGTGCTTGGGTCTTTTAGCTTATTTCCTACCAGGACAAAAAGTAAGGAAAAACCCTCGCCCCATTTTGGGGGAGGCCGATCTGTTGCAGCCTCCATGTGGTGAGATGAAGCGCTGTCGCCAGCATTTGCGGGGATGGCTGTACGCAAGACAATTATCATTAGTATAGTCACAACAAGCGGGAAGGATAGGACTGTGTAATAATCCGCTCTTTCCCAACCGAAGGAGATTAACAGGCCGGCTATATACGGCCCCGCCATGCCGCCTAATCGACCGACGCCGATCGCCCATCCGGTGCCCGTAGTCCTTAACCTCACATCGTAAAGGTTTGGAATAATAGCGTAAAGGCCGACGACAACGCCGTATACAAAATACCCTACGCCGAACGCAATTATCAATGAAAGTTCCAACCCAATGGAAAATTGAGCAAAGGCAATCATCATGATGACTGAAGTCACCGCGAATATAGTTGATAATTTCAAGAGGCCAAACCGCGCGGCGAAAAATCCTAAGGACAATGACCCGAGAACGCCGCCAAAGTTTACCAAGGCGCCGCCAGATATGCCCCCCCTCAGAGACAAACCTTCATCTACGAGGATTTTTGGCGTCCAGCTGAGCACAAAATAGAAACTAAATAATGCGCAGAAAAACGCTATCCAAATGGCGATTGTGGAAATTCTATACCGTGCAGAGAACAACTCTAACCCATTCCAACGACTTTTGCGCGCCTCCCTATTTAAGTGCGGCAGCGCGCCTATTTTGGGACGGTTGAGTTTGGTCGCTATCACATTAACGCGCTTGAGCGCGTTGTGTGGGCGCTTTGAAAGAAGAAAGTCCAGGGATTCGGGAAGCCGCCAGAGTGTGATTGGAATCATGGCGGTTGAGAGGATGCCGCCTAGCAAAAAGATGGCTCGCCAGTTAAATCCAGCGATCAAAAATATAGAAATAATGCCGCCTAGTGTGGCGCCAATGGAATACCCGATCTGCATGATGCTGATCGAGAAGCTTCGTCTGTGATCAGAGGAGTACTCCGCAACAATCGTGTTTAAACTTGCGAGCATGCCGCCGATTCCAATGCCGGTCGCGACCCGTAGCACCGCTAGTTGCGTGAGCGTTGATGAAAGGGCGGAAAAAATCATACCAGTACTGATTAAGCACAGGCATCCAATAATGATTGGACGACGACCATATATATCCGCAAGAGGTGCAAGAATGAGCGAGCCTAACGTCATTCCCAACAAACCAGAGCTAAATAAAATACCAAGCGAGGCAGGCTCCAAATTCCATTCGGCTGAAATCGCTGGAGCGGCAAAGGCAATTGCTAATACATCAAACCCATCTAGAAGATTAATCGCCAGACAAATGCCGACAATCATAAACTGATACCGGGTCATCGGGTTTTTTTGGATAGATTCTTGGATGTCCATTTTGCTTCTTCTTTTCAACCCGTATTAATGAGAGCGTCTTATTTGAAAGGTGGCGACAATTTGGATAAATTCCGCGTTTTTGATTGATACCGTCAAAGCATGTATGTTCCGCCATCTACACACAAAGTTTGTCCGGTCATGAATGCTGAGTCCGGCCCAGCCAGAAAGAGTGCGGTGCCGATAATGTCATTTGGCGTCTGGTCACGCTTGATTGCCCGCTTAGAGTTTGCCCCTTCTCGGAGCTTGCTCATTTGTTCTGCGTTTTCACGCACGCCGTCGCTTAACGTGTATCCCGGCGCAATTGCGTTGACTAAAATGTTGTCTGCACCCAACTCACGCGCGAGTGCTCGTGTAAACGCGATAACCGCGCCTTTGCTTGCAACGTAGTGCGCAAAATTTGGAATTCCTGTTAACGGTGTGTTGGATGCAATATTAATGATGCGTCCGCTGCCGCGTTTTCGCATGATTGGAACAGCAGACTGGCATGACAAGAACACGCCGCGAGCATTGACCGCCATGATCCGGTCCCAATCGTCTAAGTTGATTTCACAAATCGGAGTCGGCGTAAGGGAGGAGAAAATTCCCGCGTTGTTCACCAAGATATCTACAGTGCCAAATGCATCCTGGGCTACATCTATCATTCGGAGAACGTCTTTTTGTTCAGAAATATCTCCGTCGACGCCAACCGCTTCATGCCCGGCAGATTTAAGTTCATTCACAGCGTCAGTTGGGTGTAGTAAGTCTTGTATAACAAGTTTGGCGCCGCGTTCAGCAAATGCCCGCGTCATGGCTTTCCCGATGCCTTTAGCGCCCCCTGTTACGACTACTATTTTTCCTTCAAGCACGATATTTCCTCTTAAACGCTATGGTGTTTCTGTATTCACGCTCTGCATATTTGATCCGATCAGATTTATATATCTGCGCGTCATACGAATTATGTCAGCATGAGGCTTGAGCATGAACGCCTGCTTCCATTTCGTTCTGGAATATAATTTTCTGTGACAGGTCTCCGTAAGCTTCCATTGCGTCATGCAGGATGCGCTGGATTATTTTTTCAACTGGCTCTATTTTGTCAGCAAACGCCGCAGCAGGCCCTAGCGACAAGACCCCTTTGTTGAAGTCACCCGTTTTGTAAGCACTTTTCTGCAGGTGCCCGCCTATATATGGGCCGAGTGTCTCATAATCATTATGACCGGCCGCTTCGAGTGCAGAGATTGTTTGAGCGGTGTCGTTGTTAAGGCACTGATAGGCGTTTCCCATATTTTCCAGGATGCGTCTTGTTCCATTTTCGTTAATTTCTACGATATGTTCTTTATAATGATTGTGCGCCCAAATTTCACTGGCGACGAGCATACGCGACCCCATTAAAATACCATCGGCGCCGAGGGACAGAGCGGCGAGTAGTTGCGCGCCCGATCCGATGCCGCCGCCGACGATGAGTGGTATTTTAAGCTTTGGGCGCGCTAGAGCGGCGAGCAACATTGCCGGAAGTTTATTGACGCCTGGATGTCCGCCGCATTCGCCGCCTAGAATCACGACCGCATCAACGCCTATGGATTCTGCTTTTATCGCGTGCTTTATCGTCGTGACTTTATGGATGACCTTGGCGTTTGCTTCCTTTAACATGGGCAGGAAAGCTACAGGGCTGCGTCCCGCCGTTTCGAAAACGCGTACATGCTCTTCGATGGCGACCTCTGCAAAACGCAAAAGCTTTTCATTCTCTTCACGTCGCGATGAAACATATAGATTAACGCCGAAGGGCTGTCCGTTCGCTTGTAGGGTGCAGTCTTTCAATGCATCACGGAAAGCATCGGGAGATGAAAAGGATCTCGGGGTGATAAAGCCCATCGCGCCGGCGTTGGCTACCGCGCTGACATAGGCCCCATCTGATAACCACATTAAACCGCCGCACAAAATAGGATGGCGAATGCCCAACAAACTGGTCAGTTTTGTTGAAAAATAGCTTTGACGTCCGCTTGTGACGCTTTCTTCTTCCGCTGCGTAGGGGGCTATCTTCTGTCCCGCCGAGACCATTTTATTAGCGCCCCTCTATGATTCTTCAAACAATAGTGAGCCCAGACTCTGGTTGCGGGCGAAGCAATGCAGCGTGAAGGCCAGATTGTGAGCATACATATTTTAGTGATAAAGTCAATTAAATGAAATCGAATTTCGCACAACGAAATGCATTATAATGTATTATTAACAGGGCCACAGTGCTGAGCTTTGGAAATCTTGATAGTTTCTTTGAAAGTCGGTTACCAGCGGTGCCGGTCTGGCATCTGTCGATTCAACTCAGAGCTTAGTTGTTGAAGGCGTGGGCCAAGTGAGTTGTAAAAAAAGTCGACGTCATACTGGTATCGTGTCGCCGATATATTGAGGGCGAGGCTTGGGGCGCCGTTGCTGGCAAAGCAAGGGGTTCCTGCGGCGATGACATTTGGGTCTACACTGCCAAAAACGACGCAGAAACCGAGCGAGCTGAGTTCGCTCTTGGTCCGCGCCAGACGATCTTCGAATTCTTTAAGCGCTTTCGTGTCGTGGCAACGTTCCTTAAGCGCCGTGACGAGATAATCTTGCTCTAGCGCCGGTAGCGCATACACAAAGGCCATTCCGATAGCAGACGATTCAACGGAAAGACGTGATCCGATATCAAGGCGTGGAGCTGCAAGGCCCGATCCTTGTGCAATATCGATGTATGTCATGGAAAGGCGGTCGCGTGCTGCAAGGGCTACGGAAACCTCAAATTCTTCGGCCAGAGCCTGCATTAACGGATGGGCCGTATTACGCATATCAAGGTTTTGAAGATAAGAATAACCGGACGACAAAACCGCGACACCGAGCTGATACTTTTCTAATCGTGTGATATATTCCAGATAGCCGAGCTTGGACAGCGTGTAGGTCATACGCGATACAGTGGGCTTCGGAATCCCGGTTCTCTCAGACAATTCTTTGTTGCCGAGAGGGCCCTCGCCAGGAGAAAAGGCGCGTAGTAACTCAAGTCCTCTGGCTAGGGCCATGATAAACTGACGATCTTTGTCGCTGCTATTGGCAGAGGGTAGCTCAAGCAGCGTTTCGGTAATCTCTGGCATTTATTCTCACTTTGAATATACGGCCTGCACTCTATGTGAGCTGCGATTGTTAGAGGATGTTCGCTAACGGGTCATGCGGTATAGTGCAACTATTTAGCAACATGATACCGCATAGCGAAATAGAATTTCATTATATGTTGACTCCGTGCGGTGGCAACAGTAAGTTGACCACCATAAGTTTATTACAACGGAATCCGAAATGCTGTTCGAGCCGTCATCCATTTTAACGCCGCGGGGTCATTTTGTTGGCGGTGTGGGCCTGGCGAGCGGGGAATCCTTCGACGTTGTCTCTGCGTCAGATCCACAGATAACGAGGCCGTTGAATTGCGCCGATGACGTGCTTGTTGATCGAGCGGTAACTGCAGCCAAAACGGCATTTAGATCATCTCAATGGGCAACCGTAGATCCGCGCAGCCGCGCACGCACGCTCAAACGATGGTCGGTTCTCATACGTGATCGGGCGGAAGAGCTTGCCTGCCTTGAGGCCCTTATATCAACTCGGCCATATCCAGAGGTGCTGGCGCGTGATGTTCACGTCGCCGCAGATTGTATCGAATTCTTCGCGGAGTTTGCGGACAAGCTTGATGGCGCCGTGACGCCGACATCGGGAGATGTCCTGTCTTTGTCGGTTTATGAACCACACGGTGTTGTTGCGGCAATTTCGCCATGGAATTTCCCGCTGATACTCTCCGCTTGGAAATATGCGCCTGCATTGGCAGCTGGAAATGCTGTTGTTTTAAAGCCTTCCGAGCTTGCGCCATTTTCTCTGACAAAAATAGCCGAACTCGCTATCGAAGCCGGTGTGCCGCCCGGGATATTTAATGTCGTGCATGGGGATGGCAAAACTGGTGCGGCGTTAGTTAAACATCCGGACGTTGATTATGTTAGCTTTACCGGATCGGTTGAGACTGGCGCCCAGGTCGCGGCGGATGCTGCGCTATCTGGCGTAAAGCCGGTAAGCCTTGAGCTAGGCGGCAAGGGGGCCCAACTCGTATTCTCTGATGCGCCTAACAAAGATGCTTTAATCTCACTGTTGAAGAAGGGGGCTTGTTATAATTCCGGCCAGGTTTGTTTTGCAGGCACGCGCCTTGTCGTTGAGGAGGCGGTGGCGGATGAAGTAATTGCAGGCTTAGCGGCGGCATTCCAAGCCATGCGCCCGGGAGCAACATGGAATGAGCATGGGGATCTTCCGCCAATTATAAATGAAAAACAATTGCATCGGATCCATTCGATCGTGTGTGATAGCGTTGCGCAAGGTGCGGAAATCATAACAGGTGGAACGCCTTTGGAGGGACCTAGGGGGGCAGCCTTCTACGCGCCGACAATATTGCGAAATGTATCTGATGAGACGCCGGCAGTTGCGCGGGAAATTTTTGGTCCGGTGTTAACCGTGCAAACATTCTCCGATTTTGATGAAGCCATTCAACTGGTAAACCATAAGGACTTTGCTCTCGCAAATTCCGTCCACACGTCAAATATGGCGAATGCCCTAAGGGCGGCGCGCCGGATGGAAGTCGGAACGGTATGGGTTAACGATTGGGGCCGCAAAGGTGATCTGACGAGCCCATTCGGGGGGTATAAAAAATCAGGATACGGAAAAGACTTAGGCCGTCCTGGATTTGAAAAATATTTGAAATCTAAATCAATATGGTTTGACGTATTGGTAAACTAAATATCGATGTGCTTACTTCAAGTGCGAAGTTACGTGACAGGGAGGGGATGAGAAGTTGATTTACGATCAGTAAGAATGATTCGCTGCACGTAAAATCGTGTTTTGTGATTAAAATAATAATTAGCTGATTGTGATTGGTGCGTTCCTACGCACGGGCCAGCGTCGCAGGGAGAACAAGAAGTTGGTCGTTTAGGAGGAAAAAATGCAACCAGCATTGAAACATAAGATCGCTTTATTGATGGGCGTGTGCGCGGCGTCGATTTCGCCATTGTCTGCCCAGGAATTGTCTGTAGGGGGGAATACTACTGATGAAATTGTGGTTATTGGGTCGCACATTAGAAGAGCCTCCCAAAAAAACTCGCCGTCGCCTATCGTTTCTGTAGCATCGAAAGATATTAATGCTGTCGGTGCGAAGAGTATCGCTGATCTAGTGCAAACGTTGACGATAAATACGGGCGCTCAAAATAATATCGACGCCTTCACTCAGAATATCACAACGGGTACATCTAATATAAATTTGCGCGGGCTGGGTGTTGCCTCAACGCTTGTGCTGCTCAATGGCAGGCGGCAAGTGTTGACGGCGGTCACAACGAATGATGGCCTAAGCTTCGTCGATACTGCATCTTTGATGCCCATGATCGCTGTTGATCGTGTGGAAGTTCTCAAAGATGGCGCTGCGGCGCTTTACGGCTCGGATGCCGTGGCGGGTGTCGTCAATTTTGTAACCCGTAAGAATTTTGAGGGTTTTGAACTTTCCACAGACTACCAGACGATTACCGGAGAAGGCGATCAAAGTGAATATAGCATACAAGGCATAATAGGCGTCCAGGGAGACAGGAGCCATCTTGTTGCTGCGATGAGCTATACCGACCGCGGCGACCTTACGACTGCCGAACGCCGGTTGAGCCGGCCGCAAGACGACAGTTCGGCGTTAGGCAATCCGGGTTCTTTTTTTGGTGTTTCTGGTTTTCCCGCTGGCACGCCCGTGATCGATCCAACTGGTTGTGAGGAATTTGGTGGGCTCCTGCAGATATTTGCTTCTACGCCTAGCGGGGATGCGGGTTTTTGTCGGTTTGACTTCGGCAGCTTTTTTAATCTTGTACCGAAAGAGACGCGCCTTCAGGCTTATGTTCAGGGGTCTTATGACCTTGCTGATAACATCCAGTTCGAAACAGAATTCAGCTACGCACGAAATCGTGCGTTCCGCGGAAACTCGCCGAGCTTTCCGATACTCACCCTGCCGACGGTGCCCGTAAACAACCCAGGTAATGTTTTTGGGGCGCCGGTTTCATTTTTTGGCCGGGCGATCGGTAATAGTGCAACCGGTCCGACCAGCAATGAATCGGAATCTGATACGTGGCGTTTTTCAGCTGGCCTAAGCGGGGAGTTTGAAAATGATTGGTATTGGGAAATAGGGTATACGCGTGCGGAGAATGATTTTCTCTTCAGATGGACGGACACGCTTGCTAACGAGTTTCAGGACGCATTAAATGGATTTGGCGGTCCAAGCTGTAATGGCCCGACGGACCCGAGCGCTATTCCAGGGCAGGGCGATTGCCTGTTTTTCAACCCATTTTCCACCTCATTTACAACTTTACCAAATGATCCGGCTGTTTTTGAAGGGTTCACCGCGCGCCAAACCATCGACGCTAAATCAACTCTGACAACAATCGATGCGATTGCGTCTGGTGATATTTTCGATCTTCCTTCAGGACCGCTAGGGGTTGCTGTCGGGTTTCAATATCGCGATGAAAGTCTGGATCAAGACTATGATGAATTTTCGAACCAGGACGCCTTCGCTTTTCTAATTGGCAATCCTGATTTTGGATTTACCCGGGATGTATATGCAATATTCGCCGAAGTGAGCGTGCCTATCTTAGATAATCTGGAGCTTCAGGCTGCTGTCCGTTATGAAGATTACGGCGGCGCGATTGGCGACACGATCGATCCAAAGGTGGCATTGCTGTTCCAGCCGCTCGATAATTTGAGTTTGAGAGCATCTTACTCAACATCGTTCAGGGCGCCGTCATTGTTTCAAGTCGGGGGTACGTCAACGTCGTTGAACCAAGTTGTCGACCCGATTCTTGGCGGCACCGCGTTTGCCGCCGTCAGGGCTGTGGGCAACTCAGCTCTGGCGCCAGAGGAATCTGAAGCATGGAATATTGGCGCAACGTTTGAACCTGTCGAAGGACTAGAGTTCAATGTGGACTATTGGCGTTTCGATTTTACGGACGTCATCATCCAGGAGAACTTCCAGGCGATCGTCGACGCCTTTCCACAAGATCCGACCCGTGTTATCCGCGCCGGAGACCCGATCAACGGACCGATTATTCGTGTTAACACGAATTTTGTGAATGCGAGTTCGGTCGAAACAGATGGTCTCGATTTTTCTGCCAAATATGGTGTTGATACGCGCTTTGGGTTTTTCCAGCCGTTTTTTGAGGGAACCTACATTCTCAATTATGATCTGATCGATCCGCAAGCGGGCGCGGTCAATGGAGCCGGTTCGAGGAATTTTCGAAACTTCGGAACCTCTACGCCACAGTTGCGGTTTAACTCAGGGATTGCTTGGGCGGCTGGAGCTCACTCAATCAATACGTTTGTACGACATATTGCGAGTTACGACGACGATCAAAACCCGGGAACAGAAGTTGGTTCCCACACCACGCTTGATGTTCAATATAATTTTGATCTAAGCGATTGGGTAGGTGATGAACGCAACGCGGTTCTGTCTATTGGTGCAATCAACTTGACGGATAATGCACCTCCACAAGTGTTCACAAATATTGGTTTTGATACGAAGGTTCACGATCCGCGCGGGCGGTTGGTTTATGTCCGCGCGACAATGGGTTTTTAACCTCTCCCTGGCGCAAGCCACTTGGGGTCGTTCGAAAGGGCGGCCCCATTTTTACCATCGGTTCTGTTAGAGGCGAAGGTAGTAAGCACTATTTGGTCAGGAAAATAGATGGATATTGCGCAGTCCTTACGCCGGGCCCGACAGTTAAGAGGCAGTGAGATGGCGGTCGCTGATGGCGAACACCAGATATCATGGATGGGCTTTTGTGATCGTGTTCAGCGTTTATGTGCTTTTTTTCGTACTGTAGGTTTGAAACCGGATGATCGTGTAATGATCATTGCTGAGCCCAGTTATCGTTATCTTGAAGTCTACCTCGCCGCTCCGAGCGCGGGTGGCGTCATTGTTCCCGTTAATGTGCGGTTGAGTAGCCCAGAGCTTCGGCAACTCATAGGGCATGCCGAGCCGAAAATCGTGGTGAGTGATGATGTATACGGAGGTAAAGTCCATGAAATTATCGGATCCCACACAGACATTATACATATTCGGGCAAATAATGGCGTCCCTCCGGCCTGGGCAGCTGACGCATTGGATTATGAAACTGGAATTTCTTCGAGCGCTGCATCGCCATTTGTCGATCGACAGGGCGACGACATCGCGGCTATCATTTACACGAGCGGTGCGACGGGCGAACCAAAAGGTGTGATGCTCACGCATCACAATATTATATTTAACGCCCTGAACACGATCCCTTATCTAAAGACTACGGACAAAACGATTCAGCTCCATGCAGCGCCGCTGTTTCACACCGGCGCCGGACAGCGTGTGTTCACTGCGACAATCGCTGCGGCAAGTCACGTCGTGATGGGGAAATTTTCTCCGCAGAATTTTTGCGTCACTGTAGAGCGTCATCGCGCAACATCAGTGATGGTCATTCCAACAATGCTGCAAATGATATTAGATTATCCGAATTTGCTTGATTTCGATCTTTCTAGTCTGAAGTACATATCTTATGGCGGCGCCCCAATGCCGAATACACTCATACGGCGCGCTATGGAGGAGTTGCCGGGGTGTCAATTCAGTCAGTCATACGGCATGACGGAACTCTCGCCAGTTGCAACGTCCCTGACCGACGAAGAACATCGCGGGATTAGCGGATCCGATCAACGCTTGGAAACGGTTGGGCGAGCTGCAACAACAACCGAAATACGTATAGTTTTGGAAAACGGAAATGAGGCGGCGCTTGGCGAGGCAGGAGAAGTCGTCGTGCGCGGCCCCAACGTCATGAAAGGCTATTGGCGCCGGCCGGAGTTGACAGCGTCTGTATTAAAGGACGGTTGGTTACATACAGGCGATATCGGCCGCATGGATAAAAAGGGATACATAACACTTCTTGATCGCAAAAAAGATATGATCGTTTCAGGGGGAGAGAATGTTTATTCGTCCGAGGTGGAGGAAATCATTCGCCGCTTTACGGGCGTTATAGATTGCGCTGTCGTTGGTTTACCGGATTCCCAGTGGGGGGAACGCGTCCATGTTGTTATCGTGTCTACTGAATTCAACGAGAAATCCTTCGTGAAGCTCAGGGATTTTTGTAAGCGTTATCTTGCAGATTATAAGGCGCCGCGCAGCTATACGGTGATGAAGTCACCACTCCCGCTCACCGCCTCCCATAAAGTTGATAAAAAAATTCTCCGCCGTCAATGCCTGCAGGCGACGGAAGGCGCGCCCAACGATTCTCTCAAAATAGCATGAATCATAACGGTGTCTGCGCAAGAATTAATATCGTCGGGATGACATAAGAATGAACGAAGCTTTTATCGTTGACTATATAAGAACGCCTATAGGCCGATACGGCGGCGTTCTATCTGGTATACGCACTGACGATCTCGCTGCGGCGCCAATACGTGAACTCGTAACCCGCCACCCGCAGATCGACTGGGCGCAGACCGATGAGGTGTTCCTCGGATGCGCCAACCAGGCTGGTGAAGACAATCGAAATGTTGCGCGCATGGCTGCCTTGCTTGCGGATATGCCTTGTACGGTCCCGGGCGTGACGGTTAACCGACTTTGCGGGTCTGGCATGGAAGCGGTCATTGCCGCAAGCCGCATGATAAAGGTTGGCGAGGCCGATCTTGTGATTGCAGGGGGCGTTGAGTCCATGTCGCGTGCTCCGTTCGTTTTGCCGAAAACGAGTCAAGCATATTCGAGGAATACTGAAATTCACGACACGACTTTAGGTTGGCGTTTCGTCAATTCAATTTTAAAGGAACGATACGGTGTGGAATCGATGCCGGAGACTGCAGAGAACATAGCTGAAGAATTTAGTGTCAGTCGTGAAGACCAGGATATGTTTGCTTTGCGTTCACAGGACCGCGCAATCGCCGCGCAAAAATCTGGAAGGCTGGCGCGAGAAATCATTCCGGTTAGCGTACTCGGCCGAAGGGGTGCGGTGGCCGTCGTGAGTGAAGATGAACATCCGCGTTCCAATGCAACTTTAGAAAAGCTCGCCGCGCTCCCAACCCCATTTAGAGAGGGCGGGAGCGTCACAGCCGGCAATGCCTCAGGCGTAAATGATGGTGCGGCCGCTATATTGCTGGCCTCACCCAGGGCCGTTGACAAATATCAGTTATTGCCAATGGCGAAAGTGCTCGGAGCGGCGTCTGCTGGCGTGCTGCCGCGCATTATGGGTTTTGGCCCAGCGCCAGCGTGTGAAAAACTGTTGGACCATCTCGGTCTTCGCATTTCAGATTTCGATACCATTGAATTGAATGAAGCATTCGCATCGCAAGCGCTTGCTGTTCTGCGCCGCCTTGGCGTGAGCGATGCGAGTGATTTCGTCAATCCCAATGGTGGAGCGATCGCGCTCGGACACCCTCTTGGATGTTCAGGCGCGCGGTTAATTGGGACGGCCGTGCTCGAACTCATCGATCGCGGTCAGAAAAGAGCGCTCGCGACGATGTGTGTCGGCGTTGGCCAGGGCGTCGCGATCGCATTGGAGGCGGTGTCATGAAGAAACCGGAGGCCGGTGTACTCATAAGAGCGTCTGTTCGAGATCGACTTCTGACGATTGCGCTTTCTTATGAAGGAAAAAGAAAGGTCATCACGACATCAGCCTTACAGTCGATCGCTCAACATCTTGACGATGCGACATCACGGCGCGAAATCCTTTGTGTCGTCATAACGGGCGCTACGGATACGTTCGCTATGGGCGCCAATTTGAATGAACTTCGCAGTTATGATGCAACTAGTATTCTCGGTGATCCAAGGCTTAAGGCGTGGAAGCGCATCTGGGCGTTTCCAAAACCGCTCATTGCGGCTGTGGAGGGTTATTGTCTGGGTGCGGGCTCGGAGCTCGTCCTTGCCTGCGATATCGTAATCGCTGGGCAATCGGCGCAATTTGCCCAGCCAGAAATCAATCTCGGCATCATGCCGGGTGCCGGCGGCACACAGATTTTGCCGCGTAAAGTAGGCATGTCGCTTTCAGCTTATATGGTGTTAACGGGTAAGTTCATAACCGCGGATCGCGCGCAGCAGGCTGGATGGGTGTTAGACGTTGTTGCCGATGGGACGGCGCTCACAAGGGCGATCGAGATCGCAACCACAATTTCTGAAAAAGCCCCGCTTGCCGTGCAAGGCGCCATTGGCGCGTTACGCCATAGCTATGAAACGGCATCCCGCGCTGGCCTGGAATATGAAAGACGAATATTTGAGAGTTTATTTTCAACGCAAGATCGCGAAGAAGGTATGAGTGCTTTCTTTGAGAAACGAAAACCCACCTACACGGGGCGATAAGCTAATGTTTTATGCCCTACTTCAAAAATCTGCAACAAAACCGTATACGGAAGCATTTCGGAGACGACCGCTGTCGAGGTTGGCCCGATTCCGTCGGATGCAAAAAGAGGAAGCGCGCTATGCCCGTTAATGGAGTGCCGCACGATACGATCGTTGCAATCGTTGGCGCCGGTGCTATGGGGGTTGGTATCGCGCAAGTCGCCGCGACAGCCGGCCATCTTGTATACGTTTTTGATATAAGCGCTGAGGCTATCCAGGCTGGCGATAAACGACTGCAAGGCGCATTGTCTGTAGCCGTTGAAAAAGGAAAACTATCCAAACCGGAGCGGTTGGAGGTTTTGTCCAGAGTCATTTTCACGCACGAGATTGAAGATTTAAAACCAGCTAAACTTATCATCGAGGCGATTGCTGAAAACTTGGATGCAAAGCGAGCGTTGTTTCAAAGGCTTGACGAGCTGGCCGATCGAGAAACAATACTGGCGACAAATACGTCTTCGATTTCTATATCCGAAATTGCCGCGGGCTCGAAACATCCCGAGAGAGTTGTTGGCATGCATTTTTTTAACCCCGCTCAAGCAATGAAGCTTGTCGAGGTCGTAAGCGGTTTGGCGACGTCCAGCGCCGTTGCTTCAAGCGTGTTTAAATTCGCCGAGCAATGGCGCAAGAAACCCGTGCTTGTCAGATCCGTGCCGGGGTTTATCGTCAACCGTGTTGCACGTCCGTTTTATGCCGAAGCCTTTCGCATGCTTGAGGAAGGTGTTACCTCGCCGGTGTTGATCGACCATGTACTAAAATGTTGCGCAGGTTTTCGCATGGGACCATTTGAGCTTACCGACCTGATCGGTCACGACGTCAACGCCGCCGTCAGTGCATCTGTGTTCGACCGATACCATCATGAGGTAAGGTTTCTGCCTTCAATCATTCAGGAAGAATATGTAGCTATAGGCCGGTTAGGCCGGAAGTCTGGCATTGGAGTTTATAACTATACAAACGGCGTTCCGGCGCCAGCTGAGCCAGAACATAAAAGACCAAAGAGAACTCTGCATATTCGGGCGAGCGATAAAATGGGCCCCGCGCATGATCTGCTGGCGGAGATCGCCAATGTCGGCGTAAGTGTGGAGATTGATCCAGCCATGGCTCATGGCGTTTTAAATTGCGACGACGTAGAAATCGCATTGACGGATGGCAGGCTAGCGACAGAAAGATCGAACCATTCTGGAAAATCTGTAGTCTTATATGATTTAGCTTTGAATTATAAGACGTCTCCTGTCATTGCATTGGCGCCTGGCGATCAAGCGAGCGATGGAGATATAGATATTGCTGTGTCGCTGTTTCAGATAATCGGCAAAGACGTATTTATTATCGACGATTATCCGGGAATGATCGTTATGCGAATAATGGTGATGCTGGCGAATGTCGCAGCAGATGCGGTCCGCGATTGTGTCGCGATACCAAGCGAAATTGATAATGCTATGAGGTATGGCGCAAACTATCCGATAGGACCGCTGGAATGGGGAGATCTTGTCGGCGTCTCACGCGTTTTTGAAACTCTTTGCAATTTAACGCAGACGATCGGAGAGCCCCGTTATGGGCCATCCCAATATATTCGTCGACGTGCATGTGCGGGCAGGCCTCTCCAATGAGTTTTCTCACCGCTCTATTTAAGCAAGATAGCTGTAGCGCAACATGGCTCACAGCGGATCGAAATACGGAATTTAAGATCAATCGTTACAGGAGAAAAAAATGTCCATCATAAAGTCGATGTTAGGCGCGAGCCATGGAAAAGACAGCACGCAAGTAAAAAAGGCCGCGACCGCTCCACAGGCGAAGCCTAAATATGAACAGGAAATCTCAGCGTTGTTTCCATATGAATCAAAATTCGCGAAAGTATTAGGGGCGAAAATGCACTATGTAGAAGAAGGGAACGGTGATCCGATCCTTCTCTTGCACGGCAATCCCACGTCCTCCTATCTCTGGCGTAACATAATTCCATATTTGAAATCTCGTGGTCGAGTAATTGCAGTAGATCTCATCGGTATGGGCAAGTCGGACAAGCCCGATATTGATTATTATTTTACCGATCATACGGACTATCTAGAGGCCTTCATCGAGGAGCTAGGGCTGAAAAATGTAACGCTCGTCATTCACGACTGGGGATCGGCGCTTGGAATGCATTATGCTTCGCGCCATGAGGGCAACATCAAGGGCGTTGCTTTCATGGAACCAATTGTTCCGCCCGCCGCGCCCTTTCCAAGTTATGATGCAATGCGGATTGGTGCGATCTTCAAGGTGATGCGCGATCCGAAAACCGGCCCTAAAATGCTGATGGATGAAAACGCCTTCATCGAACGTATTTTGCCGGGAGGCGTGATGCGCGATTTAACCGAAGAGGAACTTGATGCATATCGCGCGCCGTTTAAGAGTAGAGAATCGCGAAAGCCTATCTGGCGCTGGCCGAACGAAGTACCTATCGGGGGTGAGCCTGTATCGACAACTCAAATTGTCGAAAATTATAGCCGCTGGATGTTAGGCACTGATACGCCATTCTTGCTGTTATATGTATCGCCCGGCTCGCTCCTTCCGCTTTCCTCAGTTGATTGGTTGACGGAGAATCTTAATAATATCGAGACCGTCTTCGTCGGTGGCGGTTTGCATTATATTCAAGAAGATCAACCGGAGTTTATTGGCCGTGCCATAGCAGATTGGTTGCGCAGGCGTTCGGATTCGTAAATCAGACGTCAGACCAGCTTGTTTAAGTTTAAGCACAAGCAGTTAATTCTAGTGTATTTTTGGGTTTGCGATACTGTCCAAAGAATGTTTGCATAGTCGTATTCTTTACGAACAGATTTCGTGCAGCCGCCGCAATTAGTTGCGCCGCCGCGCTCTAAGCATGAGAGGCAGGCCGAAGCTGCCCATATTCACTTCATGAATATCGCTGTCTTCACCATTCGGTGACGGTCCCTTCTAGTCGCCCGCCCTTCGGACGGGATAAGAACGCCGACCCCAATGAAGAATTGGCGCCGGCGACATTTTTTGATTTCCCAACGGGCTGGGTGGGGGCGGTGGAAGGCATGCGGGGGCATAGCGCCGGGCGGACGCGGTGCAACCGCTTTGGCGTATTAATCCGCCTTCGTTCTTTTGTTCTCCTACCAAAGCAATTGCACCGCGCCCTTAGACCCGTCGCTTAAGAAGCCCCGCTTCCGCCCCCCCGCCAGTCCGGGGAAATTGCGGCGGGGCCGATTTGGAGGCGGCGGCGATGACAAACCTAAGAATTTCAAACGTAGGCGGAGACGGAGAGCGCAGGAGAGGCGGCGCCAAGAAACGCGGCAATATTTATCAGGAAGTGACCGCGAAGATAGTCTCGGAACTTGAAGCCGGGCGTTTCCCATGGGCGCAGCCCTGGGCGGTGCGCGATGAGGCTGCGAGCCTTGCGCCGGGCTTGCCGAAGAACGCGGCGACCGGCGCGAATTATTCCGGCATCAACATCTTGTTGCTTTGGGGCGCAGCGATTGAGACTGCGCGGACGACGCAAGCTTGGCTGACCTATAAGCAGGCTCTAGCGCTTGGCGGCAATGTCCGTAAAGGCGAGCGTGGCGCGACCATTTGTTATGCGGATAGCTTCATTCCTAAAAAAGAACAGGACCGTGCCGCGAGTGAAAGAGAAGACCCAAGGCGTGTCGGATTCCTGAAACGTTACACCGTATTCAATATCGACCAGTGCGAAGGGTTGGCTGACGAGCTTTATGCAGGCGCTGGCCCCTTGTCGGAATGTGAAACGATCCCGCGTGCGGAAAGCCTGATCAAGGTGACTGGCGCTGATTTCAGGATCGGCGGCGACAAGGCGCTCTATGTTCCGTCAAAGGATTTTATCTGCGTTCCACCGCAACCGGCATTTTTTGAGCAGATCAATTATTACCGCACTTGCTTTCATGAGCTTGGCCACTGGACGGGGCACAAATTGCGCCTCGACCGCAACATGAAAAGCCGTTCTGGCGTGAAGGATTACGCCCGCGAGGAACTGGTTGCCGAACTTAGCTCAGCTTTTGTCTGCGCGTCTCTTTCGATCACGCCAACCGTGCGCCATGCCGACTATCTGGGCTCATGGCTTGCGGTCTTGAGAGAAGACAATCGCGCGATTTTCTCAGCAGCCTCAAAGGCGTCGAAAGCCGCCAATTTCATTCTGGCATTTGAAGAAACCGCAGACGTGCCCCTCCAAACCCAAACTTCGTAAAGGAGAAGCGGACGAAACCATCGCAAATTTCCTTGACGACATTGGCGGCAAGACACTGGCTGACGCCAACTATTTGGCAACCACGAAGGCGCAAAAACAGATCATTCGCGACATTCTTGGCGACAAAAACGAGCGTGAGGCGAAGCCCGCATGGACCCGCGCTGGATGGCGTTTCCCGTGAAAAGTTATGGCAAGACCGGCGCTCCCCGGCGCTGTGAAGCGTACCGCCGAGGTCGCCGCTTTGCTAAAGGGCTAACTGAAAATTATGGGGCGAGGCTGGGGCCTCGTCTTGTCCACCACCCATCAAGTCACGCGCATTCCGGCGTCAATATATGGGCGTTTCCTCTGCACTGCCGCGCGGTTTTGAGGGTTCCTAGCATGCGAATTTTTGCCATCCGTCTCGTTGTTCTTTTGTGCGGACAAAAACCATTCCCCGGCCTTTTGCTTCTGGACCTGAACGCCGTCCGGCCCGCCCGAAACCGTCGTTGACGAATTTTTTCCCCGATCTTTGATCTCCTAGCGCCTAACACTTCGTGACGAAGTCACTTCCGTGTCCAAAAAATCCGCCCCCGCCGGTCCTTCGCGTCCGCTACGGTCCTGAAGGATTCCGGCGCGCCCGCCGCCGTTCCAACGGTCTCGCGTCAGTCCGGGAAATGGTTCTCGACGGCAAATAAATGGAGACTTAAAGATGGCTCAATCACTTGGAACCGTAACCAAACGCGACAATGGTGGCTTTGAAGGCACGCTCGCAATGATGACCCTCAATACGCGGATCACCATCGTCCCGAACGAGACGAAAGAGAACGACAGCCAGCCCGATTACCGCATCTACGCGGCAAAAGGCGGCGAGATCGGAGGCGGCTGGAACCGCGTCGGCAAGAACTCCGGCAAGGACTATATTTCGCTTACTTTCGCCCATCCGGCCTTTGGTCCAGCGCGCGTTTTTGCAAACCTCGCACGCGCCGCCGGTCAAGATGACGAAGGCGTTCTGGCAATCATCTGGAACCCGCAAAGCTAGGGTTTGAGCGTAACAATAACTGCCCTCGCGAGATGAAAATCACGCGAGGTTTTTGTTTTTTGTGCACGGTTTTTCAAAGTGCCGTGTCTGCGCGACCTTGATATAATCAACTCAAAAATGGACCGATTAAACTTCGTAATTACAGGGAAAAAGTGATCAGAAATGCGAAATATAAATCACGAAATTTCGAAAAATGACAACATATTATCGCGTAGATTGAGCACTATTAAAATTGCCGGACTGAGCGGCAAATTATGTTAATTATTTCAATAAGTTACATGCGCTGCTATTGACTAAAGGCATAACCCATTCAGTTTTTGCCGAGGATAATGCGATAGCGATAGTATCCTGATTTTATTGATAAAATCAGATTCTTCCACCATAGTATAACTAACGAAAAACGAAATGTAGGACGCACGAATTTTGGTTGAGTATTGGGGGAAGTCTTGTGAGCACGCCATGCGTCCGGGCACCGGACATTGAAAGCCCATATTTGAGTGCTGTTGAAGCCGCCATTTATTTACGGATTAGCGAAAGAGCGCTTGAAAACTACCGTATGACTGGTGAAGGGCCTGCCTATCGAAAGCATGGCGGAAAGATTGTTTATCACATCGATGATCTTAACCGATGGTCTGCGAGGCGACGTTTTCGCTCCACCAGTAAGCGTGCGGAGCAATGAAAAACCACCGAATTATAATTATCATTGCAAGTGCAATATCCGTCATCGCGCTTCTAGCTATAAGCTTCAGGAGTTTTGCGCCGTGGCTCGTATGGAACGGTTCGAATAGCGCTCCTATTGGACTCTATCGAATAGAATATCGTGTAGTTCAGCTTGGCGAATTTGCGCTCGTTGAGCCGCCAAAATCTATCGCGGCTCTTATTGCGAAGCGGCGCTATTTACCACCTGGAACGCCGCTCATAAAGCGTGTATCGGGGTTATCTGGTGATGAGATTTGCCGTATCAATGAGCGAATTTTGATTAACAAAACCCACGTCGCAGATGCGCTTTTATTCGATTCTATGGGCCGAAAAATGCCTGTATGGAGCGGCTGTTTTGAACTCAATTTGGATGAAGTTTTTCTCCTAAATGCACCAATAAAATCGTTTGATGGGCGTTATTTGGGCGTGACAAAAACGTCCGAAATCATCGGCGTCTCCATCCCTCTATGGACGAAAACTGATGCATCGTTGGGTCGTGATATGACTGGGTCGGCTGTGTGGGTTGATGGGGAAGCAGTATGAAAAAGGGCTGCAGGGCAAGATTAAAGCAGTGGTGCAAGACCCCACTGCAAAGCAGTCTGCACATCCCGTTTTTATGCACCATGGGTGTTAGGTTTAGTGCAAAAGAGTGCAAGACCAATGGCTGGGTCTAAAGATGATTTCCGCCCGCGTTTGGGTCGTATGCGTAGCGTTGGCGGCGCTGCGTCAAAGCGCTACCTCGGCAAGCTCTATGCGGCCATGGAAAAAGCCCGCCCTGGCGTTTTCGCGAAGCGATCAGGCGCGCGGTTTACTGGCGCTCGGATAGGACGCGGGGCAGGGCTTGGCGCCGCCTTCGCCTCACGCCATCCATTTGCTGGCTTTCGAGCGCGGCGTGTCGCCGTCAAAATTCGATCCGTCAGGCTTGGCGGCAATGGTCTCGCCAAAGTGCAGGCGCATCTTCGATATTTGCAACGCGACGGCGCTCAGAAAGACAAGGATGGCGAGAAGATTCCAGGGAAACTCTATGGGCCTGATCGTGAGGAGATCGAGGGCAAAGAATTTTTAAAGGATGGCAAGGATGATCGCCATCAGTTTCGGATCATCTTGTCGCCGGAGGACGCGGGCGAGCTCGCCGATCTTAATTCTTTCACACGCGATGTTATGGCGGTGGCGGAAAATGATCTTGGCACAAAGCTCGACTGGGTCGCGGTCAATCACTTCGATACTGATCACCCTCATGTCCATGTGGTTTTGCGAGGAAAAGCGGATGATGGAAAAGACCTCGTCATTGCCCGCAATTATATCACGCACGGGTTTCGCAAATGCGCCAGTGAAATTGCTACCCTGGAGCTCGGTCAACGGCGTGATTTTGAGATTGCAAAAGACCGCTATACCGAAGTTGATAAAGAGCGGTTTACGAGCCTTGATCGTGAGCTTGCCGAGATGGTGAAAGATGGCGCGATCGCTTTTGAGAAACCCCGCGCGCCCTATGAACGATTTCGGGTGAAGCTTTTGATGGCGAGACTGCGCACACTAGAGAAAATGACTCTCGCGCGCCGCGATAAATCCGGCTGGCATTTGTCGGAGAGACATGAACCAGCGCTCAAAGCCATGGGACGGCGCGGCGATATCATCCGGTCCATGGACGCTACAATGGGCGAGGGGTTTGCGCCTTCGACAATGCGTGAATTTGGTTCAGAGAACGCGCCTGTAAAGCTCATTGGCCGTGTTGCTGGAGCAGGCGCTGCAGATGGCGCCCATGAAAAACGGTTTCTGGCGCTTGACGGCGTCGATGGCAATCAATGGCATGTGGCGGTCGATAATGAGCCCGGCGCCATGCCGCCGAAAGGCGCTATTTTAGAAGTGACGAGAGGCGTTGCGACGCCCAAAAAATCCGATCTCGTAATTGCAGCGATCGCCGAGCGCAATGACGGCGTCTATTCCGATCAACACCATGCCGCGTCTGATCCATCAGCGAGCGCTGAATTTCGGCTCGCCCATAAGCGGCAACTGGAAGCATTGCGCCGCGCTGGAATTGTTGTGCGAAAGAGCGATGGGTCGTGGCGTGTGCCCGGCGACTATCTGGAGCGGGAAAAGCAATTTGAATCGGAGCGATCTGCTGCGTGTATCAAAACACTTTCCTGGGTCAGTATTGAACATTTGCCTGAAGCGAAGGCGCAAGTCTTTATCGATGATTTGTTGGAGACCCGTAAAACACTGGGCGCCGTTGACCATAAATTCGGCAGGGAATTAAATGCGGCGATCGCGGCGCGGCGGCGCTGGTTATTGTCGCAAGGGCTGGCGACGGAAGAGGGTGACAAGTTCGCCATTGATCGTAATGCCCTGTGCAAAGCTGAACGCAGTGCGATGAATGAGACCGCTGCAAAGCTTGCCAAGCAAACCGGTAAGGCTTTTACGCCTGCCAATGAAGGAGAACACGTCACTGGCATCTATCGCCGTTTTGTTGATCTGCCATCAGGCCGGTTTGCACTCATTGAAAAGTCGAAAGAATTCACGCTGGTTCCGTGGCGCGCCGCGCTCGAAAAACGCCGCGGGATGGAGGTCTCTGGCGTCATGGGCCGGGGCGGCGTCAGTTGGGAATTCACTAAGCGATTGCGTGGTCCTGCCCGATGATTGCAATTATGATAGATATTTTGAGTCTTTTACCCTCCCATGAACACATAAAAATGCAATGTAAATCAATAGTATAGGAGACTATTATTTTTAAACTTGCATGAAATTTTCATCAAAAAACTTGCAGTTTAATGCCTGGGGGCCTATATTGGACGTTGAAATGGAGCAAGCGATGACAGCCTTGAATGAATTGAAGAAGAAACTTCGCCCGGGGCAGGTCTACCGGCGCGCCGATCTGGCGCGTTGGTCCAATGCGGTTGACCGTCATCTGCGCGAACTTCTTGAGGAAGGGAGGCTCGTCAAGGTGTCCGGCGGCCTTTACAGCACGCCCAAGAAAACGCGGTTTGGCGATGCGCCAGCCGATCCGAACAAACTCGTCGAACGATTTTTGAAAGATGATCGTTTTCTTATGGTTTCGCCAAGCTCCTATAACGGCCTGGGCGTTGGCGCTACACAACTCTACAACGAAACCGTGGTGTACAACGCCAAGCGCCGCGGCCGTTTTGAACTGGGAGGGCGATGGTTTGACTTTCGTCTAAAGCCGTACTTTCCGAACAAAGCGTCAGAACCATTTTTGCTGGTCGATCTCGTCGACAATCTTGATCGGCTTGCGGAAGATCAAGGTGCGCTCGTTGAGCGCGTTGTGATGCGTGCCGCGAAAATGGACCCGAAAACTCTCGAAAAAGCTGTTCGCGAATTTGGCGGCCGACGCGCTAAACGCGTATTCGAACCTCTTGTGGGCGATACTGAATTGCGTGCGGTGGCCTAATGTATCTCCATGAAGCGCCTGACTTTGCTGGTCTTCTCGCCATTGTCGGGCGCGATCTTGGGATCGATCCGGCCCTTGTCGAAAAAGACTATTGGATCATGCATTGCCTGTTCGGTTTGCAAGAAGCCGGTTATGCATTCGAACTGAAAGGCGGCACGTCTTTATCAAAGGGCTACCAACTCATCCATCGTTTCTCTGAGGATATCGACATCAAAATCATTCCGCCGGATGATTTGCCCGTTGGGCGAAACCAAACAAAGCCAGCACAAATCGAAGCGCGCCGGAAATATTTTGAAACTCTTGCAACAGAAATAAAAATACCAGGTATCGTGAGTGTTGACCGCGACGAAGCCTTTGACGACGCAAAATTACGAAACGCCGGCATTCGGCTCCAATATGATACGCAAAACCCAATACCCGCTGGCGTGAAAGAGGGTATACTTCTTGAAGCCGGCTTTGATGTAACCGCGCCGAATCGGCCCTGCGATATATCTTCCTGGGCATTCGATCACGCTATAAAGAACGGCGCCGATGATATTCTCGATAACCGCGCCAAAGCCGTCGCGTGCTATGAGCCGGGTTACACCTTTGTCGAGAAACTCCAGACAATCTCGACGAAATACCGCAAACAACAGGGAACGGGCGCCTTACCCCAGAATTTCATACGGCATTACTACGACGTCTACTGCCTATTGAGTTCCGAAGATGTTCAAAAATTTATCGGCACGCTTGAATACAAGGCGCATAAAGACGCCCGTTTCCGACAAGGAGACGAAAAAGAAATCGCGAAGAATGAGGCGTTTTTTCTTCGGGACAATGACACGCGCAAGCTTTACGAAGGCGCCTATGCGAGAACGCGTACGCTCTACTATCGGGAAATGCCGTCTTTTGCAGAGATCTTGGAAAAAATCGAAGCTACGGCGGACCGGCTATGAAAGCGCCGTCATATTGAGGTAACTGAAGCCAAACAACAGGCGACAACCAATGTCAGGGCTTGCTTCTGCTGAGCGCGCAGAAGCGGACATAACCCGATCTCGGGACACATCAGATAGAGCGTGATGTGAGCCCGGTTTGGTTCCACGTACAACTTGACAGTCTTGCGCGAACGAACAACGGCAACGTGCTTACTCAGACTCCACAGCTAAAATCTCTCGCCAAGATATTTTGTCTGAGAAGTCTGAAGCGGCTTCGAACGCTATGAGGATTTTGCACTCTGGATAGCATTCTACAGCTGAAGACACATAAAGTTGGACACTATCCAAGTCGCCGTTTTGCCGGTATCTTTCTGCCAGCGTCAAACTTGCGGCCGCTTCAAAAAACTTTGGAGCGTGTAAACCAGACCGGCTTAAGCGCTGATCCCAGTAGTTTTTGTAGGCCTTTTCGTGCACAGAGATATCCCATGAGGCATCCTCCAAGATCGTTCTTGCGATTAGAGTTTCACCCGTTGGCTGGTCGAATAGATTAGAATGCTTGTTACAAAAATCCTGCCAGTCTTCTGCTGCGACCTCTGATCCAGCTAACGCGTTAAAGAGAAGATAAAGCGCGTAAATCGAAGGACGGTGTGAGGCTTTTGCTTGTGCAAACATATCTCTTAACGACCCCATGATTGGACGCAAATCCGTGAGCGGCGTTCTGGGATTACTCAAATAGAATGTCGCGAGTTGACCGAGAAACCCCTCTAACCGTTGTTTAACGTGCTCGGCCTCAGCAATTGGTCGAGCGACCCAATACTGCGCTGCTAGTTGCATCTGAGCTATCCCGGCACGCTCTAAGCTGTAATCATAGACTTCTTGGTCGATCTTTTGGCCGTTCTCGACAAAGTGAATAATGACGTGCCGGGTCAATCGGCTAAGCCCTTGGAATGTCAAAGCTGGACGACGGTCAACTTCGGTCGTTTCCCAGTCTTTCATGGGCATCGTAAGAGGGTCTGGCAGTGGTTTTGCTGAGTGAATGTACTTTGACCGAAAGGCATAAGCTTGCTTTAGTGCAATAGGTAATTCCCATTTCGAGATAGGCTTGGGTTCAATTCCGCGAAAATATTTAGGCCCTACGCTTGCGAGCACAAACTCCCCATACCTACGAGATAGAGCAACGTGATCTGACTGGACTATGGCCTCACGCACAGCATTCGCTCTTGCTTCAGGCACTCCCTCCATCGCTTTGTCGATGCGATGCTTTTTCTGATCATCAACATCGCTCCATTCGCTTTCATAATCATCAAACTTCTGGGACAAGGTTTCGGCGGCAGAAACGAGCAAGGTATAGGATAAGCCAAGATCGGAACTAAGGCTGTGGAAAGCCGCCACATAGGTTCGAATTGCTCTCATGGCTCCTAGAAAGTGCTTTCTTTCGAGCCCCAATAATTGCGCGATAAAATCGCTGAATGCACTCCCATCTTCGGGACTCAGAGGGACCTGTTTATCGAAGAAGCGCTGGACGAACTTGCGAGGTTGATCGTGCGCGGAAAGGTGTGAGGTGCCGTCTATCATACGCTGCACGAGATCATGATCAGGGGAAACCAAAACGCCGAGATAGAATGATGCAACAGCAGCCATGTCATCGAGATACGGCTTGACCGTGTGTGATATCAGCACTCCCGGTCCTTCTTTTTCCTTCTCGATATTCTCAAGAAGTTCGTAAACGATGGCACTGTTGTGAGGACCTGATCCTGCTGAGCGAAGCGTGCCTGCAGCGGTTAAGATATCATCATCACGGACGATCCAGCCGTTTGAATACAGAATGCCTCTCAGCTGATTTGTACGACTAATATCACGGGTAAAAAGTTTGCCGGTATTGATTTGAAGCATAACCGTTGTCCCCATGCTGAGAGTTTCCGTCGAGACTTCTTTGAAGCATGAAATGGGCCGGCTCGGTAGAGCTTCGCTCGTTTCTGTCGGATGGCGCATTAATGGCCGTGCGTGGGAAATGGAGTGGAGCTGAAAGCGTAAAGTCTCTTACGACAAAGTGATGGGCCGTTGGGTGCGCAAAAGCGGTCATAAGAAATTACCCCGGACAAAAAATCGTAGGGCGGTGTTTACCCCGCTGAAAAAAAAGATGGCGGGCCACGGCCCGCCTTACAAGGCGCGAAGCGCCTCGTGCCGAATTTCCTATTTCTGCTTTCGTTGAGAGAGCGAAGCGATCATGTTGTCCAGGCGCCGTAAAAGGTCATCGTATGTGAGGATGTCCATCATATTGGCATATTTGCGTTTGATGACCTCCAGGTCGAGCATCTGACTTTCTGAAAGTGCTTGTTGGCTGCTCGGCAAGCGGTCCCGCCCCAGGATAATCATTGCCTTAGGATTGGTGATGCGGATTGGCATCGCGGTCGGTAGTTCCGCTTCATATCGCTTGGACAGTGCGCGCTCACCCGCGACGCCCCATTTTGAAAGGTGGAATAGGTATTTCTCCGCCTGCATGATGCTTCCCGACAGTTCCCTCGCCGGAAGGCTATTGTCCCGGTAGCGACTCTTGCTCAGGATGGTGTTATCGAATGGCTTCTTAATTTCGATGACGTCGATGTTTCCGCCAGCATCGACGAGGCACAGGTCGATGTACCTCTTTTTCCTGCGGTCCGGCGATGAGTAGAAATCAGAAATTTGGACATTCTCCAGCACGGCGACATATTTCGGGAATAAAAGAAGGATGACTTTCGTGATCATCCCCTGCCAGTCGCGCTCGGTATAGGTGTACGCTTTTTCTAGCCAAGCCGAAATCGTGTCACGCAAGTAGATGTATTTGTCGATTTCCGCCTGCAATAGCGCTTGTTGCCGGAGCGGTTTTTTGCTTACGGACGACTTTCGCTTGCTGAGATAGGTTTCGTATTTCTCGCGCGCACTTCTCATCCCGTCGAAGAATTCGCCGACGATGGTCTCGACACGTGCACTTGCATAGCGGTCGAGCTCTCCGGAGTTCGGGAATTTGTCGAGTAGTTCGCGAAAGGCGTCTATCGGGATGGCGCCGTCACGGTTGCCGCCAACAACGATATCGCCATCGTCCTGCTTCACCTTGGCGATGCGCCGAAATATGCCGATATTGCGCTCGGCCACGAAAAGCTTGCGTTCGAGTAGAATGCCTTGATCGGCGATCAATACATCATTCTCGATGTTCAATATTCGACCGGCGATGCAGAAATATCCGTCTTTTCGTTTGGCGAAGCGAAACCGGAAAGCGCCTTCCTCGACATCTCCGAATTCCGTTTCATCCGGCCCGGAAATGAGATCGCCTTCCTTAAAGGTAAACGCGCGGCTGATGGTCACTTGGCGATGAGTGTTCAGCTCCTTCATTACCCAGCCGGCGTTGAAGTCAGGCTCATACTCTAGGACGACGCTGCGTTTTTTTACGTCAAAGTCGATCATCGCGCTCTCATGTCGCCCCTAGTCGCCACTGCTCATATGAACGGAGTCTCATTGGGCGCTGCTTCGACGGAAGACGCAACAAGAGGGATAGCAAGCAAGTGCGGTGCATTAAGCGAAGCGCAATGCACTGTAACCACTTTCAACATTTGATAGCTACAAATAGCGGATTACGACTTCGCCCAATCCACCATATAGCCTAACGTCCGCTAAGAGGATCTTCCTGAAATAACCCGCTGCCTCCTACCGGTGGTCTCAGTACGTCAAGCCTCCAATACTCCACATGCAACCGCGAATTCCCGCAATCCACCACATATCACCGCAAGTAACCACAAGCCGCCTCAAATGGCCGCCAATCGCCACATCCGGCCACATAGAGCCGCAAGAAATCCCTTATAATCCCTAGTGACAGTTTTTGGTTTGTAGGCCGATGATCGCCCGATCGAGCGCATGCTTGCGTTTAACGGGATTTGATCATGACGCCAACAAAAATACTGATCGGTCAGGCGATTGTTGTTTTTCTTATCATTGCGAGCGCGATGTGGGCGGCGACCGCCTATGTCGCCGGCGCTTTTGGCTATGACGCGGCGCTCGGTTCCCCATGGTTCAACACATTTGATACGCCGATCTATTATCCGTGGCGTCTGTTCGAGTGGTGGTATTCTTACGAGGCTTATGCGCCAGCAGTCTTCATGCACGGCGGCGCCATTGCCGCGTCGGGCGGGATGTTTGGCGCAGTCGCTGCGATCGCAGGTTCTGTCTGGCGGGCGCGGCAAACAAAAAATGTTACGACCTATGGTTCCGCCAAATGGGCGGCCAGCAACGATATTACAAAAGCGGGTTTGCTGAATTCATCAGGCGTGTTTCTCGGGAAATGGAACGGCGACTATCTCCGTCATGATGGGCCGGAGCATGTTATGGCTTTCGCGCCGACGCGATCGGGGAAGGGCATCGGTCTTGTCGTACCAACAGTATTATCGTGGACGGGCAGTACCGTCATCCACGATATCAAAGGCGAGAACTGGCAGCTCACAGCCGGTTGGCGATCAACCTTCTCCCACTGCTTGTTATTCGATCCGACCAATCCGAATTCGGCGCGATACAATCCGCTTCTGGAGGTGCGAAAAGGCGAGGGCGAGGTTCGCGACGTTCAAAACATAGCTGATATTCTCGTTGATCCAGAAGGCTCCTTAGAACGGCGCACCCATTGGGAAAAGACTGGGCACGCTCTCCTGGTCGGGGTCATTCTTCATGTCCTCTACACCGAGGAAGAAAAGACGTTAGCGCGAGTAGCGTCGTTTCTGTCGGACCCTTCACGATCTTTCGAGGGGAGCCTCACCATCATGATGGCGACCAATCATTTGGGAACAAAGGGTGCGCCTCAAACGCACCCGGTTGTGGCGCAAGCGGCGCGCGAGCTTTTGAACAAATCCGAAAATGAGCGATCGGGCGTTTTATCAACGGCAATGAGTTTCTTAGGGCTCTATCGCGACCCGACGATTGCAAAAGTCACAAGCGCTTGCGACTGGCGGATTGCAGAGTTGATGGATGCCGAGCATCCGGTCTCGCTTTATCTCGTTGTGCCACCGTCAGACATCTCACGCACCAAACCCCTGGTGCGGTTGATCCTCAATCAGATCGGTCGGCGGCTCACCGAAGAGCTCGAGACCGCATCTGCGCCTAAACGCCACAAATTATTGATGATGCTCGATGAGTTTCCAGCGCTTGGGCGGCTCGATTTCTTTGAATCGGCGCTTGCCTTCATGGCGGGCTATGGGGTGCGCGCCTATCTGATCGCGCAGTCGCTGAACCAGATCGAAAAAGCATATGGCGCCAACAATTCGATCCTCGATAATTGCCATATACGCATTGCCTTCGCCGCCAACGATGATCGCACGGCAAAACGGATATCCGACTCGCTTGGCACGGCCACCGAATTGCGCGCCCAGAAGAACTATGCCGGACATCGCCTGGCGCCGTGGCTCGCCCATGTCATGGTCTCGCGCCAGGAAACAGCGCGGCCATTATTGACGCCAGGTGAAGTGATGCAATTGCCGGCCGATGAGGCGGTTGTGTTGATTGCTGGCGCCCCGCCGATCCGCGCCAACAAGCTCAAATATTTTGAAGATGCAAACTTCATGGCGCGTTGTGCCGCACCGCCAGAAATTACCGATTGGACGACTGCGTATCCGGATCGGCCAGAGCAGCGCTGCGACGATTGGTCGGGTGCGCCTATGCCGAACAATCCCGTTTTTGACCATTCACAAGCGGACGAAGATTCGCTGAAGACTGTCAGCGACGAAGGCGGGCATGCTCTTAAACCGGAATTCGCGCCCTCCAAACAGCAAAAAGAAATCATACCCGAACCTTCTGATGAGAGTTTGGAAGGTGACGACGACCAAGCAGTCGCGCGTCGATTGAACCAGCTTAGTCGCGAGACTGCACGCCGCGCCGCCGGACTCGACCAGCACCCCGACAGCATTTTACCGAGCATGTGAGTATCATGCCAAAACCCCGCATCAATATTCACATTAGTCATGAGGCTGCAAAGCTCCTCGATCACGCGACGCATCATGAAAACAGTACAAAAGCGTCAATTGTGGATGCGGCGCTAAAGCAATTGCTAGCGCCAACATCTGAGACCCGCGAACTAACCATTCTCATTAAACGTTTTGACAAAATGACCAGAGCCATGGAGCGGCTTGCTGATGATGGGGCGGCGCAATCTGAGACCCTTGCTCTCTACGTGCTTTACTATCTTTGCATCACGCCGCCACTCCCGGAGCAATCGCGCGCTGGCGCCGAGGCGTTGGGCCGGAAGCGGTTCGAGCATTTTATCGGACAGGTTGGCGACCGGTTGATGGGAAAGGAGCGTTATGGCGATGCGCTTCTCTCTCACATGGGATTGGAACCAGTTGGCGGCGGCGCATTGGAGGCGGCCGAATGACCGACCGATCACCAACCAATGGCGCCGCCATAACGGCGGCTCGGCGCGCCTCGATGTTAAAGACAGCGTTCGGGCCGATAATCGGCGCGGCGCTTGATGATGCGTCCGTCATTGAGATCATGGTCAATCCCGATGGGGCGCTGTGGATTGAACGCCATGAGACTGGCCGAATTCGTGAGGATAAGGTCCTAAACCGCCAAGACATTGAACGGATCATCCGGTTGGTAGCAAGCCATGTGGGGTTTGATTGCAACAAGGAAAACCCGGTTGTTTCCGCAGAACTCCCTGGAACCGGTGAGCGCTTTGAAGGCGTGTTGCCGCCCATAGCGCTCGGGCCGGCATTCGCGATCCGCAAACCGGCGGGCCGCGTTATCAGCCTCGACGATTATGTTGAAGCCGGCGTCATCACCGGCGCCCAGGCGCTGGTCCTCAAATCCGCCGTTAAGACCCGCGATAATATTTTGATCGCCGGCGGCACGTCGTCCGGGAAAACCACGCTCGTTAATGCGCTGCTCGCAGAAGTTGCGCGCGCGGAAGAGCGCATCGTCATCCTTGAAGACACACGCGAGCTTCGCTGTGAAGCGCCTGACCTTGTTGCGTTGCGCACCTCGCTGGGCGTCGGGCTAGAACAACTCGTTAAATCTACCATGCGCCTCCGCCCGGACCGGATCATTGTCGGTGAGGTGAGGGGCGGCGAAGCGCTTGATCTTTTAAAGGCATGGAATACCGGCCATCCCGGCGGCATTGCGACGGTGCATGCCAATTCAGCGGCGACCGCCTTGTCGCGTATTGAGCAACTGATTGGGGAGCGGACGGCCAGGATTCCCTATCAACTGATCGCCGACGCGATCGATCTCATTGTTTTTATCTCGCGCACCAATGACGGCAGGCGGGTTGAAGAAATTCTCCGCGTCACCGGTCTTGACGCCCATGATTGCTATCAGCTTGAGCCCGCCAGCGCCGGCGGGTTTTCCCTCGTTACTGAAGGAGTGAATTTATGAACAACCAATATCCCAATCGTCGGTTACTTTCGATAGCGTTCGTAGTTGGCGCAGTCCTGGCGGCAACAGCTGCACCTGCTTACGCCGCTGGTTCCGGCATGCCGTGGGAAGCGCCGTTAGCGCAGATTCTCGCTTCAATCGAAGGGCCAGTGGCGCGCATTGTCGCCGTCATCATCATTATCATCACCGGCCTGTCGCTTGCCTTTGGCGATACGTCGGGCGGATCGCGCCGCCTTATTCAAATCGTCTTTGGGTTGTCGATCGCCTTCGCGGCGACCAGCTTCTTTCTCGCCTTCTTTTCCTTCGGCGGCGGGGCGGTGATTTAATGCAAGGGTTTACTGTTCCCATCCATCGAAGCCTCACTGAGCCGATCATGATGGCCGGCGCGCCGCGCGGTGTCGCGTTTTTAAATGGCACCATCGCGGCGGCGGTGGGGCTGGGCTTACAAATGTGGGTCGCGGGGATCGTTCTCTGGATGATCGGCCATGGGGGCGCGGTTTATGCGGCAAAAAAGGATCCGAAATTCCTCGAAGCCGGGATGCGGCATCTAAAGCATAAGGCGTATCTCGCATGTTAAATTTGCGTGAATATAATGCGCGCCCGCAACGCCTTGCTGATTTCTTGCCATGGGCGTCGTTGATCGCACCCGGCATTATCTTGAACAAGGATGGCAGCTTTCAGCGGACGGTTAGATATCGCGGTCCGGATTTAGAGAGCGCCAGCGCTGAGGAACTCCTCAGTTTTACCGCGCGGATCAATAATATCCTGAAACGCTTCGGCTCCGGCTGGTCGCTACATTTTGAGGCGGATCGGTTTCCAGCGCGCGATTACCCTCGAAGCGACTGGTCCGATGATATCGCCTGGCTTGTGGATGAAGAGCGCCGCGCGAGTTTTGATACAACGGGTAAGCATTTCGAGAGCGCATATTATCTCACCCTCATTTTTCTGCCGCCGACCGATCGAACCCGGAAAACCGAGATGCTGTTTCTTGATCGCGATGAGAGCGAAGACAAAGTCAGCTATCGCGACCATCTCGAGGCTTTTACAGATGAGACGACCCGCGCCATCGATCTCTTATCAACATTAATGCCGGAATGCGCCGCGCTCGACGACGAAGAAACGCTGTTTTACTTGCATGCTTGTATATCAACCAAACGCCACCCCGTCGCGGTTCCGGAAACCCCTACATATCTGGATGCGTTTATGCTGGATGCGCCGCTTACCGGCGGGCTGGAGCCAATGCTGGGCGATGAGCATTTACGAAGCCTTATTGTGCACGGCTTTCCACCGGCAAGCGAGCCGGGGTTTCTGGATGCGCTCAACGCGCTCGGGTTTTCCTATCGCTGGACGACGCGGTTTATAGCGCTTGATAAAGCGAAAGCGACAAAAGAGCTGACAAAATACCGTCGCCAATGGTTTGCCAAACGCAAATCCATCGCTGCGGTTATTAAAGAAACGCTCTTTAATGAAGAGAGTGTTTTGGTCGATGCTGACGCCGACAACAAAGCGGCGGATGCGGACGCTGCGCTTCAGGAACTCGGGAGCGATGATGTTTCTTACGGGTATTTCACCACAACAATTATTGTGCGCGATCAAGACCGGGGTAATGTTGACGTAAAATTACGTGAGGTCGAGCGCATTTTGAATGCGCGCGGGTTCACAACAATCCGTGAAAGCGTCAATGCGGTTGAAGCCTGGCTCGGCAGTCTTCCAGGTCACCTCTACGCCAATATCCGTCAGCCGCTTCTCCATACGTTAAATCTTGCCCATTTGGCGCCATTGTCGGCGGTTTGGGCGGGGCAGGAGAGGAATGAGCATCTGCAAGCGCCGGTGCTGCTTTCGGCGACTACACAAGAAACAACGCCGTTCCGCCTATCAACGCATATCGGCGATGTCGGTCATACGCTTATTGTTGGTCCAACTGGCGCAGGTAAATCAATTCTTCTGGCGCTGATGGCGCTGCAGTTTCGCCGCTACACGCAAGCGCAAATATTCGCCTTCGATAAGGGCCGCTCGATGCGCGCAAGCATCTTAGGCCTTGGCGGCGCGTTTCATGATCTAGGCGCTGAAGGTTCGCTGGCGTTTCAACCGCTCGCCGATATCGACAGTGATGATGGACGGGGGCGGGCGCAGCATTGGCTGTTGGGTGTTCTTGCCCAGGAAGGCGTGATGCTTGATCCGTCGGTGAAGGATGCGCTTTGGTCGGCGCTTGGAAATCTATCGGCAGCGCCTAAACGCGAACGTACGCTGACGGGGTTCTCGCTGCTGTTGCAACGGTCTGATCTCCGCGATGCTTTAAAACCCTTCACCATTGACGGTGCTCATGGCGGTCTTTTCGATGCTGAAACCGACACGCTCGATCTCACCGATGTTCAGGGCTTCGAGATGGAAACGCTAATGCGCCGCGAGGCGGCGATCGCACCGGCGCTTTCCTATCTCTTTGACCGGTTGGAGGCGCGTTTTGATGGCCGGCCGACCCTGTTGCTGCTTGATGAAGCCTGGGTGTTTTTGGACCATCCGTTGTTTAGCGAACGTTTGCGCGACTGGCTTAAGACACTGCGCAAGAAAAACGTTTCGGTTATTTTTGCAACACAGTCACTAAGCGACATCCAAACCTCAAAAATCGCTCCGGCGGTCATCGAATCCTGTCCATCGCGGATATTCTTGCCCAACCCTCGCGCGCAAGAGATCGGTATTCGCGCCGCCTATGATGCATTCGGGCTCAATGCCCGCCAGATCGAGATCATCGCAACTGCAACGCCTAAGCGCGATTATTACTATCAATCCTCAATCGGCAATCGCTTGTTTGATCTCGGGCTTGGACCCATTGCCTTGAGCATTTGCGGCGCCTCATCGCCGGATGATCACTCAATCATAGATCGAGTTTTTAACCAGCACCGTCCGGCGGAGTTCGCGCCCGCCTTTTTGCGCGCCAAAGGGCTCGATTGGGCCGCCGATCTTATCTCGAAACATACCAACCCCAAAGGAGCTTACTCATGCGCCGCCGAATGAAATCAAAACTGCTGAGCTGTGTCGCCATTGTCGGTTTGGTGCTGGCGCCTGTCTCGTCTGCAAACGCCTTTATTCTCGGCGGCATTGTCTATGACCCGACGAATTACGCGCAGAATGTTTTGACCGCGGCGCGCACCCTTCAAATGATCAACAATCAGGTCAAGCAATTGACCAATGAAGCGCAAATGATCGCCAATCAAGCGAAGAACCTCACCCAGCTGCCATATTCGGCAAAAGCAGCGCTCAATGCGCGCCTCGCAGAGATAGACAAGTTGATCAAAACTGCAAACTCGATCGCCTATGATGTTGCGACGGTTGATACCGCGTTCAAAATCCTGTTCCCGGAAGATTATACCAGCTTTTCGAATCTGGCGATGGGCGCACAAGCCCGCACCCACTGGGAGGAAGCCTCGCGCTCGCTTCATGATGCGATGCTGATGCAGGCGAAGATTACCGAGACCATCGCCGATGATGCGATGACGCTCGATGAACTTGTTACCGAAAGCCAGAGCGCTATCGGGGATTTGCAAGTCGTACAAGCTGGCAACCAGCTGATCGCTCTGCAGACCAAGCAGTCAATGCAGACCGCACAAATGCTTAGCGTTCAATATCGCGCGGAAGCGCTAGAGCGCGCACGCCAGCTGCAGTCCGAAGAACGTTCCCGCATTCATCGCAAACGCTTTCTTGGCGACGGCGCCGCATACACACCCTCATAGGAACACATCCTCCTCATGGACGACATCAATGTCATAGATGATTTTACCAGCACCTTTATCGCTTATATCGACAGCGGTTTTGGATTGCTTGCAGGCGATGTGGGATTCCTCACCGCGATCTTGATCGGCATTGATGTGGTCCTGGCAGGATTGTTCTGGGCGCTGGCCGGAGAACAAAATGTTCTCGGGCAATTTGTGAAGAAGGTGCTTTATGTGGGCGCTTTTGCTTTCATCATCAATAATTTCGCGCTGCTCGCCAATATTATTTTTTCAAGCTTTGCTGGGTTAGGCCTTGTCGCTACCGGCACGACGCTGACAGCGGCGGACCTCTTAAAGCCAGGGTTTGTCGCTGCGACCGGTTTCAATGCGGCATACCCGCTTCTCGAAGAAGCAAACTCGCTCATTGGGTTCCCAAGCTTTTTCACGAACTTCGTCACTATCGTGATTATCCTGCTCGCTTGGGTGATTGTCCTGTTCGCGTTCTTCATCCTCGCAATCCAGTTATTCGTGACGATCATCGAGTTCAAGCTGACGACGCTTGCGGGATTCGTGCTCGTTCCTTTCGCCCTCTGGAACAAAACCTCATTTTTAGCGGAACGCGTCCTCGGCAATGTTATCGCGTCGGGCATCAAGCTGATGGTGCTGGCGATCATTGTCGGCATCGGCTCCACGATCTTCGGATCGATAGCAGGGACGTTTACGCCGGGTTCGGTGACCCTTGAACAGGCGGCGTCGACGATACTCGGCTCGCTCTCTTTGTTAGCGCTCGGCATCTTTGGGCCCGGCATTGCAACCGGGCTGGTTGCAGGCGCACCGCAACTTGGCGCGGGCGCCGCTGTGGCGACGGTCGCAGGAACCGGAGCTGCGCTGGTCGGCGCTGGTGCTTTGGCGGGATCAGGCGCAAGAGCGGCGGCGAGTGCTGGCCAATCTGCTGTGCGCGCTGGCGCATCCATGGCGGGCGGCGCCAATGCGGCTTACGCGCTCGGCAGCGCGGCGTCAGGCGGGTCCGGTTGGCGTTCGGTTGCCTCCGGCGCCAGCGGTGTTGCTCAAGCGGGTGCGGGCGCGGCGATGCAATCAGCGCGGAGTTCAGTTTCGCGTTCACTGGGCAGTCCGGGCGAAGCCTATCAGTCAGGAGCACGCGCGGCGTTTACAGCAACCGGCGGCCGCATCGCTGGTTCACCATCTACCGCCTCATCATCCGTTCCGGGCGCCAGTGCAGCGCCAAACTGGGCGCAACAATTGCGGCGCGAACAGGGCGTTCGCGATGCTGGGATGACGGCGACCCATGTGATCGCATCAGGCGACCGGCCCAGTTCCGCCGATGCGCCAAAACTCCGACAAGAGGAAGAATAAATATGTTTAAACGATCTTCCGTCCGCTATAGCGAAACACCGCTGCCAGAAACGCCTTATCAAAAAGCGAGAACGGCTTGGGACGAGCGTCTGGGTTCGGCCCACGCACAAGCCGCGAATTGGCGAGTGGCCGCATTCGGTTCGATTGCCATCGCCGCTGTCGCTGTAGCTGGTCTTATCTGGCAGTCTAACCGCTCTATCGTGACGCCCTATGTTGTTGAGGTCGACGCCCAAGGATCTGTGCGCGCTATTGGCCCCGCTATTGAGGCCTATGAACCAAACGACGCACAGATCGCGCACGCGCTGGCGAATTTTATTCGCAGCGTTCGCTCGATTTCCATTGATCCCGTCGTGGTGCGCGAGAACTGGCTGCAGGCTTATGATTTTGCGACTGACCGCGGCGCGATAGCGCTTAATGATTACGCGAGGCTGAATGATCCTTTCACCGATATTGGCCGGCGCAGCGTCAATGTTGATGTCGCGAGCGTCGTACGCGCCTCCGATGATTCCTTTGAAATTCGCTGGTCTGAGAAAACCTACGCCAGCGGGCAATTCGAAAAGCTTGAACGCTTCACTGCGCATCTGACCATTGTTGTGACTCCGCCGCGCAATGAAGAGGCGCTCCATAAAAACCCACTCGGACTTTATGTCCACGGCATCAACTGGTCGAAAGACCTCGGAGAACGATCATGAAACACGCAGTATCTTTTATTGCCATCATTGCACTCACTGGCTGTGCAACGACCTATCCGGATATCGCGCTCGACAGCTATCCGATGCGTCCGGCCAAGGCCATCAATTTCGATGACGATACGCCGGTGCGCGAAATCATTGAAACCGCGACGCCTTATCCGTTGCCGGGTCAGTTGAAACCTATTGAGGAAAAAACGGCGCTGTCTCCATCTCTGAAACCTTTTCAGCGTATCGATACGGCGAATGAACGTGCGAAAATCGAACCCGACCTCAGCCGCTTCGTAAACGCGGTCCAAGTCTATCCGTTTATGGAAGGCGCGCTTTATCGATTATATGCCGCGCCCGAACAGGTGACCGACATCACGCTGCAGCCGGGCGAGCGGTTGAACTCGGTATCTGCCGGCGACACGGTGCGCTGGGTTGTTGGCGATACAACCAGCGGTGACGCCGATGGAGACGAGCGGGTTCATATCCTCGTCAAACCGATTGCCCCCCATCTCTCCACCAATCTTGTGATCGCCACCGACCGGCGCGCTTATCATCTTGAAATGCGGTCATTCAATGAGACCTATATGGCGGCGATCTCCTGGACCTATCCGCAAGAACAACTAACCCGGCGGCGCAAAGAAAATACCCGCGCCTTGCAGCAGGCAAGCCACGTGATTGACGCCTCGGTTGATCCCGGTGACTTGAAATTCCGCTACAAGATTGAAGGCGGCAAACCTCATTGGCGCCCCATACGCGCCTTTGACAATGGCAAACAGGTTTTTATTCAGTTTCCTGAAAACATCGCGCAAGGCGAGGCGCCGCCGCTGTTTGTTTTAAGCCGCAAAGGGAAACCGGAACTCGTCAATTATCGCATGCGCGGTAATTACTATATTGTCGATCGCCTGTTTACCGCCGCCGAACTCAGGCTCGGTGAAGATCCGCAACAGATCGTGCGCATTATTCGTAACGATGCGAAGCGGCGGTCATAATGTCCGCCGTGAAACAAAATCCTGAAACGCTCGAATTGCGCGCCAAACCACGGCCGGTGACACGGCTTAACAAAAAAGCGCTGATGATCGCCGCTGGTGGTGCGGCGTTGATCATCTTTGGCGCCATGAGCGTCGCTCTGAAACCGCCGCGCGCGAGTGGTGGCGTGCAAGCAACCGAGCTTTACAATGTTGAGACCAAACCGACAGCGGAAGGCCTTGAGGCGCTGCCGAAGACCTATGCGGATGTAAAACCGCAACTCGGGGCGCCCTTGCCTGGCGATCTTGGCGCCGCGATGTTGCGCGCAGAACAAGTGGTCGCGAATTCAGGTGAGACAAGCTATTTAAATCGCGCAGACTATGCATCTCTATCAGCGACGCCGTTTCGCAATTCGCCTGAAGCAGACGCCGCGAGAGAGGCGGCGTTACGCGAGGCGCAGATCGCCAGTGAAGCGCGGGAAGCGGGCGTGTTCTTCTCGTTGGCGTCGAATGGTGACACAAATCCAGCGGTTGTCTCAGAGACCGTCCCGAACCAGCCATTTGATATGGGGCTTGGCCAACCGCCAGTTCCCTTCGGCGCTGAGCGCGAAGATGACCCTAACCGCCAATTCAGAAAACTTGAATTCCTGAAAGACGGTGAGGGGTCTTCAACCGACAATCCATACGTCCTCGAAGATCCAATCACGCCGTTTGAAGTGATGGCGGGAACCGTTATCCCGGCAAGTCTTATCACCGGTGTAAACTCCGATTTGCCTGGCACGGTGATCGCGCAAGTGACGCAAAACGTTTATGACAGCGTCACTGGGCACTATGTGCTGATCCCGCAAGGCGCAAAGCTGATTGGTCGATATGATAGCGTTATCGCGTTTGGGCAGGCGAGGGCTTTGCTGGTTTGGTCGCGTATCATCTACCCCGATGGCGCCTCGATCATCATCGACAACATGCCGGCAAGCGATGTTGCCGGCTATGCAGGGCTCGCCGATAAGGTCGATTTCCACACATTTCGGTTGTTGAAGGGTGTAGTGCTTTCCACATTGCTTGGCGTTGGTACGGAACTCTCCTTCGACAATGCTGAAAGCGACATCGTGCAGGCTCTGCGCGAGTCCGCTCAAACTTCCGCCAACCAAGCTGGTCAAAAAATCGTTCAGCGCAATCTCGATATTCAACCGACAATCAAAATCCGCCCCGGTTGGCCGTTGCGCGTCATTGTTCACAAAGACCTTGTACTGCGGCCCTTCGAGACAAAAGGCGCAACGCGATGAGTTTGAAACTTGGTCCCATACCTGATCGCACGCCGGTGAAATTAAGCCTGTCGCTGGCGCCAGATGTCCATGAAGCTCTGGTGGATTACGCGGCTATTCATGCACGTGAATATGGGAATGATGTCAAGCCTGGCGAGGTTGCTGGGTTGATGATTGAGAGGTTTCTGGAAAGTGACGGAGCATTTAAGTGTCTGCTCCAAAAAGAATTGAGTGATTTCAGCGGTTTGTGATTCTCTGTGATTTGGAAAGAACACGGAGGATCGCATGACCTGGACCGAAATCACTCGCAAACATTATGAGCGGGATTGCCCGCGCTACGCAAGCG
>JAJFFZ010000120.1 GCA_021776395.1 Hyphococcus sp. | reverse complement strand
GGTAAATTCATGCCGGTTGAAAAACGCGCCGGCGCGGTCAACCGCAACTATGCCGTGGCGCCGGTTGTCTCGGACTTTAACGATGACGGCCGGCCGGATTTGGTTTGGGCGAATATCGGCGGTGAAGCCAAGGCGTTTCTCAGCGGCGTTGATACGGGCGCCTGGCTGAAAGTGCGCCTGCCCGATACCACAGCCTCGCTTGGCGCCATCGTCACCGTGACGACGCCTGACGGAATGGTGCGCACAAAACAATTCACCGCCAGCCAGGGGCTTGGCTCTGACCAGTCCGCGGAAATGATTTTCGGCCTGGGGGAGGCGAGCGAAGCGACGGTTGAGGCGCGCTTTCAGAACGGCGCCGTCAAACGCCATGATAGCGCAACGGCGGGCGAGCGTATCGAGATGAGCGCCAACGGGTAAGTGTTTAGTAACGTCGGAGGCGGCGATGGACCATAATAGCGGACTTGGCCGGTTCGCCGGATGGGCGCGGCCAGCCCTGAGCTTTTGCTGCGTATGGCGGCGCATAACGAGCCGTTGGTAAACGTATTAAGAGTGGCGATGGTCGCGGTCTCGGTGCTCTGGGTTGTGCTTATTCTCCGGGGGCGGACGGCTTTGCCAAAATGGATGGCGGCGGTCAATCCGGCAACTATCCTGGCGTTAATTTTCGCGCTTTACTGGGTGGCGCCTGGCGTTGGCGTTTATATCTTGCCGGTGGCGATGAATGTAACGCATGTGATCATCTTTGGCCTGGCGTTGATGGCCTGCTCGAAGACCGCGCAGCACAGGGCTTAACTCTTGCGGTGCTGTTCCCACATTTTGACGTCGCGCAGCCATCGCGCAAAGCCATAGATTAGCGCCAGGGCAAAACCATAAACGCCGCCGCGAAAATATTGGTCGAGAAAATAACGCTTGGCGAAATAGAACGGCAACCCGAATAATATGCGCACCACCAGATAAGGCCGCGATTTTAATGGCGCGGGGATCGATGAGTTGCGGTTGAGCTTCGCTGCCAGATGCGCCACATCGCTAAAGGCGTAATGCAGCATGCGCGCTTTCATATGCCCGATTTCGATATCTTTCGGCAGTCTGAACTGGTCCCAGCCATCATGGTCCGGCGCGCGAATGATGCGGCGGTCATAAACTTTGTGGCGGGTCTGGTTGCCGAAATTCATCCACGGCGCGCCAACCGGAGGAACCAGCGCCAGCATCGTCCGGTAGATTTTCTTCGGCGGCTCGCCGTCGGTAAACAGCGCCGCCAGCTCTAGCGCAAATTCCGGCGTCACCACCTCATCACCGTCAAGATCAAGTATCCAGTCATGCTCGCAAGCGTCTTCCGCGATGCGTTTTTGGCGGCCCCAGCCGGTCCATTCATGCTCGATGACACGAGCGCCCGCCGCTCGCGCAAGGCTGACGGTGTTGTCCGTGGAGTGGGAATCGACAACAACCACCTCGCGCGCAGCCGCCAGCGCGGCGCGCACCACCTCGGCGATCAAGCGCTGTTCGTTAAACGTGCGAATGATTGCCGATACCGGCGGGCGAGGGTCGGGAGCGGATGTCATGGCTTCTTGCCTGCGGCTGTGCCTATTTTCTTGGTTATCCCGGTAATGGGTTGGTACAATGATTTGTTGCCGCGTTTGCGTTTGGTAAGGAACCCAAGCTTGTTGAGCCCCTCTAAATCGCTGCGCGCGGTTAAATAGCTGACGCTGTGAATGTTTTGGTGGTCGTCAATGGTGTAGATCGCTCGTGGAAACCTGGCAGCCTCAAGCAGTAAGGCCAACTGACGGTGATTCAGGCTTCCTTTGAGATTTTTACTATTGAGCGCTTTATTGAGCTGCTGCAATTCCACTTGCTTGCGGTTGATAAATTCTTTCAACTCATCAACGGCCTGATGCAAGACATTTAGTTGGTGATGAACGAAATAGGTCAAATCATTTCCGTCGGTCTCTGTGTATAGAAACGCCATGCCATATTTTGCCGGCGCCAGGTTGATGATCCGGCTGATGGAAACATATTCCAAAAGCCAATAGCCGGATTTGACGACATACCAATAAAACAATGCCCTTGCTGTGCGCCCGTTGCCATCAACATAAGGGTGTTCATAAGCGAGCATGAAATGGAGGATGATGGCCCGGATTATGGGGTGAATAAACGGTCCATCTTTGGCGTCGTCATTAGCGAAGTCGCATATACGCTGCACGCGTTGCGCCATATCTTGTGCTGGCGGAGGCGCATGTAGAATCTCGCCTGTTGTCTCGTCAACCACGTTTATGTCGTTAGATGCAGATCTGAACGCGCCGACCTTTTTTTCATCGTCGAGCGTACCTTGTGTTAAAATTCGTTGCAGCTCGTGAATGATTTCAATTGTTAGAAGCTCGTCTTTTTGCTGTTTGATGAATTCGATGGCGTTGTAGTTGTTAATTACCATGCGCTCTCCTGCTGTCGTGGGCGCCTTGTTTTCACGGATCAAGCGAACGGCCTGGTCGCGCGTTGTCGCGGCGCCTTCTAGTAGCGAGCTATTAAAAGGTTCTTCTATAAGGGATTTAACAAGGAAGCGTTCAGCATCCTGACTTTTTGGCGGCCCACCAGAAAATTGAACACTACCTCTGGTCTCGCTATCAATTTCATGCAGGTTGCGTGCGATATGGTCGGTTTGGACGAGGACAAACGGGTTTTTTTGTTTGTCAAAAAAAAGTGTAGGTTGTGCGCGGACATATCGCGCATGACGGGTGATGGCCCAATGCGAAAGAGGGTCAAGCTCTTCTGGCGGTTCGCGAAATCGCAATTCCTCCCAATGCAAATATCGGCCTTTTTCATCGACGATATTGGCATTTGTGAAGGCTGATAATAGCGTGGCGTCGCCCGCCCTTGATTTTTCGATTGCCTCTACCAGCAGGGCATCGAATTTTTGCTGAAAGTCTGGAGGCGTGGCTGGGATCTTCATTTTATAGACTATAATAACGTAGCTAAAAACACCTGAGAAACAAGAGGCTACCCTTTATATGCGATGTTTCCCCGTGTTGGCAAACGGTTTTTATAATGTATAAACAGACACGGCATATTGCGCAAAAGAATGTATAATTACAATGGGTTACATTTTTATAACGTGTAAGATTCCGAGTCTTAAAAAGAGTCAATGTCTTGGCGTCGTCAAATGTGCGAAAATGTTCAATCAATCCCGGCGCAGCAACAATAGCTGCGCCGGGTTATTTGTGCTGGCGAGGCTTAAGAAGCCTCACTCACAGCAATCCAGGCGTCGATATTTTCTTCCAGGATGGCGAGTGGCACGGCGCCGTTTTTTAACACCACGTCGTGGAATGCGCGAATATCGAAATCATCGCCGAGCGCGGCTTCGGCGCGGGCGCGCAATTCAAGAATTTTCAGCATGCCAATTTTATAGGCAGTCGCCTGGCCCGGCATGACGATATAGCGCTCAATCGCTTTGGTCGCATCGCCTTCGGGGTTTGGCGTGTTGGCGAGGAGATAATCGATTGCCTCGGCCCGCGTCCATTTTTTGTCGTGCAGCCCGGTGTCGACGACGAGGCGCGCCGCGCGCCAAAGCTCCATCGCCAGGCGGCCAAAGTCGGAATAGGGATCGGCGTAAAACCCCATCTCTTTAGGGATATATTCCGAATAGAGCCCCCAGCCTTCGGTATAGGCGGTGACGCTTCCATATTTGCGGAAGCTCGGCAGGCCTTCGAGCTCTTGCGCGATCGCCAGCTGCATGTGGTGGCCGGGAATGCCTTCGTGATAGGCAAGCGCTTCCATCTGGTAGCTCGGCATGTCGGCCATATTATAGAGATTGGCGTAATATGTACCGGGGCGCGATCCGTCCGGCGCCGGCCGCTGGTAGAAGGCTTTGCCTGCGGCTTGCTCACGAAACGGCTCGACGCGTTTGACGATGAGCGCGGCTTTCGGTTTGGTGAGGAACAATTCATCAAGCCGGCCGCGCATCGTGTCGATGATTTGCGTCGCCTCGCTCAGATAACGCGCACGGCCTTCATCCGTGCTCGGATAGGTAAACTTTCCATCCGGGTCGGCGCGCATGTAAACGAAAAACTCTTTCAACGAGCCGTCA
>JAJFFZ010000119.1 GCA_021776395.1 Hyphococcus sp. | reverse complement strand
TGCAAAGCTGAGCCGGCTTCTGTCATGTTCAGCCCGAGTGGAAGGTGTCCAAACCATCTATGATCTCCATATTTGTCAACAAAATACGGTGAATCTGATTTGGACCTTTCACTCAACTCTTATTCCCGGATAGACACTAAGAGATGCAAAAAAGCGCCTCCATGTTTCTGAATTCATTTTCCCTGGCGTAAAGCAAGGAATACCGCTTCCGCATATGGCGTTCCTGACGGCCTCGCGCCGAATGGGATATGTTGAAACCGTTCACGGTTTTCGTTCAACATTTCGGGATTGGTCGGCGGAACGCACGAATTTTTCGAACGAAGTGTGCGAAATGGCGCTGGCGTGAACAATCAAGAACAGGGCTAAAGCCGGCTATCGGCGCGGCGACCTGTTTGAGAAATGCCAGGGTCTGATGGAGAGATGGGCTAGTTTGGTTGCGGATGAGCACACACACATCATAAAGCTGCGGTCGAATTAAGGAAACGCTTCAGGGGTCGTCATTGCAACGCTCACAACTGAACAAAACTTGAAGCGCCGCCGGACTAAAAAGCTGCTGTTATTGTTCGGCCGCTAAATGTCAAAATTTACCGTTGCCCGCATCTATTCCATACTATGCCCGGCATGCCAGCGCCGGAATGAGCGGTGTGTGGATGCGTGGGTCAGTTTATAGACTTGGCGCCAGAGTTCGTGCTGGCAAGTGCGAAAACTATTTCCCACTTTATGCGTCACGTTCTAAACTTCCTTCTTTTGAGGAAGGACGAGAACAATGACCAAATCCGGGGGCGGCGCGCCGTCGCTTTTCGATCTGAGCAACAAAACCGCGATTGTCACCGGCGCCTCGCGCGGCATTGGCGAGGCGATTGCGCGTCGTCTCGCGCAAGCTGGCGCCAATGTTATCGTCTCAAGCCGCAAGCTAGATGCGTGTCAACAAATCGTCGACAGCATCAACGAAGCGGAGGGGCGCGAAGTTGCGCACGGCGTTGCGTGCAATATTTCGCACAAGCAAGAGTTGCAACGCCTGGTTGATGAGACGCGCGCTAAATTCGGTCCCGCCGATATTCTTGTCGCCAATGCGGCGGTTAATCCGTATTTTGGCCCGTCCGCGGATATCTCCGACGAACAGTTCGACAAAATTCTCACCTGCAATGTCAAAGCCGCCCATTGGCTGTCGCATATGGTGTTGCCGGAAATGAGAGAGAAGCAAGATGGCGCGATTGTCGTCATTTCGTCAGTAGGCGGCTTTGTTGGGTCGAGCGCTATTGGCGCCTATAATATTTCCAAAGCCGCAGATATGCAGTTGGCGCGTAATCTGGCGGTGGAATACGGGCCCGATAATATTCGCGTCAATTGCATTTGTCCCGGCGTCGTCAAAACCTATTTCGCTGAGGCGCTATGGAAAGACCCGAAGGTCGAAAAGATGATGACCCGAAAGCTGCCGCTGCGCCGGTTCGGCGAGCCCGACGACATCGCCGGCGCTGCGGTGTTTTTAACCTCGCCCGCGGGGCGGTGGATGACCGGCCAGTCAGTTGTGATCGACGGCGGTGCGCTGATCAGCGTCGGCGAGTTATAGGGCGATATTGTCAGGATACGTTAAAAAATATGCAGGAAATACCTACCGCACTTGAGTTGAACAATGACTACGAAACTGTAGGTCAGGAACGCCTCGCGTCTGTTTACAGTGTCAGTGACCTTGCAACCTCGACTATCGGCGCCGTTGGAAGCACAATCGCCAATCTTATTGTCGGTCTTGGTGTGGCGCCTGTCAGACCTATGGTCCGTGTTGATCAAAGGCTTGCATCGCTATGGTTTGGACAATCGATTTATCCAGTTGGTTGGGAGATGCCTCCGGTCTGGGACATTATCGCAGGAGATTATGAAACGCGCGATGGCTGGATAAAGCTGCATACAAATTTACCGCATCATCGTAAAGCAACGCTCTCGGTTCTTGGTGTCGATGCTGTTCGCGACAAAGTGAAAGCAGCCATAGAAACTTGGCATAGGGACGAACTTGAAACCGAGATTGTTAAGATGGGCGGTGTTGCCGCCGCAATGCGATCACGCGATGAATGGAGTGCGCATCCTCAAGGCCGGGCTGTCGCGTCCGAGCCGCTCATTGCTTGGGGCGAGGTGCGACACTCACAAATGCGCAGCTGGCCTGCATCTCGGGCGCGACCCCTGAAGGGATTGCGCGTTCTTGATCTGACGCGCGTGTTGGCGGGGCCGGTTGCAACAAGAACGCTGGCTGGCTTTGGCGCGGATGTGTTGCGCATTGATCCGCCAGGGTGGGATGAGCCAAACGTAGTTGCGGATATCACGCTCGGCAAAAGATGCAGTTTTCTTGAACTTAAGCGTCCGGCTGACCGTAAAATTTTTGAAGACTTGCTCGCAAGCGCTGACATATTAATCCATGGATACCGTCCTGATGCGCTTGTGGAGCTCGGCTATAGTGAAGCCGTGCGCCTTGATATCTGTCCGGGCTTAATAGAGGTATCGCTTGACGCTTATGGGTGGACGGGCCCTTGGTCAAAGCGACGCGGGTTTGACAGCCTGGTGCAAATGAGTTGCGGCATAGCCGAGGCCGGGATGCATTGGGCAAAGCGTGATCAACCGACGCCGCTTCCCGTTCAGGCTCTGGACCACGCAACAGGGTATCTTATGGCGGCCGCCGCCGTGCGCGCTGTCAGTTTCGCCGCCAAAGGCGAGGGCTTGAGAAATGCCCGCCTGTCTCTGGCGCGCACTGCAGAACTTCTGATTGCCCATCCGCAGAGCATTGAAGGCAAGCTAGACAAGGCGCCAACGTCTGAGGATTTTCTAAAATCGAAAGAACAAACGCCATGGGGACCAGCCCATCGCTTGAAACCTGCAATAGATATCGAAGGCGCCGCAATGGAATGGCGGCGGCCAGCCTGTGAACTCGGCACATCCATATCGCAATGGCTATGACCGGTTGTTTTCAGTTGTCAGTCAAATCGCACGCGTTGCATTTTCAAACCAATCTTTCATGTTCGCCGGGATGTCGGCGTTAAGTTTGGCGCGCACTTGTGCGTGATAGGCGTTGAACCAGTCGCGCTCATGACCGCTCAGCATATCAACTAGCACCAGATCGAGGTTAATTGGCGCCATGGTGATGGTTTCAAACGCCATCATCTCGCGTTCGCCGCCGGGAATGGGACTGGCCGGCGTCACGACGATGAGGTTTTCAATGCGGATGCCGAACGCGCCGGCTTTATAAAAGCCGGGCTCATCGGAAAGGATCATGCCGGGTTTGAGCGCCTGGTCGTTGGGCGCTTTGGCGATGCGCTGCGGGCCCTCATGAACGCCGAGAAACGAGCCGACGCCGTGGCCGGTGCCGTGATCATAGTCGAGCCCAGCATCCCAAAGCGGTTTGCGCGCAAAGGCGTCGAGCTGATGGCCGGTTGTGCCTGTGGGAAATTTCATCGTCGCCAGCGCGATGTGGCCTTTGAGAACCCGCGTGAACCGGTCGCGCATTTCATCGCTCGGCTCGCCAATCGGCACGGTGCGGGTGATGTCCGTGGTGCCGTCCGGATACTGACCGCCGGAATCGATTAAAAACAACTCGCCGCGCTGGAGCTTGCGGTTGGTTTGGGTCGTGACGCGGTAATGCACCACCGCGCCATTGGGTCCGGCGCCGGAAATCGAATCAAAACTAAGATCGCGCAACTCGTCCGATTCGGCGCGGAAAGCCTCGAGCTTCTTTGCCGCGGTAATTTCATCGATCTCGCCACTTTGCGCTTCGGTGTCGAGCCAATGAAGATAGCGCGTCACCGCGGCGCCGTCGCGGATATGCGCGTTGCGCGCACCTTCAATCTCGGTCTCGTTTTTGGTGGCGCGGGGGAGGGCGCATGGATCGGTGAGCTCTATTATCCGCGCGCCCGCCGCCTTCAGCACGTCGATATATTTTGATGGCGACAGCGCGGGGTCAACCGCGACGCTGGCGCCGCTGGCGGCGAGCTTTTCAAGCGCCGTAGTCACCTCCGCCTCGCCGCGAAGGTCGACATCGTCGCCAAGAAATTCCGGTAGCGCATTGCCGGCTTTTTCCGGCGCGATAAACAGCGTCGCCGTTCCGTCGGCTTTCAGGATCGCCCGGCCGAGCGGCAACGGCGAGCGTGCTACGTCAGCGCCGCGAATATTAAACAGCCAGGCAATCGATGGCGGCGCGGTAATCAACACCGCATCGGCGCTGGCGCTTTTTACCGCTTTTGCAATTTCCTCACGCTTGTCGTTTGCCGCGCGTCCGGTGAATTTGAGATCATGCGGGCGCACCGGCGCTTGCGGCGCCGCTGGCTGGTCCGCCCAGGCGACATCGACGGGGTTTTGGGACACCGCAACCAGTTCAAAGCCCGCCGCTTTTGCCGCCGCCTTCAGTTTTCTGACATTGGCCAGCGTGTGCAGCATCGGGTCATAGCCAATGCGCGCGGCTTTGGGTGCGTTCTCGCGAAGCCATTGGTCGATTGAAATATCGGTATAGTCGGCATAGTCGAAAAACGCGCTGTCGGCTTGCTGGCGAACCTGCAATGTGTAGCGCCCATCGGTGAAGACAACCGCGCGCTCCGCCATGATGACGGCGCCGCCGGCGGAGCCGGAAAACCCCGTCGCCCACATTAACCGCTCGGCATATTCGGGAATATACTCGTTTTGATATTCATCATCATGCGGAATGATAAAGCCATCGAGTTTTTGGGTTTTCATGGCCGCCCGCAGCGTCGGCAGATGTTTGCCGGCAAAAGAGCGGTCCGATACGGGCTCGTAGGTCTGGAACATGAAGGGACTGATCCTTTGAAATTCTGTTAGAGCGCCGGGCGAAAAAGTGGAAACCGGTTGTTCGCATAACCCGGCGCGCAAGAAAAAATCTAGAACATCGGGCGGTTCCTATCAATCGCCCGATGTTCTAGGGCTAATATCGTGTTTTGTACGGCCAAGCTCAAGAGGCGGTTCTATTGCCGGACCAGCAAAAGCACCGGCCATGTCTCGTGGTCGAGGCGGTTTAGCTGGCGGAATCCGACATTCTCATAGGCGGCAAGGACGCCGGCTTCTTGCTCAGCCATCATTCCAGCGAGCATGACGCGTCCGTTTTTGGCGATGTGCGCAGCCATTTCCGGCGCTAGCTCTGCCAGCGGCCCCGCGAGGATATTGGCGAACACAAAGCCAAACGGCGCCGCGACGGCGATATCGGGATGGTCAAAACCGGCGGCGCCGCAGAGAGATATCTGACCCTCGACTTGGTTGATCGTCACATTTTCCCTGGCGATGGCGACGGACGTCTCATCGATATCGCTGGCGAGAATATTGCGGCCCCATAATTTTGCCGCCGCAATCGCTAGCACTGCCGAACCACAGCCGAGATCAAGCACCGACTTTGGCGCCCAGCCCGCAAACCGGTCAAGCAGGGTTAAGCATCCAGCGGTGGTCGGGTGATGGCCGGTGCCGAACGCCTGATTGGCGTCGATGCGGATAGCAATATCATCCGCTTCATCAGTGAGCTTATCCGTATCATGAACACCATAAAGCACAAAGCGCCCGCACCGCACCACGCCAAGCCCTTCAAGCGCGTGCGCCACCCAGTCTATGTCGGGTAATTCCTCCAACTGGCCGTCGCCAAGCCCGCCATGGTCTGCGACAAATTTGTTGACCACATCAACGTCAGGGCGGACTTGAAAATAGGCATCAAGCGACCAGACGCTTGCATCATCATCTGCAATCGTGTCCTGCTTGACCAGGCTTACCGCATCCGCCGGCGGGGCCAGCAATTCGCTCAACGCGGCGTAAGCATCATCAAGGCCGGATTTAGGGGCCGTCCATGAAATTTTATAACTTGGCATCGCTCGGGGTTTCCTTATTGGCGAGGCGGCGATTATTGGCGAGCAGTATGTTATGGTTATTTTGCCAATGTTTGTGATTCGGCGATACGGTTATCTGTAAGTTTTATGTGTGGAGCGATTTAGATCACAATAAAACTGCCGCTAGTAAATGTTTTGTAAACAAGGAGTGGGGTGAGTTAGGTGCAGAGTTTGCAACATGTAGGGCTTTCCCTTCGCCACGGTTTATTCCGCTTACGCCGAAGGATTGGCGCCGCCAGATCGATGGCCGACGCCGCTGACAAGGTGTGGACTGTCACGTCAGCAGAAACGCTGAATACGCCGCCCTCGATTTTCTTGCCAGGAGAGTTTGATAAGGTGCTCACTGTGGAAGGGAGGACAACGACGGAAATTGAGGCCAAACGTGTTCACGGCGGGTCATTCGAGCGTCCGCCGATTATGGCTTATCGTTACACGAATGCATTTCTCTATAAGGGCGCGGTTGTGGCGCGCGGCGCCGAAAGGCGGGTTTTACCCTACGGCGTCCCGCCGCCGCCGTCTCATAATTTTCCTGTCTTGACGGTTGGCGAAGGCGCGCTTGCAGGTTCATATTTAGGGCTTCAGTATTTCGGTCATTGGCTAATGGATGATACTCCTTTGGCTTTGCTTGCTGAACAATACGGTCAGCCGGTGTCGCCAAGCCCTCCAAATTGGCACGCTGCGCACTTTGGAGAAAGCCATATTCATGCCTATGCAAAGTTTCTTGATTTACCGTGGCGTCAAGAGGAAAATGTTTTCTTCAAATCGCTAGTGATGTTCGATGATGAGGCGTTCACCACACACAAAGGCGCGCGGCTGGAAACATTGCGTCAGCGTGTATTCAAGCGTTTAGGTGCGCCGCGTAAGAAAAAGCGCGTCTACATTAAACGCGGCATCACTGACAAAGGCGTGCGCCGATTTCATAACGAGGATGCGGTCGCCGCGGCGCTTGCTGAAGAAGGGTTTGATGTTATTGACTCTACCAAAGTGAGTGTTGAAGAAATTTCACAGGCGTTGCATGGTGCGGAGATAATCGTCGGGTCGGAAGGCAGCCATCAGGCGCATGCCCTTTATTTCTTGCCGCCCGGAGGTGCGTTACTCGCGATCACCCCGCCGGATCGATTCGCTACAACCCATAAATGTTGCACCGACCTTCTAAATATTCAATATGGATTTACGGTCGGAGATGCGCAGGAAGAAGGCTTTTCAGCCAACATTGATGATGTCAAACGGACGATAGATTTGTTTGGGCTGTAGCGCCATTACGCCGCCTCGACAAACGTATCGATGACTTTCTTGGCGCCGGAATGTTCGAACTCGACGGTGAGTTTTTGGCCTTCGATTAAAGATATAACGCCATAGCCGAACTTCTGGTGGAAGACGCGCTGGCCGGTTTTATATTGTGATCGGCCCGGCGCGCTCACCGATACGGCGCGGGCGCTGCCTTCGATTTGCACCGGCTTGGATGTGCGCCGAGCGCCGGCTGCGCGGGCGCGCCGCCAGCCGGGATTGTCGTAATAGGCGTCGTCTTTCAGTTTTTCGCCGTCGAAGCGGGAGTGGCTGGCAAGATCGCTCATGGTGTTGCCGTACAGGCCGGGCTCGGACATTACATCGACATGGGTTTCCGGCAACTCGTCAATAAAGCGCGACGGGATTGCCGCCTGCCAGCGCCCATAGATCTGCCGGTTGGCGGCAAAAGAAATCCGCACGCTTTCCTCGGCGCGGGTAATGCCGACATAGGCGAGGCGTCGTTCTTCCTCCAGCGCGGCATTGCCTTTTTCATCGAGCGAGCGTTTGGATGGGAAAATTTCCTCTTCCCAGCCGGGTAGGAAAACGACAGGAAACTCAAGCCCTTTGGCTGCATGCAACGTCATCAGCCAGGCGCAGCCGCCGGTCTGGTTTTCGTTGCGCTCGGCCACCAGCGCGACATGGTCGAGATAGCCCTCAAGCGTGTCGAACTCCGAGACCGCCTGTATCAGCTCTTTCAGATTATCAAGCTTGCCGGGCGCTTGGGGAGATTTTGAATTCTTCAACATCTCGATATAGCCGGCTTCTTCCAACACCAGTTCCGCAAGGTCGGCGGGCGCCATGTCTTTGGCGTCGCGCGCCCAACGTTCAACCGTATCGAGGAAGTTCACCAGCGACCGGCGCGCCGCGGCGTGAAGGTCATCGCTTTCAAGCGCCAGGCGGGCGGCGACCATCAGGGAAATATTCTGACTGCGGGCGATTTTGTGGAGGGTTTGCAGTGCTTTTTCGCCAAGCTTGCGTTTGGGTTTATTAGCGATGCGTTCAAAGGCGAGGTCGTTGTCGGGGCTGCGGATTAAACGCAGATATGCCAGCGCATCGCGGGTTTCCTCGCGCTCATAAAAGCGCGGGCCGCCGACCACGCGATAGGCGAGCCCCAGCATATTGAATCTCTCTTCAAAGGCGCGCATCAGGAACGAGGCGCGCACCAGCACCGCCATCTCGCTAAGCGAGCGGCCTTTGGATTGCTCGGCCTCAATATCGTCGCCTATCAGCCGGGCTTCTTCTTCCCCGTCCCATACGCCGCGGATTTTCACCTTCTCGCCATCCTCGCGCGCCGTCCACAGCTCTTTGCCGAGGCGCGTCGTGTTGGCGGCGATGAGGCCAGATGCGGCGCCAAGAATAGCCGGCGTCGAGCGGTAATTACGCTCAAGGCGGATGACTTTGGCGCCTGGAAAATCTTTTTCGAACCGCAAAATATTTTCAACTTCGGCGCCGCGCCAACCATAGATCGACTGGTCGTCATCGCCGACGCAGCAAATGTTTTTATGTTTCTGCGCCAGCAGCCGCAGCCACAAATATTGCGCGACATTGGTGTCCTGATATTCATCGACCAGCATATAGCGGAACCGGTTTTGATAGTCGGCAAGGACGTCGGCGTGGTTTTGAAAAATCGTAAGGTTGTGCACCAGAAGGTCGCCAAAGTCGGCCGCATTCAGCGTCGTCATCCGCGCCTGATAGGCTTTGTAAAGACTAATCGCCTTACCGTCGGCGAAATGATAGGCCTCATTGGCGGGGACTTTGTCCGGCGTCAGGCCGCGGTTCTTCCATCCGTCAATAATCATCGCCAGCCCGCGCCCGGTCCAGCGCTTGGAATCCATATTGGCCGCCTCAATAACCTGCTTGGCGAGGCGGGCCTGGTCGTCGGCGTCGAGAATGGTGAAGCTGGATTTCAGGCCCGCAAGCTCGGCGTGGCGGCGCAAAATCTGCGCGGCGATGGAATGGAAAGTGCCGAGCCATTGCATGCCCTCAACCGAGGGGCCGACCAGCGCGGCGATGCGTTCCTTCATCTCGCGGGCGGCTTTGTTGGTGAAGGTGACGGCCAATATCTGCCAGGCTTGCGCCCGGCCGGTGAACAACAGATGCGCCAGCCGGGTGGTCAGGGCGCGGGTTTTACCGGTGCCGGCGCCGGCGAGCATCAGCACCGGGCCTTCCGTCGCGACCACGGCGGCGCGCTGTTCTTCGTTTAAATCATCAAGGTAAGGCGCTGATTCATTAGCATTTTCGCCAGCGCCAGGCGCGCGCGCGCGAGCCATGGCGCGCTCGGAAATCGTCTGTTTACGGGCGGGATCGGTGGTCATCATGGTACTCTACTAAAAGGAGAACGATTCTGGAACATCCAGAAATATTCCAGTTTTCAGGAATTGCAAATCCGGCAAAGTTCAGGCCTATGGATTTGCTAATCTTCAGGTCACAATGCGCCAACATCAATTCACTCATCGCTTAGCCAGCGACGCCGATATCCCGCAGATCGTCGAAATCATGCGGGCGTCGATTGCTGAGAATATGAAGGAATTTCTGTCTGAGCAGGAGATTGCCGCGGCGCAGGAAACCATGGGCCTCGATAAATCGCTGATTGAGGACCAGACCTATTTCATCATCGAAACGCAAAGTGAGGGCCGCACGATTGCTGTCGCCTGCGGCGGATGGGGTAAGCGCCGGACGCTATACGGCGGGGATCACACCAAAAGCCGCGACGATAGCCTCGCTGACCCATCGGTGGATGCAGCGCGCATTCGCGCGATGTACACCCATCCGGACTGGACCCGGCGCGGCATCGGCACATTGCTGCTCGATCTCGGCGAGGCGGCGGCGCGCGCGGCTGGGTTTAAACATATTGAGCTCGGCTCAACCGTTCCCGGCGAGCCGCTATATCTGGCGCGCGGTTACGTTGAGTTTGACCGTGAGGCGCATCTCGGCGCCAATGGATCGGAAAATATCGTTATCCATATGCGCAAGACGCTTTGAAGGCGCATTGCCACATGCGCCGCGACAATTGACGGTCGCGTTGTGTTATAGCGTTGGGTGTAAAAAAGACCGGCGGTTTGTTGCGCCGGCCTTTTACGTGACAAACTGAGCTGACCTAAGCCTTGCGACGCCGTCTGGAAATGCCGCCAACTAGGCCTGCGCCAAGAAGAAAGAGCGGGAAGGCCGCCGGCAGCGGGACTTCGCTCATGGGTTCGAGAACGATCGACGTCTCGATCATGAAATTCGATGCGACAGTATGGCGTTCGGCGAAGAACAGATTGAAGCTGTATGTGTCACCGAGGGTTAAGCCAAGCGTATCTAGTGCGACCGATGCCGAAAGCGCACCGTGGACGCCGCCAAGATCAATCACGAGTTCATCGTCGATGAACACCCAAAGGTCGTCATCGCCAGTAAACGAAAATGTTTCACCGCCTGTATAGGTGAATGAGGACCCCAGCTCGTAAGTGAAGTGATAATTGTGGGCTCTTCCCTGATTGCCGAATAGCGCGCCGTCAATCGGGAAAAAGCTGGAGTCAGAGAAAGTAAATACGCCGTCCATATCTGGGTCATCAAGCGTGATGTCGAAAGATGCCGACATGTTGACGCCAGCCGTATCGTTGTACCACTCATCAAAGTTTGCCGCGCCAGATGTCGTGACGGTGCCGGCGCCGCCAGCATAGACAGGTTTATCATCGACGCCGAGCGTTGTTGCGACTATGCCAGGATCAACCGCGATCGTGCTTTCGAAATCAGGATGTGTGTCGTTAAAATCCCGGATCGTGCCGGTTAGCGTGACCGAGCTTGCCGCAGCATTGCCGACCAGTAAGACGCTCGCCAGAGCGCCAAGTATGATTCGCATGATATATAAACTCCCCAAAAGCTAGTATTGGTATGATACGCCTGATTTGGCGTATGTACAAGTTTTGTCTCTATACGCTGCATTTACGGGCGTTGTTGCGAATTACACTCAACTTGGAACGGCGTTTCGGCTAATTTGATGGCCTTGAGGCGGGTTGTCGCCCGCAGATTACTGGCTGTTCGCACCCGTTTCTTCAATGAGGTTTCCGTCGTCGGCGCCCACGTTTCAACCGGCCTCGGCCTCATCACGCAAATCAATGCCGGTGCGCGCCTCAATATCGTCAAGCGCTGCATCGCAACCCTCATCGACAAAGGCGAAGTCATCAATCAGGTAGCGCAATGTGTCTTTGGCCTGCGACGGGTCTTTGCTGCGCATGCTGATTGTGACTTTCGCGGCGCGCTGGTCGACAAAATAGGCGCCCGCCATATTGCGCCAGCGCACGGTGTCGGCGGTCCATCCAAATTCGGCCGTTGCATCGGAAAGTTTGTCGCCGGCCTCATTCCAGCCCTGGATTTTGAACTCGAACGGCTCGTCCTCTTTGCCGCCGGTTGGATAAATCGACATCGTGACGACACAGACAGG
>JAJFFZ010000118.1 GCA_021776395.1 Hyphococcus sp. | reverse complement strand
CTTTAAAACCATCATTGCGTTTCGCCTGCAAAAATTCTCGTTTTCAGAGGGTTATAGCCAATATGATAGGCAAGGGCGGAAGGCTCCGATAGGCGCCAGATCGCCAAATCGGCGGATTTTCCAATGGTGATCGCGCCGGTCTCCCCCGCCAGACCGAGCGCGGCGGCGCCATGGCGCGTGACGCCGGCCAGCGCCTCCTCCGGGGTCAGGCGGAATAGCGTGCAGGCCATGTTCATGGCCAGTAGCAACGACGTCATCGGCGAGGTGCCGGGGTTGCTGTCGGTGGCGACCGCCATCGCGACATTGGCCGCGCGCAATGCATCCACCGGCGGTAATTTAGTCTCGCGCAGATAATAAAAGGCGCCCGGCAACATGACGGCGACGGTTCCGGCCTTCGCCAGCGCCCGCACATCGGCGTTATTCAGATGTTCCAGATGGTCCGCCGACAGAGCGCCATATTGCGCCGCGAGGCGAGCGCCGCCGAGGTCGGATAATTGTTCCGCATGCAGCTTAACTGGCAAGCCAAGAGCAGCGGCGGCTTTGAAAACACGTTCGATTTGCGCCGGCGAGAACCCGACGCCCTCGCAAAAGCCATCAACGGCGTCAACCAGTCCTTCCTTGTGCGCCGCCGGCAATATGTCGTCGCAGACATGGTCGATATATTCATCGCTGCGCCCGGCATGTTCCGGCGCTACGGCATGAGCGGCTAGGAATGTGGTTTTGACAGTGATGCGCCGCGCTTGGCCAAGAGCGCGGGCGGCGCGCAGCATTTTTAATTCGGTTTCCAAATCGAGCCCGTAGCCGGATTTGATTTCAACCGTTGTCACGCCCTCTGCGATCAGCGCATCAAGCCGCGCTAACGCGATTTGCACCAATTCTGACTGCTTTGCAGCGCGGGTCGCTTTGACGGTGGAGAGAATACCGCCGCCGGCCGCGGCGATTTCCTCGTAGGACTTGCCGTTGAGGCGGGCTTCAAACTCAGCCGCCCGGTCGCCGGCGTAAATCAGATGGGTGTGGCAATCGATAAGGCCGGGGGTTACCAACGCGCCGTTGAGCGAAAGGACATCACGGGCCAGCGTCTGCGGCGCCGCCGGCAGGTCTGACATGGCGCCAACCCAGGAAATTTTCCCGGCCTCAGCAGCGACCGCGCCGAGCGCGATCATGCCATAGGCGGCGTCAATACCCGGATCGAGCGTTGCTATCCGCCCATCGATCCACAATGTGTCCCACATAAACTGCCAGCCGCGCCGTTGTTGCCTGCCGACATATAGACAGGCTCGGCGAGCTTGTGAATAAAGGACGTAAGTTTGTGTTGGGCAAGAAAAATGACCTCAGGCGCGCGCGCTGCGAAACAATGGCATTCTCTCGCCGGGCTGTTATCGGCCGGGCCGGCGGCGCCGATTGCGCTGCTTGGCGCGCCGATGGCTGGCGGCGCGGTGACGCCGGGGGAATGCGACCGCGCGCCGTTGGTGTTTCGCGCCGCGCTTAAACGCATCAGCACCTATGATGTGGAGACCGGCCAGGAGCTGCACGGGCTGGGCGTCTATGACGCCGGCGATGTCACACTCGATGGCATGTCGCCCGAGGCGGGGTTTACGCCGATCACGTCCGCCTTTTCGGCGCTTGCCGCTAGCCACAAACTCAGCATACTGATTGGCGGCAACAATGCTATCACCCGGCCCGGCGTGCATAGTGTTGATCGCGACCTGAAAAGTGTCGGGCTGATCACCCTCGATGCGCATTTTGACTTGCGCGATACATCCGCCGGCCTGCTAAACGGCAATCCGGTGCAGGCGCTGCTTGATGATGGGCTACCCGGCGCGCATATCGCGCAGATCGGCGTCGCGCCTTTCGCTAACGCCGCCTATATGCATGAGACCGCCAAGGCCGAAGGCATCAGCGTTTATCCGATGGGTGAATGCCAGCGGCGCGGCGTTGCGGAGGTGCTTGCGGACGCGTTTGATACCATTGCTGCACGCTGCGACCGGATTTATGTGGATTTTGATATCGACGTCATTGAGCGCGGGCTGGCGCCAGGCGCTCCGGGCGCAAGACCGGGCGGGATGACGACGATGGATTTCTTTGCTGCCGCGAGAGCGGTCGGCGCCCACAGCAAAGTGTGTGCGGTTGACCTCGCGGAATTTGATCCGGCCTGCGATGTCAGTGATATCACAGCGCTGGTCGCCGGGCGCTGGTTTGGCGAGCTATTGGCTGGTTTCCAGACCCGTTAAGCTACCGGCGCAGAATTTGCTGTTACACTGATGCAATCAGGATTCAGTAAGGCGTAGCCATGGTTAATATTGAAAATAACAATGCGAAACGAGCCGTCATCGGGGGCGCTGTCTTTGCCGCCAGCGTCATCGCGCTTATGGGCGCGGCGTCGGCAGAGACTTTTGACGCCAATAAAATCTCATTTCGGGACGTCACCGGGGCAGTAGAAATTGTCACCACCAGCGGCGATGAAATCGATGTTGAAATTCGCCAGGGCAAAAAGCATCAACCGCTTGAGGTTAGTGAAAAAGACGGCGTTGTCGTCATTATCGGCGAGAAGTGGCGCGAAGATGAGACGCGCAATTGTTGTGATAATCGCATTCGCCGTGAGTTTTATGGCCGCAAAGACCGAAAACTGACAACCGGCGAGCCGGTCGATCAGGCCTTTTTTGACGACTATCCGACGATTATTATTGCGATGCCGGTTAATGGCGACGTTGATTTTATTGACGCCTGGATTCTCCTCGACATGGAGCGGCTGAACGGCGCGTTATTGCTCGATAGCTGCTACGTATACGGACAGACTGGCGACGTAGACGAGGCGATTATCGGCCTTGTCGGCGGCAGCCGCCTGGTGATGGGCGACATTAACGCCGGTCTGGAAATCGATATTTCTGGCGAGGCGGATATTATGGTGGGCGATACGCAGATGGTCGATGTCGATATTGCCGGGCCGGGCGATGTCATCATCGGCGATATTAACGGCATGTTTGACGTCTCCATCGCCGGCTCGGGCATTGTCCGCGCGACGCGGCTTGACGGCCCGATGACCGCGCGGATTGCAGGGTCGGGCGGCGTTGCGGTAAAAAGCGGTCGCGCCGACAGGTTACGGGCGCATATTGACGGCTCCGGCGGGGTGTATTTTGGCGGCGCGGTAACGCAACCGGAGTTGCGGCTGTTCGGGTCAAGCGAAGTGCGCATGAAATCCGTCAACGGCCGGATCACCCATCATGGCGGCGGCGTTGTTTATGTCGGTGATGAAGTTTTTTCCGACGAGTAATCAGCTGTGCGCTATGCTGACGTTCGCTTTTCTATCTGCTCATAATCGCGTTGCGGCGCGCCGGTGTATATTTGGCGCGGGCGCCCGATTTTTTGGTTTGGGTCAACAATCATTTCTGACCATTGCGCGATCCAGCCGACGGTGCGCGCAAGCGCGAACAGCACCGTGAACATATCGGTCGGGAAGCCAAGCGCGCGCAGGGTGATGCCGGAATAAAAGTCGATATTCGGATAAAGTTTCTTGGCGACGAAATATTCGTCCTCAAGTGCAATCCGTTCCAGCTCCATCGCTACCTGCAATAACGGTTCGTCACGAATATTGAGTGCGTCAAGCACCTCGTGACACGCCTTACGCATGACTTTGGCGCGCGGGTCATAGTTTTTATAGACCCGGTGGCCAAAGCCCATCAGCCGGAACGGATCGTCCTTGTCTTTGGCGCGGGCGATAAATTCCGGAATGCGGTCAACCGTGCCGATTTCCTCCAGCATATTCAACGCCGCCTCATTGGCGCCGCCATGGGCCGGACCCCAAAGCGAGGCGATGCCGGCGGCGATGCACGCAAATGGGTTGGCGCCGGACGAGCCCGCCAGCCGCACCGTTGAGGTCGAAGCGTTTTGCTCGTGGTCCATGTGTAAAATGAAAACCTTGTCGAGCGCATCGCACAGCACCGGATTGCACTCATAGTCTTCGCTTGAAACTGCAAAACACATGCGCATGAAATTTGAGGTGTAGTCGAGATCGTTACGCGGGAAAACGAAAGTCTGGCCGATTGAATATTTATACGCCATCGCCGCAATCGTCGGCATTTTTGCAATCATCCGATGGCTGGCGACGAGGCGCTGTTTCGGATCGGTGATGTCGGTGGAGTCATGATAGAACGCTGACAAGGCGCCGACGACGCCAACCATAATCGCCATTGGGTGGGCGTCACGGCGAAATCCGTTATAGAACTGCTTCAACTGCTCATGCACCATAGTGTGCATAGTGATTGAGTTTTCAAACCATTTGAGTTTTTCCGGCCCAGGCAGCTCGCCATTTAGCAACAGATAGGCGGTCTCGATAAAATCGGAGTTCTCCGCAAGCTGATCGATGGGGTAGCCGCGATAGAGCAATATGCCTTCATCGCCATCGATAAAGGTGATTTTGGATTCGCAACTCGCCGTCGAAGTAAAGCCAGGATCGAACGTAAAGGCGCCGGTTTCTTTGTAGAGGCTGCGAATGTCGAAAACATCGGGTCCATGGGTTGCTTTATAGACGGGAAACTCAACGGTCTGGCTATTATGCGTGAGAGATATCGTTCCGGACGTTTTCAGATCGCTTTTCATTCCATCAGCCTCTTATTTTTGCAGTGCATCATTTATGTTGCAGCGCATTATACGGCAATATTTCGGCTATTCCAGCACAAGTGTCAGTGAATTTGATCGCCAATACGCGCCAGCGATTCTACGCGACCGAGGCTATATAACACCTCGCCGATGGAAGGCGAAGGCCGCCCGGCCGTAAGGGCCGCGCGAAGCGGTGCGCCGATTGCGCCAAAACCGGTATTTTTTGTCGCAGCGAGGGCTTGCAGCCGTTGTTCCAGAGCCTCAGGCGTTAACCACAACGCTTCCTCGCTCAAGACGTCCTGAATGTCTTTGAGCATGTCCATCGCGCCATCTTTTCGCAACGGCTTGGCCGCTTTGCCTTCAACCGCGAAGGGCCGGGCGAGGAACACGAATTCGCTTGCCGCAACAATGTCAGCGAGCGTCGAACAGCGGGTTTTCAAAAACGGCGCCGCGCGCTCCAGCTGTGCAATATTATCTGCATCAAGACTAATATTGGGTTTTTCAAGAAACGGCCGCGATCGGTCGAGAAAGTCTTTATCTTCAAGCGCGGCTACATAATGCGCGTTGATGTGCTTAAGTTTGTCGAGGTCGAGCCTTGCCGGGGCTTTGTTGACGCCGGCGATATCAAACCATTCCATCGCTTTGTCGCGGGGGATGATTTCGTCATCGCCATGGGACCAGCCGAGACGGATGAGATAGTTGGCGAGCCCGTCGGCGAGATATCCCATATCGCGATACGCCTCAACGCCGAGCGCGCCATGGCGTTTGGAAAGCTTTGCGCCGTCGCCGCCATGGATTAGCGGCACATGCGCAAATACCGGCGCTGGCCAGCCGAGCGCATCATAAATCTGTTGCTGGCGCGCGGCGTTGTTGAGGTGGTCGTCGCCGCGGATGACATGGGTGACGTCCATATCGTGATCGTCAACCACAACCGCCAGATTATAGGTCGGATCGCCATTGCTGCGCAAAATAATGAGATCGTCGAGCGCGGCGTTTGGAAATGAGACATCGCCTTGCACCGCGTCTTTTATGGTAGTCGCGCCGTCACGCGGCGCCAGAAAGCGGATGGCGAATGGCGCGGCGTCGGGCGCCGTCGCCGGATCGCGCTCACGCCACGGGCTTTCAAAGCGCAGGCCGTTGGCGCGGGCTTTGTCCCGCGCGGCGTCAAGCTCCTCTGGCGTCAGATAGCAGCGATAGGCCTTCGCCTCGGCGAGAAGCTGATTGGCGATTTCAATGTGGCGGTCGCGGCGTGAATACTGCGATACGGGATCGCCATCCCAGTCCATGCCGAGCCAGGCGAGCCCGTCCAAGATAGCGTCAACCGCCGCTTGGGTGTGGCGCGCGCGGTCGGTGTCCTCGATGCGGAGCAGAAATTTGCCGCCGCGCCCACGCGCGTAAAGCCAGTTGAACAGCGCCGTGCGGGCGCCGCCAATATGTAAATAGCCGGTCGGCGAGGGGGCAAAGCGCGTGACGACTGGAGGCGTATGTTTGGGGGCTTGCGGCATGACTTGCAGACCGGCTCCGATTGCTGTGAAGTGATAAGAATCAAGGTTCCGTGCGGCGTTGTTAGCACATCAATCTAACCGGCGCCTATGTTTCCATGCGCAACTTTCCATGCCAATTTTCCATGCCCAATTTTCCATGACAGTTAGAGCCGCAGAACAGTTTGCCGATCCGGATCTCAGCCCTAGCGTGTTGCAGCGCGCCTATCGGCGCCTGACGTATCTTGTTTCGGAACGGGTCGGTGCTTGGATCAGGGCTGACCTGGAACCGATTGGGGTTTGGACGCCGGTGGCGATTGGCGCCGGCGCTGGAATTTACTTCGGGTTGAAAACCGAGCCGCATGCAGCGCTCGCTATCGCGCTATTGCTGGGCGCTTTGGGTGCTGCGGTTTTTGCTCACAACCGCCACGGGCCGAGCGGCAAGGCTTTTGTCGGGCTGGTTTTGATGGCGCTCGGCTTTGCGGCGGCGGACTGGCGCACGGCGCAAGTGGCAGCGCCAGTACTTGACCGCGAGCTCAGCATCCGATGGGTGACGGGCGCGTTGATCAGCATCGAAGACCGCGCGCGCATGCGGCGCATGGTTATAGCGCTGCATGGCGTTGACGGGGTTGGCGAGGACGACTTGCCGGCGCGGGCGCGCATCAGTTGGCGCGGTGCGGAATTAAACGCAGCGCCCGGCGACATCATCCGCTTGCGCGCCGGGCTCGGCCCGCCGCCGGCGCCGGCCGCGCCCGGGACGTTTAATTTTTCACGGCGGTTATATTTCCAAAGGATTGGCGCGCTTGGCTTCGCAGTCAGCCCGCCGCAAGTAATCGGCAAGGCTGAAACGGGGCGGGGCGATATACTCCGTATACATATTGAAACTATTCGCGCCAATCTTTTACATAGAATAACCGAGGCCGCGCCGGGGGAAGGGGGCGCGATTGTCGCCGCTATCGTCACCGGCAAGCGCGACGCCATCACGCCGCGCTCAAAGGCGGCGCTGCGCGATGCGGGGCTTGCGCATATGCTGGCGATTTCCGGGATGCATATGGGGATTGCTACGGGGCTGATATTTTTCACAGTGCGTTTTGGCCTGGCGGCTATCGAGCCTTTGGCGCTGCATTATCCGATAAAAAAATGGGCGGCGTCAGCAGCGCTGTTATCAGGCTTTGCTTATCTGGTATTGTCTGGCGGCGGATGGTCAGCGCGGCGCGCCTTCATTACCGCAGCGATTATGTTTGCGGCCATATTGGTTGACCGGCGCGCATTGTCGCTCAGAAATATCGCCATCGCCGCCTCCATCATCTTGTTAACGACGCCGGAGGCGCTGTTTCATCCGGGCTTTCAAATGTCTTTTGCCGCCGTCACCGCCCTGGTCGCCGGTTATGAATGGTTTGCCCGCCGCGCTGATCGCGAACGCAGTTTTTCAGCATTCGCGCGGGTGAAGCGCTATGGGATTGCGCTTGGCGTCACCGATACGATTGCCGCAGTCGCGACCGCGCCATTTGCGCTTTATCATTTCAACCGGGTGGCGCTTTATTCCCTGCCAGCCAATGTTTTGGCGATGCCGCTGATGGGCTTCTGGGTGATGCCGGCGGCGATTTTAGCGTTGATGCTGGCGCCTTTTGGGCTTGACGCCTGGGCGTGGCGCATTTCGGCCGATGGGGTTGAGGCGATGTTGGCGATTGCAACAGAGGTCTCCAGCTGGCGCGGCGCGGTGTCGCTGACATGGCAATGGCCGCCCGGCGCCTTGCTGGCGATGGCCATTGGCGGCTTATGGTTTTGCCTGGCGCGCTCGCCATTGCGGCTGGCCGGGATTGCGGCGATCCCGCTCACTGCCTTGATTGTCTTCACCGCGCCACCGCCGCAGGTTTTTGTCGCGGCCTCGGGCCTGAACGCCGGCGTGGTATTGCCGGACGGCAACCGGATGGCCGTTTTCAGCACCAGGCGCGACCGGTTTTCAGCTTCCGTCTGGGGCGAGGCCGCGGGCTTTGACGGCGGCGGCGCCAAACCCCTGGCGATGAATGAAGTCGGCGCCTGCGATGCGCGGGGCTGTGTTCTAACCATCAACACAAAAATCACGGCGTTTATTTCGGACCGCCGCGCACTGGGCGAAGATTGCGCGCGCGCAGATCTAGTGGTGGCGTTTTTTCTGGTGAGTTCCGCTGATTGGCGGCGATGTGATGCGGTGCTCATTGACCGTCGCTCAGTATGGCGGCGCGGCGCGCATGCAGTGTGGCTGAAGCCTGACGGCGCCATTAAAATTACGACGGTCGCCGGGCAATCCGGCCGCCGCCCGTGGACGAGGGATTAGGTTACCGGGCGAGTATTCAGGTTCTGGCACAAATCTATCTCCCGCGCCTCCCCGCGAAAGCGGGGATCCAGAACAATGCGCGCCGGATGTGGCTCTGGGTCCCCGCTTTCGCGGGGAGGAGCGGAATGTTGGTGCGTGGCTCAGATTTATACGCCACTGCTCTAGTACCGCCGCATCAACCCCACCAGCTTGCCCTGGACCGACACCCGGTCCGGTCCGTAGATGCGGGTTTCATAGGCGGGGTTGGCCGCTTCCAGCGCAATTGAGGCGCCCTTTTTGCGCAACCGTTTCAGGGTTGCTTCCGCCTCGTCAACCAGCGCCACCACGACATCGCCGGTGGAGGCGTCCTCGCAGCGTTTGATAATCGCCAAGTCGCCATTCAGAATGCCGGCATTGATCATCGATTCGCCCTCGACTTCGAGGATGTAGTGCTCGCCGGACCCCATCAGCGCGCCGGGCGCGGGGATGCGGTCAACCTCGTGCTGGATCGCTTCAATCGGTGTGCCGGCGGCGATGCGGCCAAGCACCGGCAGTTCGGTCATGCCCTCATGGCTGGCGGTTGCGGCGGGCGCCGGGCGGGCCCGGCTCCTGAAATTGCCAGCGACGACGGAGGGCGAGAACCCGCGCGGCTGCGGCGTGTTCGCGGCCGCCATCTCGTCGGGCAGGCGCACAACTTCCAGCGCCCGGGCGCGATTGGGCAAGCGGCGAATAAATTCGCGCTCCTCAAGGGCGGTAATCAGCCGGTGAATGCCGGATTTTGACCGCAGCCCGAGCGCATCCTTCATCTCGTCAAAGGACGGCGACACCCCGGTCTCAGTAATCTGGTCATTGATATATAACAGCAGCTCATGTTGTTTCTTCGTAAGCATCATCTCTCCTCGACAGAGCAGTAGCTCCTTGGCCGTTGTTATTGCTCGCCCTCAATCAAAGACTATTTCCACCGCCGAAACGACAGAAGAACAAAACAACAACGATGTTCTATGCATGTTCTAATTGCGCGTCAACAGGGTTAAAGTCGAGTGCAAGATGCGGCCAGCGTCTAGGCGACAGCCGGCGGCGTTAGAAGCGTCCGGGTTGCGGCTTCGACATCTGTCTGGCGCATCAGGCTTTCGCCAACCAGAAACGCCGAGGCGCCATAGCCGCGCAGTGTAACCAAGTCCTGGTGCGAGGCGATGCCGCTTTCGCTGACGAGCACCGCGTCGCGGGGTGCGGTAGCACAAAGCTCAGCCGTTACCTGAAGTGAAGTCTCAAATGTATTCAGGTTTCGGTTATTTATGCCAATTAAGTTCCCATTAAGGTTAATAGCGCGGTCCATCTCGGTGCGATTATGCACCTCGACCAGCACATCAAGTATAGATTCGCGCGCCGCATTATAAAGCTCGCCGGCCTGAGCGTCCGACAGGCACGCCATAATCAGGAGAATACAGTCCGCGCCCCAGGCGCGTGATTCGATAATCTGATAGGGGTCAATGATGAAATCCGTGCGCAGGACCGGCAGAGAACAGGCGCCGCGCGCGGCTTTGAGGAAATCCGGCGAGCCTTGAAAGCTTGGGCCGTCGGTCAGCACGGAAAGGCACGCCGCGCCGCCAGCCGCGTATGCGCGCGCATGGTCGGCGGGATTGAAATCCGGCCTTATCAGCCCCTTGGACGGGCTGGCCTTTTTAATCTCTGCAATCAGTGCGAATCCGTTGGCGGCCTTTTGGGTGAGCGCATTGCGAAACCCGCGCGGCCTTGTCTCTTTCGCCAGCGTCTCCAGCGCACTAATGGGTGCATTGGCCTTGGCGGCGGCGACTTCCTCGCGCTTATAGGCGATGATATCGTCGAGGATGCTCATGCTGGCCCGTTTGAGAGCGCAACAAGCTTTGCGAGCGCGGCTTTAGCGGCGCCATCGTCAATCGCGCGCTCGGCCAGCCTTGCCGCATCGCTAAGGGTTTGCGCCTTGCCGGCGATGATTAATGCAGCAGCGGCGTTGAGAACGGCAATGTCGCGATAGGCGCCCGCTGCGCCGTCGAGCAGGCTTGTGAGCGCGGCGGCGTTCTCTTCCGGCTCGCCGCCTTTCAGGTCCGCCATGCTCACGCGCGGCAGCCCGGCGTCTTCCGGCGTCACTTCAAATTCTTCGACCACGCCGCCCCGCAGCGCCGCCACATAGGTCGGCCCGGTGGTGGTCAGTTCATCAAGCCCGTCCGCGCCATGCACCACCCAGGCAGCCTCAACGCCAAGCCGGGGCAGGGTTTGCGCAATCGGCAGGGTAAGCTCGCGCGCAAACACGCCCATCAGCTGGCGCCTGGCGCCGGCGGGGTTTGAGAGCGGGCCGAGAACGTTAAACAGCGTGCGCACGCCCAAACCTTTGCGCGCCGCAGCGGCATGGCCCACTGCTTTGTGGTGGAGCGGCGCGAACATGAACCCCACTTTGGCTTCATGGATACAGCGGGAAATCAGGTCCGGCCCAATCTCAAGCTTGACGCCGAGCGCGGAGAGCACCTCCGACGAGCCGGATTTTGACGACGCCGCCTTGTTGCCATGCTTGGCCACCGGCACGCCGCAACCGGCGACAATCAGCGCGGTGGCGGTTGAGATATGATAGGTTCCGGCGCCGTCGCCGCCGGTGCCGCAAGTGTCGATAGCGTCCGCCGGCGCATCGACCCGCACGGCCATGGCGCGCATGGCTTCTGCGGCGGCGGTGATTTCCGCAACCGTCTCGCCGCGGGCGCGCAAAGCGGTGAGGAACCCGGCAATCTCGATATCGCTCGCCGCGCCGGACAAAATCGCGTCCATGGAGGCGCGCATTTGCTCCGTGGTGAGCGGCGCGCCGGAAACCGCCAGGTTCAAAAATGGCGTAAACCCGCTCATCTCAGCGCCATCTTCATAAAGTTGGCGAAAATCTCCGCGCCATATTCCGAAGCGATGCTCTCAGGGTGAAACTGCACCCCGACAATCGGCAAGTCTTTGTGCGCCACCGCCATAAGCTCGTTATCGTCTTCAGCTGAGGCCGCCGCGATGAGGTCCGCCGGCAGGCTGGCGCGCTCGGCGACCAGTGAATGATAGCGCGTCGCGGTGAAAGGCGAGGGCAGGCCGTCGAACAGATCGCCGCCGTCATGGACGATGTTGCAGGTCTTGCCATGCATCAAATGCTCAGCCCGGACGATGCGCCCGCCAAAATGCTGGACGATGGCCTGCATGCCGAGGCACACGCCAAACACCGGCTTGCGCGCCGCCGCCGCCGCGCCAATCAGGTCGAGGCAGATGCCCGCCTCAGTTGGCGTGCGCGGGCCGGGCGAGATGACGATGGCCCTGGCGTCAGAACCGACTGCTTCCTCGGCGCTGAGGACGTCATTGCGTCTGACCACCACCTCTTCACCGCCCGCGCCAACCAGATGAACGAGGTTGTGGGTGAAGCTGTCATAATTATCGATCAGCAAAATCATTGAAATCCCGAGAATCAGCGAATGTAGATGGTTGGCAGGTTTAACGCCGCAGCGCGAGGGCGCAAGCGGTCCCGCAACATATGGCGGGGCGGCGGAGATGCGTTGAACCCATGCCGGCGGGCGTTTGACAGTTTGAATTACACGCGAGGACATAGTTTCGAGGCGCGCAAGCCGGCTGCAATCCGGCTCCGCTGGCCCAATGCCGGCATGCTCGCTTCTGTCGCCATCGCCCTGATCGGCGTCTTGATCGGCGCGGTTTCCTCCTATGTCGGTGAGCGTGGCGCGGTGGCGAGCGCGGCAAAAATCTCCGCCCTTAACGCTCCGCTGCGCGATGACCGGCGGTTTGATATGGCCTACCACGCACGTGCAAAAATTGTCCGCCGGGTTCTGGCGAGCGCTGATTTTACCGGCCATGACCTTGAGCGTCTGGCGCCGCCGCAGATCATGTCGCCGCTGGCGCCAACAGGGCAGAAGCCGAAAATCATCATTATCTTTGACGATATGGGTATAGATAAGCGCGCCTATGAAAACACTGTCGCGCTTCCGGGCCCGTTGACACTGTCATTTTTGCCGTATGCGAATGATGTCGACCAGCTAGCCGCAGCGGCGCGAAAAGCGGGGCGTACGATAATGTTGCATTTGCCGATGGAGCCGGAGGGAGAGGCTGATCCGGGACCGTCTGCGTTGACAACCAAGATGACGGGAGTGGCGTTTCTCGATGCGTTGATGTGGAACCTTGAACGGTTTGACGGCTATGTCGCGGTCAATAACCATATGGGCTCAAAGCTGACCGCCGACGAAGCGGCGATGAAAACCGTGCTGGCTTACCTAAAACAGGAGGGCGTGTTCTTTCTGGACAGCGTCACAACCGGCGACACGAAGGTGCGCCGCGCCGCCGCCCGGGTTGGCGTTGATGTGTTCTCGCGCGATGTGTTTATCGACGCCGAGGCCGGCGACAAATCCGCCATCAGAAAACAACTCCGCCTGGTTGAGCGGATTGCAAGACACACCGGATACGCCGTCGCCATCGCCCATCCGCGCAAGGAAACGCTTGAAGTGTTGGGCCCATGGCTCACCTCCGCGCCAGAGCGCGGCTTTGAACTGGCGCCAGTGACGGCGCTGGTCGATATCCGGCGGCGGGAAAAATATCAGGCGTTGGCGATTAAGGCGCCGGAGTTACGCCTGTAAAATTATCGATTGCCAGACTGCGCTAGTGCAGCCTCGGCTGCTGAGAAAAGGGCTTGGGCTTTATTCTCGCATTCGCGCTGTTCCATTTCCGGATCGGAATCAGCGACAATCCCGGCGCCGGCCTGAACATACATACGCCCGTCTTTGACGATTGCGGTTCGAAGTGTAATGCAGGTGTCGACATTCCCGTCGGCGGAAAAATACCCGATCGCGCCTCCATAAACGCCGCGTGCAGAGCTTTCCAGCTCATCGATGATTTCCATCGCGCGGATTTTTGGTGCGCCGGTCACCGTGCCGGCGGGAAAGCCGGCTGCAACAGCGTCTACCGGGTGCACATCGTCGCGCAATTCGCCAATCACATTGGAGGCTATATGCATGACGTGGCTGTAGCGTTCGATGTTGAAGCTTTCGGTAACGCGCACCGAACCGATTTTCGCCGACCGGCCAACATCGTTGCGGCCAAGGTCTAATAGCATCAAATGTTCGGCGCGCTCTTTGGGGTCGGCGAGCAATTCTACTTCCATGGCTTTGTCTTGCGCCGGCGTCTTCCCGCGAGGGCGAGTCCCGGCAATAGGCCGGATGGTGACTTCGCCTTCACGGACGCGAACCAGAATTTCCGGGCTGGAACCGACCAGCGCGAAATCATCGAATTTCAGATAGAACAGAAATGGCGAGGGGTTTGAACGACGCAGCGCCCGGTAAAGTTCAAACGGCGGCGCTGTAAACTCGGCCGAGAAACGCTGGCTCAACACCACCTGAAAAATATCCCCGGCGGTGATATAGTCTTTAGCGCGCGCCACCATGTTGCGGAAGGCGGTTTCATCCGTGTCCGATACAATCTCATTGTTCTGGTTGACAGGAAGCTTGTCGACGACAGGCAACGCCAACGGCGCGGCGAGGTTCTCAGCCGCGTCGGCCAGCCGTTCTCCGGCTCTGGCATAGGCGGCCCGTGCAGAGACGCCGGGATCAGGGCGCACCGGGGCGAACAGCGAGATCTCCTGGCAAACATTGTCAAACACCGCCACCAGCGTCGGGCGCATGAAGATCGCGTCGGGTGCGTCAAGGCCGCCTGCGGGGCGCGGGCCCAGATGCTCCATCTGGCGCACCATATCGTAGCCGAGGTAACCGAAGACACCCGCGGCCATTGGTGGAAGGCCAGGCGACGGTAAGCCTGGCGGCGGCGCAATTTCGGATTCGGCGAACAGGCGCTTTAAATTCACCAGCGGCGCGCCTTCCTCGTCGATAAACGCGGACGTATCGCTCGCTGCATTGCGATTGATTTGCGAACGGCCGCCAAAACTGCGCCATAAAATATCCGGCTTGAAGCCGATGATGGAATAACGCCCGAGCTGTTCGCCGCCTTCCACCGATTCCAGCAGGATGGCGTTGTTGCGGGCGCCGGCAAGCTTTAAAAACGCCGATACCGGGGTCTCAAGATCGCTGACCAGCCGGCGCCAGACAAGTTGCGCGCGGCCTTCGCTGTGATTCTTTTCAAATTCAGAAAAGTCCGGCGTCAGCGTCACTGGCCATCGCCAAAAATCGCATCGAGCCGCGCCTGATTGATTTTAACATCAAAATCGTCGCGCACGGCTGCAATGAATGCGTCCACTAACTCCTGGTCAAGCTGAAAGCCCAGATATTGTTCAAAAGCCTCGACCTGTTGTGGCTGGACCTGGTTCGGCGAGTAACCGATTTGACGAATTTCAGCGATGATTTGCGCCTCGCCCAGCGCCGCCGGCCCGGAGACCAGATCGCCCTTAGTCGCAGTGAAAATTTGTTGGTTGAAGGCTTGCGATATGGCTTCATTTTCAAACCGGCGGTCAATTAGGAGTTGGGTAGGCGTGCGGTCAAACTGACTGGCCGCCTCATTGAGACTCTGGCCGCCAGCGACAGCATCGCGAATACCGCGCACCGTGTTGGAAATGCGTTGCAGGCGTTCCTGCTTGCGCCAGCGCCGATCGACATCGTCTTGCACATCGGCGAAGGGTTTGAGCGCCGGCGGTTTTATTTCACGCAATGCAACGAAGAAATATCCATCGCCAGCAGCAAGATCGAGCGCTTCGGATTCTTCATCCTCGTCCAATGCAAAAGCCTCCGACAGAGCTTCGCCGGGGACTTTGTCGATAATCGCGCCGCCGGGAGTAAAGCTGTAGCGGTCAACCGGACCGATGGCCTGGACGTCAAAACCGGCCTCCTCTGCGGCGATGCGCAAACCCGCGCCGCTGTCGCGCACTTCCTCAATCGTATCGACAGCACTTAGCAATGCGCGTCTTGTGTCCTGATCGAGATATTGCGCTTCAATGTCCGCACGGACGTCCTCAAATGTCGTCGTTTCTGGCGGCGTGACATTGGCGATTTGCACCACGGTCCACCCGAAAGAGCTGCGCACGGGGTCAATGATCGCACCGGTTTCCAACCCGGCGGCAAACGCTGCGTCAGCAACAGCCGGGTCAAGAATATCGCGCTTTTGCGCATCGGTGAATGTCACCGCAGCAAGGTCAAGCCCACGGTCGCTGGCGAGGTTTTCAAACGGTTTGCCCTGGCGCAGCGCAGCGCTTGCGGCCTGGGCTTCGGCTTCGGTTTTATAAGTAACCTGGTAAATCGTGCGCCGTTCCGGCTTGTCGTAAAGGCGCTCTTTGTTCAGATCATAAAGCCGCCTGATTTCTTCTTCCGGCGCTTCGAGGGTTTTACGGAAGTCCTCGTTTTTTAGAACCAGCAAATCAAAGCTGCGATATTCCGGCGCCGTAAAAGCCGCAGGATTTTCCTGATAATAGGTTTCCAGATCCGCCGGCATCGGCTCGGCGGCTTTGCCGGACATTTCGTCAGTGACAATCAGATATCCGATCTCGCGCCGTTCCGAGTCGCGCATCAACATCGCCTCAACCAGCGGATCAGGCGCATGTGCGCGTGTAGCAAGCGCATAGATGAGCTGGTTGCGTTTCAGATCTTCGCCCACCCGGCGTTCAAAGTCGCCAACGGTCAGGTTGTTTTGCTGGAGGATGCTTTCCAGAATCGTCCGATCAAATTTACCGGTTGTAGGGTTTTGAAAATTTTCATTTTTCTGCAAGTAATCGCGCACCAGCGCACGTGGCATGGCGAGTTGCATTTTATTGGCGAATTGGTCAAGCGCAGAAGTGGTGGTGATGGTTGCAACAATCTGGTTGTTGAGGCCCGAAGCAATTGCCTCTTCACGCGTATAAGAACCGCCGGATTTAATGCGCTGAGACTGAACGGCGCGGTTGAACTCGCTCTGCACATATTGCTGAGAAAAGCTCTTGCCGCCGACCGTCACCGCGGCGGTGCCGGAAAGTTGCCCCATGCTCGGCACGCCCCAAAGCGCGAAGGCCAGGATCAGCAATATCACCACAAACCACGCCCCTGCGCCTTTAAGCGCGCTGCGCACCTGACTAAGCATATTCGCCTCACTTTTTGCGGCCATGTCGCGCCGCCGTTCAAATCGGCGCGTAACCTAGAGCGCATTCGCAAAAGTGGGAACCGGTTTTGCGAAAAAATGCGCGTTAAAACAAAAAACTAGACCACGATCTCTGATCCCACGCTTGTGAACGTGGTTTAGGCGCGCCCTCGTTTGGGGACAAGGCGGCAATGATGAGAAGATGGGAATAGAAGGGCGGTTTTCAACGGCCGCTCTGGGGCTGCTCTGGACAGGCTTCGAACCATCGCCTAACTCCGGGCTTCAATTCTGGAGGCATAAATGCGGGCTTTGATTGCCGGAAACTGGAAAATGCATGGCCTCGCCGCGTCCAGGCGTGAGGTTGCGGTGCTGGCTGACAAGATGAAGGCCTCAGCGCCGGCTGATTGCGACGTATTGATTTGCCCGCCGGCGACGCTGGTGGCGGCTTTCGCCAAGGATTTTTCCGGCGCGGCCATCCAGTTCGGCGGTCAGGACTGCCACGCCGAGCCGAGCGGGGCGCATACCGGCGATATTAGCGCGGAGATGTTTGCCGACGCTGGCGCGGCTTTCGTGATTGTCGGCCATTCCGAACGGCGTGCAGACCACGGCGAGAGCGACGCGGAAGTCCGCAGCAAAGCCGAAGCGGTGCTGCGGGCGGGGCTGACGCCGATCATCTGCGTTGGTGAGAGCGAAGGCGAACGCAAAGCCGGCACGGCGCTCGATATTGTCGGCGGGCAGTTGCAGCAATCCTTGCCCGAGACCCGCGCAGACTTTGTTATCGCCTATGAGCCGGTCTGGGCGATCGGCACCGGGCTGACGCCGACGCGGGACGACATCGCCGAGATGCACGGTTTTATCCGATCGAGCACCCGCAAAGATGTGCGCATCGTCTATGGCGGTTCGGTCAAGCCAGGCAATGCGGTGGAAATTCTTAGCATCGACAATGTCAACGGCGCGCTGGTCGGCGGCGCCAGCCTGAAGGCCGATGATTTTTATCCAATCGTCATGGCCTGCGGCGGCAAACAATAATGGACAGGTTATGCGTGTGACGCCTTTTTTCGTCTTCGTCGTTTTGTTCCTAGCTGTTGCCGGGGCCTCCGGCTGTGCGACCTGGAATGCGGAACGCAAAGCGCCGATGGTCGGTGAGTGGGTCGAGGTTGAGGGCGAGCGCATCCACGCTTTTACCGCAGGCCCGCGCGACGCAGACAAACCGCCGGTGGTGCTCATTCATGGCGCGAGCGCGAATTTGCTCGATATGAAAATGTCGCTCGGCGAGCCATTGTCGCGCGACCGCTTTGTGGTGATGGTCGACCGGCCCGGACGCGGCTATTCCGAGCGCCCGAAGCACGGTTATGCGCTGGATGTACAGGCGCGCATTATTCACGGCGTCGTTCAGTCCTACGGTCTCAAAAACCCGCTCATTGTCGGCCAGAGCCTTGGCGGCGCGGTGGCCTTGAATTACGCTCTTCAGTATCAGGAAGAAATGAGCGGTCTGGTTTTGCTGGCGCCGGTGAGCCATCAATGGCCGGGCGGCATCGCGTGGTATAATAGCGCGTCGCAAATTCCCGTGGTCGGGTTTTTGTTGCGCCGGCTGGTGATACCGGTCTATGGCCAGCTTGCCGCTGAAGACGGTATTGAGGAGACGTTCCTGCCGGATGCGGCGCCGGAAAACTATTATCAACGCTCCGGCCTGGCGCTGCTTTTTCGGCCTGGTGATTTTAAGAGCAACGCCTCCGATATCGCTCATCTGAAGCAGGAAATCATCCGCCAACAGGACCGCTATGGCGAGTTGCAATTGCCGGTGGCGATTATGACCGGGATCAGCGACACAACCGTCAGCCCTGAAATTCATTCGAAAACGCTTGCGACGCAAATCGACGGCGCGACGCTAACGCTGTTTCCCGATACCGGGCATGCCTTGCATCATTCGCAAACCGAAAAAATTATCGAGACCATCGACCGGCTTTCGGCTGCCGACGCAGCGATACGTTGAGGCGGTTGGATATGCTGCGCTCGCTCCTGTCCATCATCGTTGCGGTCATCATCGGGCTGACAACAGCAAAATTTATCGAGGGCGCGGGCGCGGCGTTGTTGGGCGAAGAAACGGCATCACTGTCTTATAATTTGCTTCTCGCCCTTGGCTGGTTGGCCGGCGCTTTTGCGGCTGCGGCCATAGCGCTGGCGCTCGGCAGGCGCTGGGCGCCGCTCGGTTACCTCGCCGGCGCGTCGATGTTTTTTTCCGCTGTCATGACGCTGATGTCTTTTTCCCTGAGCTGGTTTTTATGGCCGGTCTCTGCATTGGCGACCGGCGCTGGCGCGCTGGCGGCGGTGAAGCTTTTAAAGGCGCAGATGGCTTATCCGGGGGCGACGGAGCGAAAGGACTTGTTCGTTGACTAACCAGACCATTCCGGCGGCGACCATATTGTTGCTGCGCGATCAGCCGGCTTTTGAAGTGCTGATGGTAGAGCGTCACGCCAACATCGCCTTTGCCGGCGGCGCGCTGGTGTTTCCGGGCGGGCGCATCGCCAAGGGCGATTACGACCCCGCATGGGCGCGATGGGTCAGCGGCTTTGATGCGATTGCCGAAGAACAACGTGCGCCGCGCATCGCCGCGATACGCGAGGCGTTTGAGGAAACCGGGATATTGCTGGCGAAGCGCGAGGGCGAGGCGGCTTATGTTGATGACGCCTATGCCCAATCGCTAACGGCGCAGCGCAAAATCGTTGAAGATGATGACGCCAAATTTCTGGCGCTTGTCAAAGCCGAAAAACTTGTTCTGGCATGCGATGCGCTGTGCCTGTTCGCACGCTGGGCGCCGCCGGCGAGTGTGCGTCACCGCCGTTTCGATACCTGGTTCTTTGCCGCCAAAACCCCGGCGGAACAACAAGCGCGCGAGGACGGAAACGAGGCGACCGAAGCGCTGTGGACGACGCCCGCCGCCGCGCTTGAGGCGTGCGAGAACGGCAAGCGCAAGATGATATTTCCGACATCGCGCAATCTCGAATTATTGAATGTCAGCAACAGCGCCGACGCAACGCTTGCTTTTGCCGGCGAACGGACTATCGAGCTGGTGCAACCTGAAATCATCGAGCGCGATGGTGAGAAATTTCTCACCATTCCAGACCATCTCGGCTATCCGGTGACCGAAGAAGCGCTGGAAACGGCGTTCAGGAGTTAGCAGGCGCGCTATCGCGTCGATAGGCGTCAATAGCGCGCTTGGTGTAAATCAGCGCCACATAGTCATAAAGCCCATGGGTGATAACCGGCGCCAGTAAACTGTCCGTATAAACATAAACAACGCCGAGATAAACGCCGACCAGCCCGGCAATCACCGCGTAGAGCATGGTGCGCATATGTAGCAAGCCGAAGACGATGTTGGAGGCGATGAGCGCGACAGCAACCGGCGCAAATCCGTTAATCCAGCTTTGTAAGACGCCGCGAAACAAAAACTCCTCCGCCACCCCGGCGACAATCGCCATCACAATGATGCGCGGCGTGGTGAATTCAAAACCGATTTCGGAGAAAAACTTAATCTGGCTGTGACGGAACGCGGCAAGCGTTGGGTTTTGCGTGTTGGAAAACCACCACAGGAAAAGAGCAAGCGGTAGGGTCGCAATGACGCCCACCAGAACCACATCAGCGGAAGGCGACAATTGCGACGCGATGGGCGTTCCGATTAGCCAACCCAGCACGATGGCGGCAACGCCCATCGCCACCGTGCCGCCGACGACGGTTGCGAAGATGCGTTGCTCGGACGCTTTGGGCTGTGTTTGATCAGGTTGCATTTGCGACATTTACCGGCGTTTCAACGGGCTATAGAACGCTGACCGTTAAGGGGCTGCGCAGGCGACAGCAAGAGGCAATGGCCGCGCGCCTGCGATAAACCAGCGGCTTTCCTGGCGATGGCCTTGCGAACAAATCATTTACCAAGGCTGGGAAATCCGCTAGTTTCCAATGTCTCACGCGGGATATAGCGTCAGGCGAAAAAGTGGGAACCGGTTTTTCGCAAAATCTGGCGCGTTGCAAAGAACTGGTTCACTGGACGATTTCTTTAATCGTCCAGTGAACCAGGGACGCCCCAGACTATCAGCGTGAAGAGTGGGTAGACAGAAAGAAGGGCCATCATGTTTAGATTGATACTCGTCATCGCCGTTGCATTGGCGGTGATTATTGGACTGACGAAATTAACCCGCCCTGTGGCGCCGGATGCGGGCGATGCGGGTGCGGAAGCGACTGGTGATACATCCCATGACGCCGCTGCCACAACGGATGTCGAAGATGCGGTCGGTGAGGAACTTGCCGGCGCCGCGGAAGATGCAAGCGAAACAGTGCAGGAAAACGACGGCATGGTAGGCGAGGCGGTCGATGCGGGTGAAGCCATGGCGGATGACGCAACAGATACAGCCGGACAAGTCGTAGAGGAAGTTATCGATACCGCTGGCGAAGTCGCGAGCAGCGCCGCTGAAACAGCTGATGAGATCGGCGACGCCGTGGACGGAACTGCAGGCGCGGCGGTTGATGCTGTGGTAGAAGAGGCTGCAAGTGAGGTTGAAGCGCCGGCCGAGGAAGCCGCCGAAGAGACGGAAGAACCGGCCGACGGCAACTAGACACGCTCTATCTACACAACAACGCTGCTTTCCGTACTGGGAGGGCGGCGTTTTGTTAACACTGTGTTCATCAAGACGTATAAAATTTTAACACAATTGTAGCGGACACTGTTTAGTTTACGTCGCAATGAGAGATATACAGAGGAAAACGGCATGACTGCGGCTGCTTTGATAGACCTTGATCACCTTGAGAAATACGTTGTGGGTGATGTTGCGCTCAGAGATGAGATTCTCTCCATCTTTGGCGATCAGGTTCAGCAATTGAGCGAGCAGTTTTCTATCGACCAGAGCGACGATGGATGGTGCAACACCGCGCATGCGATAAAAGGCGCATCGCGTGGCATCGGTGCCTGGGTGCTGGGCGATTTATGTGCCGAGGCCGAGACCCTGACGGGCAAAATCCCCGGCAAGAGCGAGAAGCGCGCAGCCTTGCTGGTGTCCCTGCGCCAACAACTGGAAACCACCTTGGGCGAGGCTAAACGCCTGCGCGACATTAACTAGAGCATTTCCGGATAAGTGTGACGCGGTTATCCGATAGAAATGCGGCAAACAAAGAATCTAGAGCAAATCCATGATTCAATTTAACTCGGATTTGCTCTAGACCACGTTCACAAATTCTAGAATCATAGAACGTGGTCTAGATTCTTTAGTGGTCGCGTTCGGCGCTTTCTCGCCTCACTCGAACCTAAAAATCGCACACACTTTTTATGAATGCGCTCTAGTTAGCGTTTCAATTCAGCCATTGCGTTGGCGATCCCGCCAAGCGTTAACGGATACATCCGATCACCGACTAACTCCCGAATAAGCTGCGTTGACGGCACGTATTCCCAGCTATCGCGTTGAATAGGGTTGAGCCAAACCACGCTCTCATAAATATCGGTCAGCCGTTTGAGCCAAATCGCGCCCGGTTCTTCATTGAAATACTCAACCGACCCGCCCGGCACGGTAACCTCATAAGGGCTCATCGAGGCGTCGCCGACAAAGATGATTTTATAATCATGCGGATATTTATGCATGATCTCCCAGGTTGGAATTTTCTCGGTCCAGCGCCGGCGATTGTCCTTCCACACATAATCGTAAAGGCAATTGTGGAAGTAGAAATATTCCATATGCTTAAATTCCGTCCGCGCCGCGGAGAACAATTCCTCGCAAGTGCGCACAAACGGGTCCATCGAGCCGCCCGCATCAAAGAACAACAATACCTTGATGGCATTGCGCCGTTCAGGGCGCATTTGAATGTCGAGATAACCTGAACGGGCAGTCGCATCGATTGTGCTGTCGAGGTCAAGCTCGTCAGGCGCGCCCTTGCGGGCGAACCGGCGCAACCGGCGCAGCGCCACTTTTATGTTCCGTGTACCAAGCTCTACATTATCGTCAAGGTTTTTGTATTCGCGCTTTTCCCAAACCTTGACCGCGCGACCCTGGCGTTTGCCTTGATTGCCAATGCGAACGCCTTCCGGGTTATAGCCGCCCGATCCGAACGGTGATGTGCCGCCGGTCCCGATCCATTTCGAGCCGCCTTGATGGCGTTTTTCTTGTTCGTCGAGCCGTTGTTTCAGCGTCTCCATCAACTTGTCCCAGCCGCCGAGCGCTTCGATCTGTTTTTTCTCTTCCTCGGTGAAATATTTTTTAGTAAGCAGTTTCAACCACTCTTCAGGAATTTCCGCAGCAGCGCTTTCCTCGACGGTCTCGATCCCCTTAAAGACATGGCCGAAAATGCGATCAAACTTGTCGAGATTGCGCTCGTCTTTGACCAGCGTTGAGCGCGACAGGTAATAAAAATCCTCAACTCTGCGGCTGGCGAGGTCAGCGTCCATCGCCTCCATCAGCGTCAGATATTCGCGCAACGAGACCGGCAGGCCGGCAGTTTTCAGCTCATGAAAAAATTTTGTAAACATTACGCCACCTTACAATCCGCCGCGCAGAGGGAAAGCGGCCTGAGCAGGCGATATTCGCGGGTTTGGAGGGGATAAACGGCTGAACCGGGCTCCAGCGCCCAGATTCCGATAAAACCGGCCCCGGCAATTGATTTCCCCGCGAATTTGCCGTTAATTGGACCCTCGTTAACTATAGTCGTGTCTGCAAGGGGTAGGGGCAATGAGAGTACTTCCAGTTTTATTCGCCGCAGTTATGCTGGCGTTTTCGCCACTCAACGCAGCCATTGCAGCGGGTGTTTCACCGTCGCAAATTGTCTCCATCCTCACGGATCAGGGCTACAATGCGCAAGAATATGAAGCCGACAAAGTCATTGTCGATGCTAGCGGGTATACAATCATTGTCTGGATTGACGGCGCCGATGGCGATATTTCCTATATCACCTGGTTGCCTGGAATAACCGCCGATGATGTCGGCTATAAAATTCTCAACAAGTTTAATAACGATGTGAAGTTCGGCCGCGCTTTTGCCGATAGCGATGGCGACATCCGGTTGCAAATGGATAGGAATTCCAGCGGCGGCGTTTCGGCGGAAAATATTGAATCGGATTTTGACGTCTTCCTTATGCTGATTGCAAAATTCCTGTCGGATCTTGAATCGCAAACCATCGCGTAATCTTGAAAGTGTCCGCTC
>JAJFFZ010000117.1 GCA_021776395.1 Hyphococcus sp. | reverse complement strand
GGGCTGGACTGTGGAAAAGGCGCGCTTTGACTCGTGGGGCGGTCAGCGCGCTTTCCCACAATCCAGCGAGCATACCATAGAAGCTTCACTGGTACAGTTTTGCGGCGCCAACCCGGTACATTTTTAGACCGTCATTGACATCACGCAGATCACCTTGGATCAATCCGTAAGCTGACAGATGCTGCAGGTGTGATCGTCAACGCTTATGAATATGATAGCTTCGGCAAGCGTCTCGCTGCCATCGAGGCCGTGCCCCAGCCCTATAGCTTTACGGGCCGCGAATTCGATCCAGAATCGGGGCTCTATTACTACCGTGCGAGAATCTATGATCCAAATGCAGGCCGCTTCATGCAGGAAGACCCACTTGGATTTGGGGCTGGCGATATGAATTTGTATCGGTATGTGGAGAATAATGGAGTCAATCTTATCGATCCAGCTGGTACAGCTAATTTTAGGCGTGCTGGTGCGGGAGTTGTTTCGGCAGCAGGTAATTTAACGTCTGGGCTCTTTAAGACAGCAGGCGCAGTAGCCCTAAAATCGGTCACAGCAGGGACGGCTGGTATTAGGTTTGTGACGGCTAAATCTCCAAAACAAAAAGCCAAGCTTCTTTTTGATACCGTAACGAGCTCGCCCGCCGGGAAAGAGTTTTTAGGAATTCTACGAGAGGCCCTTCCTGAGGACGCAAAATTACTAATCGATTTATCGAATTTAGGAAATTCTACCAGCAAAGACATAAAGAGCGTATCGAAATCGCCGGGAAAATTTTTGTTGGGAAAAATATTGAACAAAATTGATAATACGGGTTCTGATGTTGCAAGGTCAGCGGGAAGGGATTTAGGACGGAGCATATTAGACGGCATCGACGTGTTTAGAGCTCTGACAAGTGATATGAGAGATGCGCCAGTGCCACAGCGTAAACCATCCTTTAATTCTGCAATACCGGTTCCTACGCGAAAACCTTTCAACTGCATTCCATAATAATGGAAATGATAGCATCCTGCGACTGCTATGGCCCATTAATGAGAGTTTATCAATGGAGAGTGCTAAACTAATATTTGTGGTTGGCTTGCACCGCCATCAAAACCGGTAACCATCGTGTCGAAACTGATGTATTTCATTGACGAAATGCACGTGCAAATGATGCATCGACGATATCATTGACGGCAGAGAGGCGTTTGTCGTGATTAACGCCTACATGGTTTCGAAGCTCGTTATAATTTTTGTCAAGCATAAGCGAATGCATATCGTTGAGTTCGTGATCAACCCCTTCAATAATACCGGCCTCAATAACTCGGATGAATCGTAGTCTGCTGTTGATCGTTTGTACGGCCCGCACAACAATATCGCTTTTCGCCAAAGAGGCGATCTCAGTAAACAGTAGCGCAGTTGAATTGTTAAGCGCTTGACCATTGGCGGTTTGTCCTAAATCTCGCGCTGTTGGAACTTGGTTTTCATGTGCGCCATTGTCTTTGTTGCTATTGGCGGCCGGGTCGTTCGATAAGTCGATCGCTCCCACGAGCTGAATTTTATTGCCTCGATAAAGCTCAGTGCACTCTTCAATCGAGGGTGTTTTGACATAGTAGCCCTGGCCGTGTTGATGGGCGCCCATCACGGTGAAGCCATTGCAGGGCGGTGCGCGTTGGCATCAGGCCAATACGGATATCGTTTGAAAGTTGATCCGGGGACAATCTCATGCCGGGTCGATATTTATATAAAGCGATACGGTCTTCTAAAAGATCATAAGCGGTTTCGGCGTTGGCGCCATTCATGTGCATCGGTTCAGTCCTCAACAAAGGCGCTCATATTGAAGTTAATTGCGTATATGGCCTTATGATTGTTTCTTGACGGTATGTTTGGAGTGGTCTCCTACGGTCAATAAATTTTACATGTTCAAACCTCCTCTAAAGATCCTGTTAAAAGTCGTCGGCGTAAAACTACGCTGCGTGTCCGTGTTACTCTTTATGAAAGCAGCAGATTTGTTACCGTCGGGTCGGAGTTGGTTGGCGTCATACGTATATTTTCTTTTTTCTAAGTGAGGCGGGGCCAACGTCTGCACAGTAAGGTTGCGGAGAATCTTGGCCATAGAGTTGGTATGAGAGTGTTAATTTTTGGACGACACGAGGCATGCAACGTGTTTCTATTTGTGGCATGGCGGGCGCGAACCAGGCACTTTTTTTCGACGGTTTGAGTTCGCTTTTGTCCATATCGCCACTTCATTTATTGGGGCGCCTGTTAGGATCCTGCGACGCGTCCATGCGTATTAAATGTTCGTTTGATCAATTCGATATCCCTTGTTGCAAAGGGAGCCATTCGTTCTGGTCGCCACATGATGCCGGTTAGACGGTGTTTTTCGTTTTCAATAGCCTTCACAACACCATCGTCGGCGCGCGCCCAAACCTTGAATTCAGCAGTTGATTCGGTAGTTCCGTAGCGATGATCGCTGTTGACAGTTTCGCGTCGTCCGTTGATTTCGATTTCCAGCGCCGAAGAAATATGATTGTCCACGAGTTGAAGCTGGACGCTGAAGAGACGCTGTATGATTTGCATGCCGCGCCCGACGCCCAGGACCGGTAATTTGTTATGGATTGCGTGCGTCAGTAGGACGAATTCCGTTCGATCACATTCCGGCGCCCGCCCGCCATGGGCCGCAAGCTCGTTGCCGCATGCCAGCAGCAATCCATCAATCGGGATTTCATTTAGAAATCTTGACGCAAGATGGGGTGGTTTGGGATCGGCAGTGCGAGGCAACCGCACGCCTCTAGCAATAAAACCCACAAATGATCGAGAATATCATGCCGTGTGCAAACGCCGTCTGACCCAGCAACGATTTGCACGCTTTGAGTGATGCCGATCAATTTTAAAGGACTGGCGGTACAGGGGGGCATTGGGTTGGAGGCGCTTACGGCGGCGGTAAAATTCTGCGCATTTAGGCCCTCATAGGGCGGGCCGGCATTGCCTTTATGTGGGGAGATTGGCCGCATGCACGCCTCCTGGGCTAGCGTTCAATAATGAAACTACGTAATATATACATCAATACTAGAGATCATTATGTCAGCAAAAGTTGCGGCGCAATAAACGATTGCCCGAAGGAGCGGGTTTGCGGGTTAACTTTGAGATAAATGCTGGATTTTGAGGCATTTTTAGTGCGGCCATATTTGGCTGGGCGTCATGGTATTTCTGCCGAAATCGCAAAAAATGGCCTTTGCCGGGGGCGCCGGCGCGACGAAATCGTGTGTGCTGGGTTTACGGCTACAAAACGTTTCCCAAACATGCCGGCGAGTGGTTTTCGCCTGGAGCAGCTCGCGTGGCGGACGATTTCCATCGGCATGAGAGTGATTGAGGGCAAGGATAAAACGAGCGTGCCGAGCCAATCTTCTCTCATCGGTCAAGTAATAGTGAGAAGATTGCGACTTGCGACTTCTTGACTGCTAGCTATAGTCTTTAGGTGGGGCTGTTAGAGGGGGCTTAAGTTCTTTGAGCGATTAAGACTCAAGTTCTTTGAGCGATAAAAGATGGGTGCTCGCAGACTCAAGCGACGAAGAGGGGCTGTTGCCGATTGGCTGAAGTTGCTTTGGGCGCCGGCGGCGCTATTGGTCGTTGCGGTCTTTGATCCGTTTGGGCTTGATTCAGCCGCATCCAACGCCTCTCTGGTCACCTTTCAACGACTTTACGCGCCGTTTTATCCAGCCGAACATCAGCAAAATATTCTCGTCGTTTCTATTACCAACGCCGACCTGCCGCTTTCGCCCGACTCCGATATCGATTGGCCGCCGACCTTCAATGATTACGCTACTATGATCGGTGTTCTTGCTGGAACCAAAGATCAACAACCGAATGCGATCTTTATTGACCTGATGCTTGATCGGCCAGCGACAGCGCGCGATCCCGTTGAAAAGTTGTGCGACGCGATCGCCGCCGCTGACCAGGATGGCGTTCCCGTGGTGTTCGCAGCTCAACTGGAATACGTGATGCCGGAGGCGTTGCGAAATTGCGACCAGCCGCCAAAGATCGCATCGGCGACTTGGTCAGCAAATGATGGTGCGTACGGACTTTCCTATGACATCGGGGGCGATCGCATCTTGACCGCGGCGGCCGATCTATACAGGCGCTCGCTTGGAAACGACACCGACGTGTTCGATGGGCTCGTGGATGAAGAAACGGATATGGTCCTTATGTGGGGCGCTCGCCCGCCCGTGTTTGACGCACGATGCGATCTGCCGGCCCAAGGCGCAACACCGGCGCGGCAAAGCCTTGATCTTTACCTGAGTGGTCTTTTACTCAATCCAGAAAAGCGGCGTCGCTACCAGCGGCAGCAAAAGTGTCTCTATCATGCCAAGCTTAGCGGGCGACAAGTGATGGGAGCGATTTCGCCTGCTCAGCGACGGCTTGCCGCGCAATTTGTGGACGGTAGGTACGTGCTCGTCGGCGCTGAACTGTCCGACCTGCTCGATCGCCATCCTTCTCCCGTGCATGGTGCAGCCGCTGGCGTTTTCCTACATGCAATGGCGCTCGACAACCTATTAACTTATGGCCCAGATTTTATCCGTCGCGCGCCTGTCTGGACCCCGCTGGGCCTCGCTGCGCCGGTCGGCGCAGATGACATCGTCCAGTCGTTGGTCCTCATCCTACTTATCGTCGCGATGGCCGCGACGACGCGAATTCTGCCAAACTCGACAAGGTTGGAGCGTGTGATCGCGGCAACGCAAGCGCGCCTGTTCTCAATGTTCGTCCTTGTTGTTATCAGCATAGCGGTCGTGTGGGCGACTTTTTTCCAGCTTCGGTGGACGCCGCTGAACTGGGGCGGCGTTCTTCTTGCGGGGCTTGCGATGCTCGCTCCCTGGAATTTCGTCAACACGATAGATAAGGCTTTTCTGGAAAACAGGAAGCGGAAGGAGCGTGACCATGTTAGTTCGTAAGCTTATTATAGTTGTTGTCTCCGTTGCGTTGCAGGTCGGCATTGCCGCCGCTCAGCTCGGGGAGCCTATCTCTGGCTTTAACGTTGACGAGGTCTGGCTTTGTAAAAAGCCGACCCCAGGACGGCGGGAAGCGACCGTGCGCCTCGAAAGGGTTCCCGTAAGCACGCTCGGCGCTATGGAAAATATTCTAATCAGCGCTTATTTCCCCGCCAATGGGCTTGTTGGTCTTCTGCTTGGCGACAGCCGAAATGTCTATGTTGAGTATGGTTTCGTTGAGCCCGTAAACAGAGATGCAGTTGCGGAAAAAATGAATACGAAAGTACCGCCAGGGACATGCATTTCGGGGCTTCTTGCGAGCACCAGCGATAATAGAAATACGAAGTCGGGCGTCCGGCGTGGTTTTGGCGGTTGCTGAGATAAGTTCGTTCTAATGAGGGGTATTGCGAAAATGAAAAAGTTGATCCTTGCTGGTGCGTCGGCTGCGCTGCTGACCACTGGGTGCCAAACCTTCCAGCCACTGCCAGAAACGGCCAGGCTCGTGACTCTGGTGGAGGCGCCGCCGAAATACGACGTCTTCGCGCAGAGGCGAGAAAGCGACGCTACGGCGGCGCGTAGCCTCGGTGGATATCGCGGCAGTCGACAGCTCGCCCTTCTCGCCAACGACGAAGGCTACACAATTCTGGCAGACAGCGAAGTGCTACAAAATAAGTTGGGTGAGTTTTATGCGCCCTTGCTTCCCGATGCACTGGTTAATCTTCCAGATACGACACTGCCTGAGACAACTTTTTTTATCGCTGAGCAGAATGGCCTCAACGCCCACGCCCTCAACACTGGCGACATAGTGATAGAATCCGGGGTTGTGTCCTCAATTGACACGTTCGACGAAGTTAATTTCGTACTTGCCCATGAAGGTGCGCATATTCTTTTAGATCATTTCCGCACAGACGAATTAAAAAAGATAGCGGATACGGCGACGACACTGGCTTATTTCGGAGCGCTCTATGCTGACAACCAGAAGAATGCTGCATCCTACGGCGCAGGCGGAGGGCCGTCAGCACAATTAAGCTACGCGACGGTCGCCGTTGTCGGTTTCTCGGTGATCACTAATTTGCTAGCCGAACGGCGTGAAAAACAGCAGGAGATCGAAGCGGACCAGCTTGGGCTTGAAATGCTGGTAGGCGCGGAAAATTATAACTCGCATTTGGGCGCAAGCAAACTTATCGAGCGCCTTGTTAATTTCGGTTATGAAGATGTGGAAAACGAAAAAATTAAGGTAGAAAAAGTTGAAGCCGAACTAGAGAGGGTCTGCGGTCCCAAACAGTCATTTGGCGCAACGCTGCTTGGCGACATACTCGCTGGCGCGGCGTCATTGCCAGCCACGGTCGATACTCGCCCTACTGCCTGCCAGTTCCGTGATAAGGGCCTTTTGCAAATTGATAGAGAGCTAAAAGCGAAAGAAAAAAACCTTGAGCGACGCAAGGAGCGACTGACGCTGATGCGCGACTACCAAAACCTTCGATATGGCGATGTTACTGTGTACCCACCAACCACAGAAATTAAAACAGCAAATGGTCGAAACAGCTTTGCCGCACTCTTCGACCCTGATGGCCCAGTTATCCGTCTTGAAGAGGTTCGCGATGTGAGGAGTAGATTAGACAAGGGTGATTGCCTCGGTGCTCAGATTCTTGCAAAACAGTATCTACGAGGCGAGGACGATACTTTCGCCTCCTTGCGCGAGGCCTTTTTTGACGCCGACGTCGCATGCGGGGAGGATGACCCCGGACGCCATGCAAAAATCGCTCATTTTGGTGGAGGAGCGTCATCTGAGTTTCTTCAAAAGGCGTATATCGATTATAACACGAAGCAAGACTATGAGTCGGCGCTAGAGATGCTTGACGCTCTTGGACAGGTGAAAGGGGATATGAAAGGGATTTACGCGGAGAAAATTCGGCTGCTGTTCGAACTCGGTCGCGAGGATGAGGCGCGGGCAGTGCATGCGTCTTGCACAGGCGATGCGGAGATTAACCGACAGACCAAGAGGCTGTGCGATGAGCGGTTGAGACAAGCGGAAGCTAGAAAGAACGCCGTGGAAAATGATTCGGAGAAGGAGGGCGTGGTGGATGATAGCGAAAATATTTCGTTTATTCTCGATACACTATCTTATGACGTTATCCGTGCGGCGATGTTGCGGGACGATATCCGCACGCTACTACCAACTGACGTATCCTATGTTTTATACGTACCAACCGACGAAGCGCTTCGCGTAGCGACAGGCGGCGACCCGCGCCGTCTCTTGGAGCCGCAGCACAGTGTACTGCTCAAGGATATCGTTCGCAGTCATATCATCCGAGATCCACAGCCGACGGTGACATTATCTGGCGTCAGCCAAACGCCCAACGCGGCCACGAATATTTCACGGTTTGATACGTTAAGGTCGGCTCGGGCCACGAACTCCAGCAAGATTCTCAACAGTTTTGAATCCCATGTGAAAAGCCGTGGCGGCATGGTTTTCGGCCTCCAATTCACAGGCGAGGACGGTGAGGCATACCTTACGGACACAGTAAGATTGTTGGCGAACTGACGACTAGCGGAGCAAGTAAAAACGAGTGCGGGACCGTGTGAATAGCGGTGGAGAAAATGTGCCGGCTGGTTGGCCTGACCTGAGCCACGTAAAAGTGGTGGCGTAGGGTGTCCGGGGAGAAGTCCTGTTTCTGGGACGAGCTGGCCACCGGGAACGCATCAGCCGCCGACCATAAAAACGCTAATTGCCTCTGAATTTGGGGTCAAGACACTCGTCAATCCTGAATTTCGATTCCTGCCTATTGAGAAGGGATAAAAATAAGTCCTTCCCATGAACAACGATTCTATGGCGTGAATTTCGATAACAAATGAGGTGTTTTACGCTAAACGTATATGCAGATATCACATTTGTGAGCTTTGATAAATCACCAGCTTATTGGCCTTAAGCTAACAAGCCGGTGTCCAGCGTAGAGCTTGTGCATGTCCGCACCGTTGGCGTATCGGCCTGTTCTGTGTTGAGCAAAAGCTGCTCAAGGACGGAAGATGGCCAGCTTTTCTTAAAAGCTGACGCCAACGCTTCTGCAATTCCGATCTGGCCGCAGGAGCTTGCAATCTGCGGACTTGCGCCAGGCAAGCGCCAGTCTGTGAATATCGGTGGAAAAGTGTTCCAGTTGGCCGCCTGATTTGGGCGGCGTAAAAGTGGGCCACTTTGAGCGTTGCCGGGATAGGTTTCCGGGATTTGCAAGGAGCAAGCCCCGGGAATGTATGGCATGAGATTATATG
>JAJFFZ010000116.1 GCA_021776395.1 Hyphococcus sp. | reverse complement strand
CGATCAGGGCGCTGTTTGAAGTGCTGGCGGCGCGCTATCCTGCTTAGTTCGGACTTTGTCTTGCCCTTCCATAGCGAACAGTTGCAAGCAGACGGCAAGGAAATCTCTACGGAATGAGCCGGCGATGGCGTCTATTGATATATTGACGAACTGGCGTGATGTGATGTGCGATGCGGTGCGCGCGGACGGGCCGGATTTGTCGATGCGGCAATGGTCAATCTTGCTGACCGTATATCTCAATCCGGGACCGCATACGGTGCGCGCACTCGCCCGCGATCTTTGCGTGCCCAAGCCGGCAATATCGCGCGCGCTGGATGCGCTTTCCATTCTCGGTTTTGTCAAACGGGTGCGCGATCCCGGCGACAAACGGGTCGTCCTTGTACAGAAGACACCGGATGGCGCGGTTTATCTTGATGAATTTGCAAGACTGGTGGAATCGCGCGTCGCCAGCGAACCGGCGCTTGGCGCACTCTACGGGTAATATTAGCGCGCGTTATTCCAGCTTTGGAAGATCAGCAATTTTAACGCCGGCGATTTGCGCTGCGCCGTCTTTCAGTTCAATCGGCGCGGTGATTTTGCCGCCGGATGTTATCGCCATCAGCGTAAGCCCCGCCGCCATGGCGCTGGCTTCGGCTTGCGATAAGGCGCCGGTTTTGCCGAGGAGATTGGCAAGCCCCGCCGGGCTTTGCAGCTCGGTTTTCAGTGCGCCTTGGGGATATAGCGCTTGGTCGAGCTGAATGGCGCCGGAAAGCGCTATTTTCGTGGCCTCAATATCGGCGAAGAAATGCGTAATGGTCAACGCGCCGTCGGCCTCGCGCCAGCTGGCGGCGGGCGTTGGCGTCTCCAACATATCGCTCGCCGATAGCGACAATACGGTTTGCAGCTGCGCCATGCCGTATGTCTCGCCGCCGGCTGAAATTTCAAGCCCGTTGGCGGCGAGGTTGAGCGTCAATGCCGTCGGATCATCGGGCGCGGGCGCCAGGTCCATCACCAGCGAGGTGAGGCGGTAGGCGGCGCCATCGCTCTCACGGCGCCCGGCTGCATCGCCAACGGTGAGGGCGAACACCCAGCCGCGGGTTTTGTCATTGGCAATCGATGCGCGCAGATCCGTCGCCGCGCCGCGCCATTCGCCAAAGCCTTCCGCGCTGAGCAGTTGCTCGCCGCCGGGTGAGATAATCAGCTTGTTAAGATCGTAAGGCAGGGCATCCAGAAACAAAGTTTCCGCGCGCCAGCGCCACGCCCCCGGCATGGCGATATCCGGTGCGTCAATGCGAACACGCAGGAAAAACGGAAAACCCCGAGCGCTGACGGGCCCGTGAGATACGTCCAGTCCGGCGGCGCGCTGATCGATCACCCAGGCATCAACCGCCTTTTTCATTTCGTGAGCGCCTGTGCGCCACAGCAAATAATAACCAGCCAAAATAATTGCGGCGATAGCGAAGGGTGCATAGAGCCAGCGCCGTGATATGCGCGGTCTTTGGTCAGTCATCGGATGAGTTTATCTCGGTTGAAGACGCATCGGCAAGGTCTGGCCGCGCACTGTCGATTGCCTGTTTAAGCTGATTAAGAAAAGTTTTGCGGTCAAGGCCGGGCTTAATCGCCGGCAAAAACCGGAGAGTGATTTCGCCGGGGATTTTTTCCGGTCCGGGATGGCGCCAGAACAGCCCGCTATTATGCGCCGCGGGGACGCATGGCGCATCGGCGGCGGCATAAATTCCGGCAATGCCGGAATGAAGTTTCGCCGTCTGGCCGGTGGGAACTCGCGTTCCTTCAGGAAAAACAATCACTTGGCAGCCCTCATCAATCCGCTTGGCGGCAGCGGCGCGCATCGCCCGCAAGGCTTTCGCGCCGCCCTTGCGGTCCACCGCGATATTGCCGGCGCGCGCCACAACCCAGCCGTAAATCGGCAGCCGGACAAGTTCTTGTTTGAATACAAAGGCCGGCCGCGGCATCAAATGATAAAGCGCCAGCGTCTCCCACATCGATTGATGGTTGGCGGCGACTATCGCGCCGCCGTCTGGTATGTTCGCCTCCCCCTCAACGCGATAGGTTATGCCGGTGATATATTTTAGCGCGTCAAGAGCCATCCGTGTCCAGAGCTTTGCAACCGCACGCGCAGCGTTCTCGCCAAACAAAAGAGCTGGAGATGTGACAACGCCATAGATGATGCTGCTGGAAAAAATAAAAGCCAAAAAGGCGATGCCGCGCATTCGCCCCATAACCGCCTCAGCGGCCGATAAAAGAAAACAGCGACGTGAAACGGGCGAGAAGGTATTTGGTATACTCGCCGCTCAGCTTTCGCCATGCCTTGCGGGAATTCGGGCGGCGGTTGTCATTGAGGTAACCGGAGGCGACAGCATAAGGGGTGATGTCCATCTCTGGCATTTGCGCCTTGGCGATGGTGATGGCGCGGGGCATGTGATAGTCGGAAGTCACCAGAACCAGTCCTTGAAAATCATGCTCACGCGCCCATTGCGCGGCTTCTTCCGCATTGCCTTGGGTTGAGCGCGCCATCCGTCCGAGATCGACGCAGCAGTCAAATCGGTCCGGCGTTCCGTCCCAAAATTCCGACAGGCGTTTGCGCGATGTACCCGGATGGACACCGGAGATTAAAAGCCGTTTGCCAGCGCCATCGGCAAAGACCGCCATGCCTGCGGAAATGCGCGCTCCGCCGCCGCCCGTATAGACAATGACGGCGTCAACTTTTGCAGGCGTCGTTTGCGATGGCTGCGGCAGGCCGGTGATAAACACCGCCAGCCCAACCGCCCATAACAGACCGGCGGCGAGAAGGCCTAATATTAGTCGCTGCAATGCGCGCTCCTGATCTTGTCTGCCATAACGCAGAAGATAGCGGATCGGCCCCCGCAGGGTCCAGTATGATTAATACTGCTCGCGTAAGGTTTTCAAAACTGTAAGGCGTGCGGTCAGCGCCGTCACCAGGCAGGTGACGATCGGAACTGTAAACAGCCACAAAATCAGCCAGCCGCCGACGCTGAATTGCGGCAGGAAGGCGTCTGCGCCAATACCGGTGCGGAAGGCGGCCGCCGCCAGCGCCAGCGCGATAAGCGCAGCGGCGAGCCCGGCGGCGGCGCCTCGAAAGCCGAGAATAAAAAACCGCCGCTGGACTTCCGCGGCGATGAAATCATCGGTGGCGCCGACCAGATGCAGCACCGAGACAATATCGTGGTTGGCGGCAAGGCCGGCTCTGGCGGCAAAGATAGAGATGGCGCAGGCCGCCGCCATCACCAGCAGAAAGACCGCAAAGGCCATCGCCTGACCGGAGCGCGCGGCGGTGGCGAGACGATTGTGCCAGACGGCGTGATCATCGAGCGTTGCGCCGGGCGCGGCGGCGGCAAGGCGGTTGCGCAACAGATCGAGGTCGCGACGCAAAGCGGGCGTCACTTTAACCTCGATGAGCGCTGGAATATTTAAAAACGCCTGGACATTACCGCGCCCCAGCCACGGCTCCAGTAAGGCGGCGGTCTCCGCCTCGTCCTGAAGCGTCGCCTCAATAACCCCGTCGGTCTCTTCCAAAATGCGCAACGCCGCAGATGCGCCGGCGGCAATTTCCGCAGCATCCGCGCCTTTAATCTGTACCGTGATTTCCGAGCGAAGCTCTGAGGTCCATTTGCTCGCCGATTGATTGATGACCAGAACCGAGGCCATGGCGAGAACGGCGAGGAATGAAATCACCGCGATCACGGCGGTCAGCGGCGCGCCGCCAGCGCCAGCTTCCGGCAATAACGGTTCGCGCCGCAATCGTGCAAATAGCGATGGTTTGGGCCATTCATGAACTTCGCCGTCGCCAAGGCTTTCCGCCTCAGAGACTTCCGGCCGGGATATTTCGGGCCGGTTCACGATGCGCCTCCGGCGAAGTTATTCACGATGCGCCTCCGGCGCCGGGCGCCCGCGACACCCGACCGTCAGAAATTCTTAACACTGGTTTACCAAGGGTTTGCACCAGGCGAAGATTGTGCGTTGCGACAATTACCGCAGCGCCCAATTTGTTCAGCTCCACGAACAATTTCATAATCCGTTCACTCATCGCCGGGTCAACATTGCCGGTCGGCTCATCAGCGAGAATGAGGTCCGGTTTTGAGACAAGTGCGCGCGCCAATGCGACCCGTTGTTGCTCGCCGCCGGATAAAGTCGGCGGTTTTGCTCCCATCCGGTGCCCCAAACCGACCCAATTTAAGAGTTCGCTTACGTCTTCGCGGTATTGGTTTTGGTTAATGCCGGCGACCTTCATGGGGAGGGCGACGTTTTCGAAAGCTGTGAGATGGTCGAGCAGTCTGAATTCCTGGAACACCACGCCGATGCGACGGCGCAG
>JAJFFZ010000115.1 GCA_021776395.1 Hyphococcus sp. | reverse complement strand
CAACGTCGCCCTGGGGTGATGGTGGAAAGCGGGCGCCGTTTCGGCCGCGTCCTCGGGCAGCGCCAGCCAGGTCTGAATGCCGTGGATTTTCTGACCCGCCGTCCGGCGCGCATCATCGGTGCGCTCGGAATGGACTATGCCGCAGCCAGCGGTCATCCAGTTGACGTCACCGGGCTTGATGACCTGATCAAACCCCAGGCTGTCTCGATGACGGATCTCGCCGTCGAACAGATAGGTGACGGTTGCTAGCCCAATATGCGGGTGCGGGCGAACATCGATGCCTGTCCCGGGGGCAAATTTAGCCGGGCCCATCTCATCGAAGAAGACAAACGGCCCAACCATGCGGCGTTTGGCGTAGGGCAGGACCCGCCCGACCGTAAACCCGCCAAGATCGCGTGTGCGCGGTTTGATAATATTTTCAATCGAACTCATTGGCGGCAATCCTTATCTCTCGGTCCCGTGATTTGGCGTTGGTCCGATACGGTCATATCATAGCCGCCAACTCAAGAGCGATCATAGGAACAGACCATGCCGTTTAAATCACTGCTTATCGGACTTTGTTTTTTCGGCGCAATCATGTCGGCGGCGGGCGCGGCTGACTATCCGCCGTCTTCCGAGGCGACGCAGGAGAAGTTGAAACAACTGATAGCCAGTGACAAACGCCCGACAAAACAAAAAGCCCGCGACAAATATCGCCGCCCGCTCCAGACGCTGACCTTTTGCGGCATTGAACCGGAGATGACGGTTGTCGAAATCTGGCCCGGCGGGCAGGGCGCCTGGTACCGGCGCATCGTCCGGCCGCTGGTCGAGAATGGCGGCGGCGCCTATTATCCGGTGAGCACCAGAAGTAAGTTTCCTGCGAAGGTCGATAAAGTACCCTATGGCGAGGCCGATATGGTGCTGGTATTCCGCGCCCATGGTTTCATGATTTATAAGCAACCCGCGCAGACACATGTGAACGCGGTCTTCGACATGCTGCGTCCCGGCGGGGTTTTATGCATTGTCGATCACGCGGGCGATGAGGCGATACCGCAAGATCCTGAAGGCGAGAATGGTTATGTCAATGAAAGCCATTTCCGCATGCTGGCGGATCGCGCCGGGTTTCAATTCATTGCGGCGTCAGAACACAACCGCAACCCGAAAGACAACAAAGACCACCCACGCGGCGTCTGGTCTTTGCCGCCGGCGCTTTCCGGGACGTTGCCGCTGACGGCGGAACGCAAGAAATACCTCGCCATCGGCGAGAGCGACCGCTTCACGCATAAATATTACAAGCCCGAGGAATAAGCGTTATAAGTGGGCGGTCATGACGATTTTTTCCGTTAGCTGACGGATATCCTCTTCGGCGGCTGCGATTGAGGAATCGTCCCCCGGGCCCATGCCGATAAAAAGCTTGATGCCTTCTTCTACGCTGGAGAGCTGGAGCGTGGCGCGGCGTATCTGCGTGTCGTTTAATTTTGGATTGGCGGCGCGTACAAGATAATAGATGAAGCGTCCAACAGCTTGATAATAGCTGCGGATTTTGTGTTTTACTTCCTCATCGCAACCAGCATATCCCCACATATGGTAAAAAAACCGGTGTGCGTGACGGGCGTTGCGGACATAGGATTCAACAACATTGAGGAGAACCTGCAATGGCTGACCGGGATCCGCCTGATATTGCCGGATGTGGTCGTCTAAATAGTCGGCAAGCACTTCCAGCAACATCGCATCGAGAAGGGCGCTTTTGGTCGGAAAATGATAAGTCAGGTTGCCAACCGCGATCCCGGCGGCTTCTGCGACGTCGCGCTGGGTCAAACCTGCGTGACCGACCTCGATAAAGACCTGGCGCGCCGCCGCTATAATTTTTCGTATGGTTTCACCTGCTTTTGCAGTTTTTCCAGTCGCGAGAAGTATAGTTGGGCGATTACTGCGCAGTTCTTCAAGATGCGCAATAATAGAGTCATTGGTCACGCGCTTTTCAGCATCTGGTTGCGGCTGCAACATTAAAAATTTAGCCCCCGGGTGGTTGACGTCGCGATCGCATAGGCTTACATGACCGCCGCTTTAGGACTATAGACCTAAACAGTTTAAGGATACTGGACAAGGCGTCCGACAAAGGTTTTTATCTAATCTCCAGATTCGCTGGTGATTGGGCGACTGAAATCCCGGTTGTGTGGCGATCTCCCCCTGCTGCACGTCTGGGGGGCCGCAGTGAGGAAACTCGCTGCGGCCCGTTTTTTATCTGCCGCCCACAGTCAGTTTATTGCTAGAATAGGCGCTTGCTAGGCGGCAATTCGATGTTGTTGCAACCAGTTTTCCACATCCTCCAGCGCCCGCGCCGAGATGGCGCGTTTCTTCGCGGCGCCCTTCTCCTTGCCCTTCAGCCGGCGACCTGTCGCGTCGGTCTTAGGAACCTCAATGGCGGGAAATAGTCCGAAATTGATGTTCATCGGTTGAAACGCCTTTTTGGAGCCGGCGCCGCTCGACATATGCCCGCCGGTGATATGGCGGATGAGGGCGCCGAGCGCGGTGGTCTCCGGCGGCGAAGGGATATCCACGCCGTGTATGTCCGCAGCCGCAAACCGCCCGCAGAGGAGCCCAATAGCGGCGCTCTCCAGATAGCCCTCAACCCCGGTAATCTGTCCGGCGAAGCGCAAAGCGGGGCGCGCCTTCAAGCGCAGCCCCGCATCGAGCAGGTTCGGTGAATTGAGGAAAGTATTGCGGTGGATGCCGCCGAGGCGGGCGAACTCCGCCTTTTCAAGCCCGGGGATCATCCGCCAGATATGCGCCTGGGCGCCGTAAGTCAGCTTGGTTTGAAACCCGACCATATTGTAGAGCGTGCCGAGCGCATTGTCCTGACGCAGTTGCACCACCGCATGGGACCGCTCGCCGGTGCGCGGATTGGTGAGGCCGACCGGTTTCATCGGGCCAAAACGCAACGTCTCCGGTCCGCGCTCGGCCATCACCTCAACCGGCAGACAGCCCTCGAAATAGGGGGTGGATTTCTCCCACTCTTTAAACTGGGTTTTCTCACCGCTGTTCAGCGCCTCCAGAAAAGCCGTATACTGAGCTTCATCCATCGGGCAGTTGATATAATCGGCGCCGTCGCCGCCAGGCCCCTTCTTGTCGTAGCGCGACTGGAACCAGGCGGTGTCAAAGTTGATGCTCTCTTTGTGGATAATTGGCGCGATGGCGTCGAAAAAGGCGAGGGCTTGCTCGCCGGTAATCGCGTGGATCGCTTCGGCCAGCGGCGCTGAGGTGAGCGGACCGGTGGCGATGATGACGTTGGACCAGTCCGCTGGCGGCAGACCAGTGATTTCCTCGCGGCGGATTTCAATATTGGGATGGGCCTCAATCGCCGCGGTGACGCCGGCGGAAAAACCATCGCGGTCAACCGCAAGGGCGCCGCCGGCCGGCACTTTGTTGGCGTCGGCCTCGCGCATGATCAGCGAGCTGGCCCGGCGCATTTCCTCATGCAACAGACCGACGGCATTATTTTCCGCATCGTCAGAGCGAAACGAATTGGAACAGACCAGCTCGGCAAAGCCATCGGTCTGGTGGGCGTCGGTCTGGCGCACGGGCCGCATCTCATGCAGGACAACGCGCGCGCCCGCATTGGCGGCCTGCCAGGCGGCTTCCGAGCCGCCAAGGCCAGCGCCGATGATGTGGATGGGATTATTCTGGGTCATCAAAACCCCTTCTAGCGGTTTGTTTTGCAAGCGCAAACCGGCTTTGCCGAGGTTTTTCGATTGCCGGGTCATTATTTAGCCTATAGCGTGACCCATTCGGGGAATGGTTTGGGGCTTTGAGGGGCGATCGGCACATGCAGTTGCGTATATTATCGATCTTGGGCGAGGCTTTAAATTTCGGCGGCCGCCGCATGGCGACTATCATGCGGGTTTCCTGGCTGGCGGTGGTGCTTCTCCTGATCGTCGATATGGCGAGCGTCTACGCCTATCTGTCTGTGATTGCCGGGCGAGTTATCACTTTCGCTGAAGTCGGTTCATTTCTTTCCGCCCAGCAATTGCTTGCACGCTACGCAGCACAGGGCTGGAGCGCGCATGGGGAGCACATGGCGGCAATCACCGCCGCCAGCCTTTTCGTTCAGGTTATATTGGTCTCTACTTTTATGGCGCCGCTGATCAGAATGGCGGGCCTGGGAGAGCGCCCGGCGCCGGGATTGGTGCGTCTGCCCTTCGGTCCGGATCAGCTGCGCTTTATCATCAGCTCTTTACTCAGCGTAGTGTTTGTCATTGTGGTTATCTTGCTGCCGATTATGACGACATCGTTTTTTGTTCTGAAATATATTGTTGCAGCAATGTCACAAACGATGGCGTCGTTCCCGGACGCTGATAGTCTGCATACGATTAAGCTTATTACCGCCCAAGAGGGGCTGGCTCAACGCGGCGCCGAATGGGTGTTCGGGCTGGCTGTCCCGCTAGTCGCGGCGGCGCCATTTGTTTTATTGGCCTGGCTAGTCACGTTCTTCCACTTTAGCCCGCGCAACCGTCCCAACGCGACGGGAAAACCCAATGGGTTACTGCGCGCAGTGGTGACATTGGGTATTATCGTGTTGATATTTGGCGCTGCGGTCTTATTGCTGGGTGAGGTGTTTACGCAAATTTTGAAATCGTCGTCAGCGGCCGGGGCTGGCGGGGCGACTGGTTTTGTCAGCGCGCCGGTCAATGCCATTTTGCTCATTGCGACTGCGACGTATCTGCTTGTGATCTATGTTAATTTTCGCCTTTACGCCTATCCCGGAATTGCTGTTTGCCGGCGCTCGCTTGGCCTTGGCGGCACGCTGCGCTTGTCTCGGGGTTGGAATATCTTCCGTATTCTGATTATTTTTCTGGCGGTGTCCGGATTTTTCTACGTTTTACAAATTTTTATTATCAATTCACTTCTTCTCTCCAAGCTTTTACCGTGGGTTATTAACCTCCTGTATCAGGCGGTGCTGGTATCGACCAAGCTGGTCAATAGCGGGGTTGGCGCCGATTGGGTGTTGCCGCTTTTCATCTGGATATGGAACGGGATTAAAATCCTGGCCAACGTGTTCTGGGCGTTCTTCTCTTACGGCGTCATCGCCGGACTTTATGGGCGCTTGTATCGTGAGAGCGAGCACATTGAAGGCGATGCATAGGCAGGCTATCGCAACACAGACCTTGGCAATCTGTGTTGCGCCTTCGTTAAGGATAACCCAATGAACCAGACGAATTACGGCCCGTAATTTCCCGCGCAGGTTGCTGGCATAAGGGTTGCTCAGGAGGGTTGATAGGCTGTGTTTAAACAGCGCAATTGACGGGCATTTGCTTGCCACGTCGCTTCTGGGGCGGCATCTTGCGCAAAACGGGTATTGGCGGGACATGACGGTGGTTAAGACCGAAGACAAGATTCAAGGTACAATCTCCGGCGCGGCTACATTCGTGCAATCGGAGATGTTTGGGCGCACCTTCAGCGAGGGCATGAGCCTGGTTGAAGAGACCGCCAATTACCTTGATGGGGAAGGGCGCACGGCGTCCAAAAATCTCAGCCGCGACACGGCGCTCAGCTATGCCGGTGCATCGATGCGGCTAACCACCCAGCTGATGCAGATTGCGTCCTGGTTATTGGTGTTGCGCGCAGTGCGCGAGGGCGAAATGGCGCTCGCCGAAGCGGCGGAGCCAAAATACCGCCTCGACAGCAGCGATGAGCCTGAACCCAATCTTGCCGGCGAGGGATTGCCTGAAGCCTTGATCGGTCTGGTCGAAGAAACCCGACAGCTCTATGGCCGTATCCGCCGGATTGACGCCGGGCTGTTTCCGACAATGGATGATAAGACAGTAGGCGCCGATGCGGCAGCCCAGCAGGCGGCCCTGCTCAAAGCATTTGGCGGCGCATCTTAGCGGCTTTAGTTATTTTTCTTGAGGCCGAAAGCGCCAAATTTCTGGTTAAATTTCGAGACACGGCCGCGGTCAGAAATCCGCTGCGGTCCGCCAGTCCATGCGGAGTGGCTGGTCGGGTCGATATCGAGATTGAGCGTCGCCCCGGGCTCGCCATAGGTTGAGCGGGTCTCAAAGCTGGACCCATCGGTCATCACGACTTTGATCATGTGATAATCGGGGTGAATATCTTTTTTCATCTCGGCAACCCTTTGCCCCAGTCAGGGGCTAATCATACGGCAATAGGCCAGGCAATGCGCATATGGCCCAGCAAGAGCCGGGCGTATACGCGCGATCAAGCGTGTTCGCAACCCCGTGAGCGGAGGTTTTCGCGCCTAGCGGGCCGCTTACGATGATGTTATAGGCTGACGTCTGAAAATCCGCCGGACCGCTTCAACAGTTCCCTCTCGCTCAGGTATTTGGCAAATACAGTATGCGTTTCGCCGCCTTTATCATTGTCTTATTGGTCCTCGCTGGCGCGGCCGCTTACGCTGCCTTGAATTCGTTTAACTATTTTGACGATATCGAGCGCTCTTTCGCCGGGCAATGCACGCCTGTCACCGGCATTGCCGGCCCGGAAGATATCCAGATCGACGCCGCCCGGTCGCGGGTGTTTATCTCATCGCGTGATCGGCGCACGAAAGAGAGCCGCGGCGCAATCCATGTCTTTGATATCGCCAACCCACTCAGCGCAGAGGGTTGGCGAGACATGACCATGGGCCGGCCGACCAAATTCAAACCTCTCGGGCTCGACTATTATGAAGATGACGAAGTGCGTCGTTTGTTCGTCGTCAACGAAGCGGGCAAGTCGGTTGAGATGTTCGACGTCAAAAATGACGGCATGCTTGTTCATCTTGAGACATTTTCCGAGCCGCGCCTCACAAGTCCCAATAATGTCGTCGCTGTCGGGCGCCGCAGCTTTTATGTCACCAACGATGTTCAGCCCGGCCGCGACACCCGGATTGGCCGCATTCAGTTTCTGACCCGGCAGGCTTCCGGCCAGGTGTTCTTCACCAACGGCGCCTCCTGGCGGGTGGCG
>JAJFFZ010000114.1 GCA_021776395.1 Hyphococcus sp. | reverse complement strand
ATGCGCCATTAAGAGCGCTGGCGACCGCGATGACGCTTCCGAGAAACAGGCCGATGGTAGGCCAGATGTGCGATAGAATGAATTTAATAAACGCGCCCATAATCTACTCATGGCCGGACTCCGCCACCGGAGTCGAATCGGCTGTGTGAATAGCCGATCATGGTACATACGCCAAGGGGATATATGCGCCCTTTTCCCAGCCCGTGGGTTAAAATAATGCCCGGCGGATGTGCCGTTGGGGCGACAATCATGGAAAGTTGACCGGGTCTCAGGCATTAACCCTGTCTTTTCGTCGTGATTTCGCCATCTTAGGCGGCGACGATTCTAGACCATCGGGCGATTAACAGAAATCGCCCGATGGTCTAGAGCTTTTACTGCGCGCCGGGGTATCGAAAAACCGCTTCCCACTTTTTCGCCCGGCGCTCTAGCTGTTATGGAGTATATCCGCGTGACGATGAAGATCTGGACCTTTGCCGCCCTCCTCGCTTTGACGGCTGGCGCTGCGCATGCGCAAATCTCTGACGCAGACGATGCAGCAGCGTTTGCTGAAGATTTAAAAAATGACGCCGCCTCGGACCAGGACGTCGCCAACAAAGACCCCTGGGAAGGCTTCAACCGCAAAATGTTTTCGGTCAACAACGCCATTGACGGCGCGGTGTTGGTTCCGGCGGCAAAAGCTTACCGCGCGACCACCCACAAAAAGCAGCGCAAGGGCTTGCGCAATCTGCTCGCCAATGCGCGCACGCCGGCGATTTTGATCAATGATCTGTTGCAGGGCGAGTTCAAACGCGCCGGCGAGACCGCGAGCCGGTTTGTCGTCAACACCACTATCGGTTTTGGCGGCATGGGCGATCCCGCCGAGCGCATGGGCATTGCTCAGCATTCGGAAGATTTCGGACAAACCCTCGCCGTGTGGGGAGCATCTCCGGGGCCATATCTTTTCTTGCCGTTATTCGGCCCTAGTTCATTCCGCGACGGATTTGGCGCAGTTGGCGATCTGGCCATGGACCCGGCCATCTGGATCCGCACCGATGCGGCAAAATATACGCGCTATAGCCGCGCGGCGGCCACTGGGCTCGCCTTGCGCGAGCCATTGATCGAGCCGTTGCAGGATATTGAGGACAACTCGCTCGATTATTACGCATCAATCCGCAGCTTTTACATGCAGTCGCGCAAGCGCGAGATCGCCAACGGGCGCACCAATTTTGACGACCTGCCGGATATCGGCGATTTTGAGGAATTCGACGAGCTTGAATAATTTCGCCCGCAGCAGGATGGTTTTTATCCGTTCCTGTCCCCGGGTTTTATTTGCCGCGTGATTTTTTTACTTTTTCCGATCACGCACCAGGGAGCTTAGACTATGCAACTCACATCTATGGTTCACCGGCTTGGTGTTGCCGTCATCGCCAGCGTAATGCTGACGGCGCCAGCGCTCGCGGACGATGAGGCCGAGCACTTCGTTCAAGCCGTGCTCGATGAGGCCGAGCCCTATCTCGATGCGCCGGATCAGGAAACGCAATTTGACGGCATCCGGCAGCTGGTCGACAAATATGTCGACATGCGCCGGGTCGGCCTGTTCACGCTTGGCAAATATGCGCGCCGCATCACGCCGGAACAAAAGCAGGTCTACCTGCCGCTGTTTAAAGAATACGCAACCGGCATCTACCAAAATTCTCTGTCCACCTATGCCGGCGAGAGGCTGAAGGTGACGGGCTCAGTCGACCGGTCCGAACGCGACATCATCGTCAATTCGGAAATCATCGACGCTGCGCCCGGAAGCCAGCTCGACCATATGGTCGTGCATTGGCGGGTCTATCGCAGCCGCGACGGCGATTTGACCATCGTCGACGTCGGCGCCGACAATATCTGGCTGGCGATTGAGCAACTCGAACAGTTCACCTCCATCATCGCCAATAATGGCGGCCCGCCCGCCGGCATTGATGCGCTGATTGTCGATTTGAAAGAACAGGTCGCGGAGTAAGGTTTTCACAAGCCACCAAAGAAAAAAGGCCGCTCTTATGAGCGGCCTTTTTGATGACTGATATGCGGCGATCAAACCGCAACAAAAGTATCAAGAATAATATTCGACGACCAGATTAGGCTCCATGGTGCACGGATACGGCACTTCGGCAAATTCCGGCGCGCGCACAAATGTCGCCGCCATTTTCTTCGGGTCGACATCGATATATTCAGGAATGTCGCGTTCCGGGCTTTGCAAAGCTTCCAGAACCAGCGCCATGTTCTTCGATTTTTCTTTGACCTCGACAACGTCGCCCGGCCTCAGACGCGCTGAGGGAATATTGGTGCGTACGCCGTTGACCAGCACATGGCCATGATTGACGAACTGGCGCGCAGCGAACACCGTCGGCACGAACTTCGCGCGATAGACAATCGCATCGAGCCGGCTTTCCAAAATACCGATCAGGTTCTCTGCGGTATTGCCGCGGCGGCGCACAGCTTCGCCATAGATGCTTGAAAACTGTTTTTCGGTGATGTTGCCGTAATAGCCTTTGAGCTTTTGCTTGGCCATCAGCTGGATGCCGAAATCGGACGGTTTGCCCTTGCGGCGCTGGCCGTGCATGCCAGGTCCGTAGTCGCGTTTGTTGACGGGAGTGTTTGGCCGGCCCCAGACATTTTCGCCGACCCGGCGGTCAAGCTTGTGCTTGGCGCTGCTGCGCTTGGACATTATTCCTCACTATCGACGTGGCCCGGCCCCAAGGCCTATCCCCGGGGCGATCTCAACGGCGGTCCACACGCCATCCGTTATTCGAGCCGGGCCTATAGCGCCGGACCCCTCGGCTGTCAAATCAGCGCCATCAGAACAGCCCACCGATGAGAGCGGGCCGTTCTGTCTTTTTGGGGTAGTAATTGTTGCCTTAAGCAGCCGACGACGCCTTGCTTTTGCGGCGCGCGGCGCCAAGACCGGCAAGGCCGACGCCCATCAGCCAGATGGCGCCGGGAATCGGTATTTCTGGAACCTCGCCAAACTCCGTATAATGGCTCAAACCAGCGCCCTTCCCAGCAGTTTCAGTGTAAGCAACATCAAGCGGACCGCCCGACGTGTTTTTGAGAAAGACCGTCATATTACCAATTTTAAGAAGAAAATATTCCGAAAGCGTCGTGAAGGTAGGCGATGGATCGCTAGCTGACTTGGTCGCATCCGCCTCTAGGAACGATGTGCCGGCAAGCGTATTAAACGCCGTAGTCTCGTTCGCTTCGCTGGCGTTACCGCTGTCATAAGCATCGGCCATGGTTGCCGATAAACTACCAAGGGAGCCGCCGGTCACCTGGTTCCCTGGATTGGTGACGATCAAACTACCGCCGAATATCCCTTCGCAAGCGCCTGCGTCCGTACCGTTGCAGGTAATCGTACCCAGGCCGCCCGTGATTGTGACCGTATTCGCTGAAGCAATGCCCATTGACGTTGCAAGAGCCATCGCGCCAGAAAGCGCTGTAACGAGAATTTTTTTCATAATTTGTCCCCAATTCTTCATTTGAATATTACTCTTCGCACATGCGATAGGCAATCATTATGCCGGAATGAAAACCGGGTTTAACAAAACACAATTGACGGTTGTATTACTTATCCCTGGATAAACCGTGGGATGAATTTTATTCATAAAACACGCGTTGCGTTAACTGCGTTACATCACGAGCGGATCGAAAACGGCGTGAACTCCGTCTCGCTGTCATAGACGTCAACGCCTTCGGCGCGTTTCAGCATCGCCACCAGCCGATAGGTGACCGGCGTCAACAACGCCTCCCACAGGACTTTCAGGACATAGTTGGTGACCAGCACGGTGAGCACCTGGCTGGTGGTCCAGATACCGAGAAAGGCGATGGGGTAAAACAAGACGCTATCGACGCCCTGGCCGATGATGGTCGAGCCAATCGTGCGCCGCCATAAATGCTTTCCCGCCGACCACACCTTCATGCGCGCCATGACGAAGGCGTTGGCAAGCTCGCCCGCCCAGAAGGCGATCACCGAGGCCAGGACAATGCGCCAGGTGAGCCCAAACACCGCCTCATAGGCCGCCTGCCCGTCCCAGCCCGGCGCCGGCGGCATCGCGACGACCGCCCAGGCCATGAACGCCATAAACAACACCGCCGCAAAACCCGCCCAAACGACCCGGCGCGCCCGCGCATAGCCGTAGACTTCCGTGAGGACATCGCCGAGCACATAAGACAGCGGAAAAAACAAAATGCCCGCGCCAAACACACCGACATTCCAGCCAAATATCGTCCACTCAGTAAACTGCACCAGCTTGGCCGCGCCGATAAGGTTTGAGCAAATCAGGATCGCCACAAACGCCGCCATCATGAAGTCATAATATTTGAACCGATGCGTGGAGAGCGCCGCGGCGTTTTCTATGCGTTGAACTTGCTGTTGCGCCATGGAAATCCCGCTCCGTTCAAAACCCGGAGCGAGTATGCAGTGGTTTGCGCGAAAGCAAAGCGCGAGCGCCTATGGTTCGTTTTACTTGCGCGCCAGCGCCCGGATCGCGCCGTGGAGGGTGCGGATTTCAGCTTCGGTAAACCCGGCTCTGGAAAAAGCCGCGCGCAAGTTGCGCACCATGCCCGGACGCTTTTCCGGCGGGTAGAAATAATCCGCCGCATCGAGCGCGGTCTCTAACCGGTCAAAGAAATGCGCCAGCTCTTGCTTGCTCGCTGGCGTATCTTGTTCCCGCGGCGGTTCAATCGCCGCCATATCTCCGGCGCGGGCCCATTCATAGGCCACCACCAACGCCGCCTGCGCCAGGTTGATCGAGGCAAAAGCCGGGTTCACCGGTATCGACAAAATCGCATCCGCGCGCGCCACATCATCGCTGGAAAGCCCGTTGCGCTCACCGCCGAAAAGCACCGCACAGCGCTGCCCGGAACCGACGCGCGCGCGCAGCTCTCTTGCCGCCTCCTCCGGCGTCAGCGTGGGCGTCGCCAGCTCGCGCCTGCGAGCAGTGGTGGCGATGACATATTGGCAATCGCTGAGCGCACCATCGAGGTCATCAAACACTTGCGCCTGATCGATCACCAGCGAAGCGCCGGACGCCATCGCCGCCGCCTTCGGATTGGGCCAGCCGTCGCGCGGCGCGGCAAGCCGCAAGCCGGAGATCCCGAAATTTAACATTGCGCGCGCCGCTGCGCCGATATTTTCCCCCATCTGAGGCGCGACAAGCACGAAAATCGGCGCTGGTTCGACGCCCTCACGCGCTCTTGTTCTACTAATCCGCATTTGTTTCACCCATCCCTGCCGCGCCGGCGCACTTCGCTCTTGCGGGCCTTTGACCTCAGCGCGCCGGATGCTATAGCCCGGCGCACACAATAGACATTATGCGCGCATTCGCGCCGCGTCCAAAAGCAACCCCGGTAGGTCTTTCCATGCAGAAAATCAAAGTCGAAAATCCAGTCGTCGAAATGGACGGGGACGAGATGACCCGGATCATCTGGCAGATGA
>JAJFFZ010000113.1 GCA_021776395.1 Hyphococcus sp. | reverse complement strand
GGAGGCGGGCGGCGCTGCGGTGATGATTGCGACCGACGACAATGTCGCGCAATCGCTGGCGGCGGCAGAGGCGTTCGAGCGCGCCGGCCGATGCGTGTATTTCCACAACTCATTGGTCGCGAGGCTCATGGCGGCGCATCTGCCCAAAGGCGCGATTGCGCCGCAACCCTTATGGGCAGGCAAACGCGCCTTCCCGGGCGACCCGCGGCTCGCCTTTTTCACCCTCGCCTCTGGAAGCAGCCGCTGCGCATTCTGACGGCGCCAGACGACCGGCCCCTGCCCCATATATTGCACCTGCGAATAGTCCTTGCGCTCTTATGTTGCATGTGCGAAGAGGCTGCCGTTGCGTGATTGGGGACAGACGGTGAAGTTTGAGACAGTACTTTTTGCAGTGGCGTTTTTAATTTTGGGGCGTATGTCGCTACCCAACCCCAAGGAAGAATCCGGTCTGGCGCAAGACGAGACAGCGCCGGAAGCGACCGAAATCATCGCCCAAAACTGACCCCAACTGACGTGGCCGCCCGCTAATGCGCCTCGTCCCAGTTGTTGCCGGCGCGCGCCTCCACATCGAGCGTGACGCTAAGCTTAACCGCCGGCTCCGGCGCGCGGCGCATAATATTGACGATAATTTTAGACGCCTTAAAAGCCTCGACGGCGGGGCCTTCAAAAAACAACTCGTCATGCACCTGTAATAGCATCCTCGACTTTAATCGCGCCGCCGCCAATGCATCGGGCATGGCGATCATCGCCCGCCGGATAACATCCGCCGCCGCACCCTGGATCGGCGCATTAATCGCCTGGCGTTCGGAATAGCCGCGCATTGCGGGGTTCTTGTCATTAATGCCGCCGACATAAGTGCGGCGTCCGAAAATCGTCTCGACATAGCCGTTGGCTTTCGCCGAAGCGATGGTGTCGTCCATATACTGACGGATGCCGGGAAATTTTTTGAAATAGTTGTCAATATAATCCTTGGCGTCGCTGCGTGAGATCGCCAACTGATTGGCGAGGCCAAAGGCTGAAATGCCGTAGATGATGCCGAAATTAATCGCCTTCGCGCGCCGGCGCACCATCGGGTCCATGCCCTCCACGGGCACGCCAAAGATTTCCGACGCGGTCATCGCATGAATATCGACACCGTCGGCGAAGGCCTGTTTCATCGATTTCAGATCGGCAATATGCGCCAGCAGGCGCAGCTCAATCTGGCTGTAATCGGCTGATATCAGGAGGTTGCCGTCTTTCGGCACAAACGCGGTTCTGATCTTACGCCCATCTTCTGTGCGTATCGGGATGTTTTGAAGGTTGGGATCGGTAGAGGCGAGCCGTCCGGTGGTAGTCGCGGCCAGCGAGTAAGAGGTGTGCACGCGGCCGGTTTTTTCATTAATCTCGCCCGGCAACGCATCCGTATAAGTGCTTTTCAGCTTCGCAAGACTGCGCCAGTCAAGAATGACCCGCGGCAGTTCATGACCTTCGACCGCCAGCTCTTCCAAAATATCGGCCTTGGTCGACCATGCGCCTTTTGCGGTTTTGCGCCCCCCCGGCAGCGCTAGCTTGCCAAACAGAATTTCCGAAATTTGTTTTGGAGAGGCAAGATTAAAAGTCTCGCCGGCGAGCTTGTGGGCCTCGGCCTCCGACACCGCCATGCGCTGGGCGAAGTCGCCCGACAGACGCGACAGCACATCGCGGTCAATCTTCACGCCCTCGCGCTCCATCGCCACAATCACCGGAACCAGCGGGCGCTCCAGCGTTTCATAAACGGTGGTTTTGCCTTCCGCCGCCAGCCGCGGTTTCAATACCTCATAGAGCCGCAAGGTGATGTCGGCGTCTTCGGCGGCGTATTTCGACGCTTCTTTGATTGGAATCTGATCGAAGGTTTTGGCTTTCTTGCCGCTGCCGGCGACATCGGAAAATTTTATCGTGTCGTAATCAAGATGGCGCTTGGCCAACTCGTCCATGCCGTTGCCGCCCTTGCCGCAATCGAGCGCGTATGAAATCAGCATCGTGTCATCAATCGGCGTTATTGAGACGCCATATTTAGACAGCACCAGCGCGTCATATTTTATATTCTGGCCGACCTTCAAAATCGACGGGTCTTCAAGCATCGGCTTTAACAGCGCCAGCGCGCGTTCAAGTTTGATTTGCCGCGCCGCGTCCTCATCATCAAGCGCCAACCCGTCGCCGCCATGCCCCAAAGGAACATAACAGGCCGCGCCAGCCTTTGCCGAAAGACACACCCCAACCAGATTAGCGCGCATCGCGTTCAGACTGTCGGTCTCGGTATCAACGGCGATAACGCCGCGCTCATAGGCCTTGTCGATCCAGGCTTGCAGCCGCGCTTCATCAAACACGGTTTCATAATCACCGCCGCCCGGCGACGGGGCTGGCGTCGCATCGCCTGCGCTTTCATCGACGCCAAGGTCTGCGCTCACTCGCCGCGTCAGCGTAGTGAACTCCATCTCATCCAGAAACGACAGCAAGCGATCCCGGTCGATCGCGCGCACGCCGAACTGGTCGATCGTGTCCGTCAGCGGCACGTCGGCTTTGAGCGTAACAAGCTGTTTTGAAAGCCGCGCCTGGTCGGCAAATTCAATCAGGTTTTCCCGGCGCTTGTTCTGTTTAATCTCGCCGGCGCGGGCGAGAAGCGCTTCAAGGTCGCCATATTCAGAAATCAGTTGCGCGGCGGTCTTCACGCCGATGCC
>JAJFFZ010000112.1 GCA_021776395.1 Hyphococcus sp. | reverse complement strand
GCCGAGGCTTATGCGCCGCTGGCCATCTCTTTGGCCATAGGCACGCCGGGCCTGTCGTTAATCGGTTGCATCGCTGGCGCGCTGGTGGTGTCGTTGCCACGCGCGCATCTGTTGATCGCGATCATTGTCAGCCCGCTTTATGTGCCGATCCTGATTTTCGGGTCCGGCGCTGCGATGTCTGGCGCGGGCTCGCCGCAATATGGCGCAAATTTAATGCTGCTCGGCGCGACGGTTCTGTTTGCTGCGATACTTTCGCCCCTTGCCAGCGCGGCGGCGTTGCGCTCCAACCTGGATTAACATGAATTTTTTTAATGACCTCGCAAACCCTGTACGCTTTGAGCGTTACGCGCGGATAGCTTTTCCGGCGGCGCTCGGCGTTGCTCTGGTAACTGGCGCCGCCGGGCTTTACTTTGCATTGTTTAATTCCCCTGCCGACTATCAGCAGGGCGAGGCGGTGCGGATTATGTATGTGCATGTGCCGGCGGCGTGGATGTCGATGTTTTGCTATTCGGTGATGGCGGGCGCCTCGGCGGTGGGGTTTATCTGGAAGCATCCGCTGGCCGATGTGGTCGCCAAACAGACCGCGCCGCTCGGCGCCGGGTTTACGATTTTGGCGCTGTTTACCGGCTCGCTCTGGGGCAAGCCGATGTGGGGCGCCTGGTGGGTGTGGGATGCGCGGCTGACATCGGTGCTGGTGATGTTGTTTTTATATCTCGGCTATATGGCGCTGTGGCGGGCGATCCCCGATAAAGCGCGCGCCGCGCGGCTTGCCGCCATCTTGGCGATTGTCGGTTTCGTCAATGTGCCGGTGATCAAGTTTTCGGTTGAGTGGTGGAACAGCCTGCATCAGCCGGCGAGCATCCTTCGCGCCGACGGGCCGAAGATTGATGGCGCGCTGCTGACGCCTTTGTTTTTGATGATCGCCGCTTATATGAGCGGTTATGTAGCGATGCTATTGCCATCGATAAGGAATGAATTAACGGCGCGGCGGCTTGCGCGATTGCAATTTGTCGGTGAGACCCGCGCAGCGGAGCTAGTGGAACAATGACCCGGAAACAAAAACGCATGTTCTCGCTGTTTGCTGTCTTTGCGGCGGCGGGCTTGGCGCTCGGGCTGACGCTGTCGGCCTTGCGCACGTCGATTACCTATTTTTATACGCCCAGCCAGTTGCTGGCTCTGGACGCGGCCCCCGCTAATGTCATCCGTCTTGGCGGATTGGTTGAAAATGGCAGCATCGCCCATGGCGAGACGTCCGGCGCGGACATTAAAAATGCGATAGTGTCATTCGTTGTCACTGACGGCGCTGCCGCCACGCCGGTCCGCTATCAGGGGCTTCTCCCCGATCTTTTCCGCGAAGGCCAGGGCGTTGTGGTTCAGGGCCGGCTCGATGGAGAAGGAACGCTGATCGCCGACACCGTGCTCGCCAAGCATGATGAAAACTACATGCCCAAGGAAGTCATGGACGCGCTGAAAGAGCAGGGGCTGTGGCAGGACGAGGAAGAGGTCGGCTCTTAAGGCTGGTCTTGCGCATCATCCTGCGGACGCGCATCCGCAATCAACCCATCAAGTTTGGGCGTTAATGGCGAATCTGGCGGCAGTGATGCGCGCAGTTTCGTCCAGTATGTGACGGCAATATCGGCATCGCCATCTTGCGCGGCGGCGTGGCCAAGAAAATATAAGGCAAGCGGATCATTTTCATTGCCGGCGAGAAGCGCTTCCAGAACCGCTTTCAACTCAGCGTTGACCTGGTTGTCGTCGGCGTCGCGGCCGCTCAACAGCGCAGCGGCAAGTTCGCGCAAATCTTCCGCCTCGCCCGAACGGCTGGCGGCCTCGCGCCACGCATCGGTGCTTTGCGCAAAGTTTCCAAGCGCCGCATAAGACCGCCCCAGCATGCGCCAGCCATCGACGTCGTCGGGCTGGCGGGCAAGCCGGTCAGCAAGGCCGGCGACCATGCGCTCAATAATGGCGGCGCGTTCGGCTGGCGCCATTGCGGCAATCGCCGCTGCGTTCTCCGTCGCGCGCTGTTCTGCTTGCGTTGAGGCGGCCTGGCGGCCGGCCTCGCTTAACGCATAGGGCGCGCCGATATCAAGATATAAAAACGCCGCGGCCACCGGCATCGCGCCAATGATTAACGCCGCAAACAATCTTGCGCCGCGCCCGGCTTTTCCAGCCTGCGCGGGTTTCAGCTTGTCTTGCACGGCGGCGGTGCTGGCTTCCTTCATTGCATCCTCGGCGGATGCCTCGTCGATTAGCCCATAGTCGCGGTCGCGCTCAATTTCCGCCAGCCGCGCCGCCAGCCCATCGCCATCGTCGGCGCTGGCCCCGCCGGCGGGCTTTGCGAACACCAACGGCCAGGCAATCGCCGCCGTGGAGGCGAGCGTTAAGGTGAGTGCGACGATGATGAAACCCGTCATCAGCGCTTATCCGCTGCGTCATTATCGGCGCGGCGCATGCGCGCGAGATAAAACCCGGCGATCACGGCGGCGAAAGCGAAAATCAGCGCCGGCGCGGCCCATAGAAAAGCCGTGTTGGTCTGCACCGGCGGTTTCAGCAATATATAATCCCCATACCGAGCAACAAGATAGGTGAGAATGGCCTCATCGCTGTCGCCGGCGACCAGTCGCTCGCGCACCAGAAGACGCATATCTTTGGCAAGCGGCGCATTGGAATTGTCGATGTTCTGGCTTTGACAGACAACACAGCGCAATTGCCGCGAGAGGTCCCGGGCGCGCTGTTCCAGCACCGCATCGTCCAGCACTTCGTCCGGGTCAACCGCCAGAACCGGCGCAACAAAAGCGACGGCGAGAATGAGCGCCAGCGCCGCGGAGATCAAGCTACGGCGCATCATCGCCCTCCTGGCGCAATTGCTCCACCAGCGGTTTTAAATCCCGTTTCCAGATCAACGGCGTGATCGGGCCGGCAAAGCGATAGCGGATGCGGCCCTTGCGATCGATGATAAATGTTTCCGGCGCGCCGGTAATACCAAAATCTATGGCGGTGCGGCCTGTGGGGTCGTCACCGATGAGGGTGTAGGGGTTGCCGCGCTGCTCGAGCCATCGCGCGCCGGCGCCCGGCTCGTCCTTCCAGTCGATGCCGGCGATGATAACGTCCTCGCGCGCGGCGATATCCATCAATACCGGATGCTCGACAATGCAGCTGATGCACCAGGAGCCAAAGAAATTGATCAGCGCCACCTCGCCGTCGAGATCGCGGGTCGCAAAGCCGAGTTCCACGCCCTCGATAGCCGCGAGGTCAAACACCGGCAGTGGTTTGTCTATCAGCGCGGAAGGCATGTAGGAGGGATCGCGCGTCAGGCCGACGGCGAAATATATTCCGAGCACAACGAAAAGCGCCAACGGCGCCAGAAAAACCATGCGGCTCATGTGATCGCTCCTTGCGCTGAGGTGGCGACAGCAGCGGTGCTGGCGCTGTCAACGGTTTGTACGCGGCGGGTGAGCCGTCGCGGCGCTCTGGCAGCGGCGACGCCGCCACCCAACGCCATCAGGCCGGCGCCAATCCACATCCATACCGCAAACGGATTGAAGAATGCGCGCACCGCCCAGCCAGCGGTCTCCGATTTCTCGCCAAGCGTCAGATAGAGATCGCCGCGCGCCATGGTCCAGATCCCCGCTTCAGTGGTTTGCATGGCGCGCACCGGATAGAAGCGGCGCTCGGTTGTCAGATTGCGCAAGGTTGCGCCGCCGCGTTCTACCGAAAACACCGCCCGCTCGGCGGTGTAATTGGGGCCCGGCTCCTCGACAACACGCTCAAGGCGCACATCAAATCCGCCAACCGAGATGACGTCGCCTGGTTCCATGAAGCGCACAACTTCGGTGCGCCAGGCGCCGGCGCCGATGACGCCGATAATCACCACCGCCAGACCGATATGGGCGATGGTCATGCCGAGATAGGCGCGTGGCAGCGTTGCGATGCGGCCCAAAGCGGCGCCGAGCGGGGAGGAGAACGCTTTTATCCGTATAAGGAGGTCGAGAATGGCGCCGCCGCCGGCCCAGATGGCGAGCCCGGCGCCGAGCGCGGCGATGACCGGTCCCGGCCAAGACAGCCATGCTGCAATAACGCCAATCGCGCCCGCCGCCGCCAGCGCCGGCCATAGCCGGTCGATGGCCGCTTTGAGCCGGCCTTTCTTCCAGGCGAGCGCCGCGCCCGGCGCCAGGAACACTAACATCATCGCCATGAATGGCAGGAAAGAGGCGTTAAAATAAGGCGCGCCCACGGAAATCCGCGTTCCGGTGAGGACGTCGACGAACAACGGGTAGAACGTCCCGATAAAGACGGTTGCGCAGGCGGTGACTAAAAAGACATTGTTGAGCAGGATGGCGCCTTCGCGGCTCACCGGTTGGAAGCCCGCCCGGCTTTGCAGTAACGGCGCGCGCAACGCAAACAGCGCCAACGAGCCGCCGGTGACGGCGGCAAGGATTGCAAGGATGAAAACCCCGCGCGTCGGATCGACCGCAAAGGCGTGTACGGATGTTAAAACCCCAGAGCGCACCAAAAATGTGCCAACCAGGCTGAGCGAGAAAGCCATGATCGCCAGCAGCACCGTCCAGACCTTCAAGGCCTCGCGTTTTTCGACCACGCGGATGGAGTGGATCAGGGCGGTGCCTGCAAGCCACGGCATGAAGGATGCGTTCTCCACCGGGTCCCATGCCCAAAAGCCGCCCCAGCCTAATTCGTAATAGGCCCACCACGAGCCGAGCGCGATGCCGATGGTCAAAAATACCCAGGCGGCCAGCGCCCAGGGGCGCACCGCCCGCGCCCAGGCGGCGTCGACTTTGCCGGTAATTAACCCGGCGACGGCATAGGCGAAGGTGAGCGAAAAGCCGACATAGCCGAGATCTAAAAACGGCGGATGGATCGCCAGACCCGGGACTTGCAACAGCGGGTTGAGATCCATGCCGTCCGCCGGCGCCGGAAACACCCGCGCAAACGGATTTGACGTGAACAAAATGAAGGCGATGAAAGCCGCCGCGATCATGCCTTGGACGGAAAGCGTCATCGCCTTGAGGGTAGAAAAGCGGTTGGAGACCGCCAGCGCCGCGCCGTAAAGCGCAAGGATGAGCGCCCATAACAACATCGAGCCCTCATGGTTTCCCCAAACGCCGCTGAGCTTATAGGCGAACGGTTTTGCCGAATGAGAGTTTTCAACCACATTGACGACGGAAAAATCGGAAACCGCATGCGCATAGGTGAGGGATAAAAACGCAATCAGGATCAGCCCGCCCTGGACCAGCGCAGCGATGCGCGTCGACGCCTGGAGCGGCGCGCCGCCAACAAACGGCGCCGCGCCCTGAAAAAGCGCCGTCAAAAACGCCAGAATAAGCGCCAGTTGACCGATTTCCGCCGCCATAAGATGTCCTGTCTCGTTGCCTTGCGGCGCTGCTATCACCGCGCCGGTTTGGCGGAAAATAGCACGCCGCCCGGCGTGGCATATGGGGTGTAGCAGGCGAAATGTCGCAGCGCCAAGGGCGGCAATGTTGCCGGTGTTGCAAAGCCGGCGTTGCGACAGGATAATCCGGCATGAGCGAATTTCTACAGATGGGCGGCTACGCCCACTTTGTGTGGCCGGCCTATATCGTCTCCGGGCTGGTCATTGGCGGTCTGTCCCTGGCGATATGGCGTCGTGGACGCATCCTCCAGCGACGGCTATCCCGGTTTGAGGGCGATGGTGAAGGCGCTGGCCAACCGCCTAGCTGATATGCGATTTACAACAACGGTCGGGTCCGCTATTTGATGCCGCCGTTAGATCCGGGGAAGACAGTCGACGCCGGGAAAGCAGGGGGACAGAATAAGGGCCAGGCCCTTGTTTTGTGTTGAGAAAGTTATGAGCCGCCTTAGCTCAGTTGGTTAGAGCGCTTGATTGTGGATCAAGAGGTCCCCCGTTCAATCCGGGGAGGCGGTACCATTAACAAATCCTTACAAAATAGGCTTCAAACTGGCGCAGGTCTCGCATGCGCGCGGCG
>JAJFFZ010000111.1 GCA_021776395.1 Hyphococcus sp. | reverse complement strand
GTTATAGGGTGGGTAAAGCCGAGCAGTTTTGCGTGCAGCGCCTGGCGGCGGAATTTGGCGAGAACCGCAATCGCGTGATCGGCGGCGTCATCGACGGGGCGGAGCCCGGCCAGGCCGGGGCGGCGGCCATAGAGCGGATCGCCGATCAGCGGGTGGCCGATATGCGCCAGATGCGCGCGGATTTGGTGGGTGCGCCCGGTCTCAAGCTGGCATTCAATTAGCGAGGCAAGCGCGTCGCCTTTTAACTTGGCGCGCCCGCGGCCAAAGCTTTGGGTGAGCTTATAATGGGTTACGGCGTGGCGCGGATTAAAATGCGTGCGCTCATCGACCACCGCCATCTTTTTGCGATCATGCAGCGAGCGCGCCAGCGCGGCGTCGATGGTTCCGGCGCCGGGGCGTGGTGCGCCGAACGCTATCGCCTGATAGAGCCGTGTTATTTCGTGTACGGAAAAATCTGCGGTCAGGCCCTGATGCGCGGCGTCATTTTTGGCGACGGCCAACAGCCCGGACGTGTCCTTGTCGATGCGGTGGACAATCCCCGGCCGCGCCACGCCGCCAATGCCGGAAAGGCTGTCGCCGCAATGATAGATCAGCGCATTGACCAGCGTCCCGGTCCAGTTGCCGGCGGCGGGATGGACCACCAGCCCCGCCGGTTTGTTAACGACAATGAGGTCGGCGTCTTCAAACACGATGTCGAGCGCGATGTTCTCGCCCTCCGGTTCCGGGTCGGCAGTCGCTGGCACAGCCAGGAGATAGCGCTCGCCTTCGCGCAGCTTTGACGACGGATCGGTGATGACGGCGCCGTCGCGGGTCAGCGCCCCGGCCTCAATCAGCGCCTTAATGCGCGTGCGGGTGATGGGTTCGATGCATTCTGACAACCATTTATCAAGCCTTGCACCGGCATGATCGGCCTCAACAAGGCAAGAATAGACCGCTTCACCGTTATCGGACACGGTGTTTTCGGGGTTGAGGGGGGCGTCATCGCTTGTCATAAGCAGGCTGTAGCCGCGCCAACGGCAAATGTCGATTAGGGAGTTGCAAGACGTGAAACTGGGAATGGCCGACAAGGCCCGCGCTGAAAAAGACACCCTCGATTTTACCGAGGAGGCGCCGAGCGCCGGCGGGGTGGCGTCAATGATCGGCACAAAGAACCTTCTAATCGCGATTGTCACCATGCCGTTTGTGTTTTTGGTCGTGGTGATGACGATTATCAGCATCTTCGGCAGCCCGGGTAAGGACCGCAGCGCGAAAGCCCCGGTTGTAAATTCAGCGCCGGCGAGCGTTGCGCTGGACCAACCGGCGCTTGCCGGCCAACAGGCGGTCGCGCCGATAGAGGCGTCACTGCCGGCGTCGGCGGCGATTGTCATTCCCAAAGGCGCCAGCGCCGGCGCGATGTCGCTAGACGGCGACCGTCTTGCGGTGCGCATCGATAGCGAGAACGGCGCGGTGATCGTGATCTATGACCTCGCCAAGGGTGTGCCTGTGCAGATCATTCCGCTCACCACCGCGGCGTCAAACTAACGGCAGATAAAGCGCGCCAAGCGTTTTCCGGTTTCACACATATCGCGCCCGCCTGTGCGCCCGGTCACAGCCTGATCGCATAGGCAGGGCTACGGTTTCTCCAACAAACAGCCAAGGCCCGTCCGATAGGGCCAGTTCATTGGAGAGATATGATGTCCCGTTGCGCAGCCAAAATTTCGATCGCTCTGGCTTTCGCCCTTGCCGCTGTCAACGGCGCGCCGGCGCACGCCCAATCTGACGGCGCTGCTTCTGGCGACGCGCTGCAAGACGCCCGTCAGGCCATGCCGAAATATGGCGGGCGCGGAGACGGCTACGGTCGCTACGATTTTCGGCTTAGGGCGCGGTATGATTATGGCCTCGACGGATCGAAGTCATCGGAGGCGGCGCAAGGCGCCATGAAGAAGGCGGCAGCCCACAAACATACCGCAGCTTGCCGGCATTCCTGGCATAGCGCAGCGCCCGGCGTTAAAGCCAGCGGCGGCGCAATCACACAGGGGCAACCGCCCAAGAAAAAATACGCCCATGCCAAGCCTGGCGCGACACGCACCGCGCCGAACAATAGCGGCGAGAAAAAACCGCCTGCAAATAAAACTGCCTCGCCAAAAAAGCCTGCCCAGTCCGGCGAGAAAATGACGCAAGTTCCGCAACCGCCGGTTATTTTAACGGGCAAGAAAGATCGCGGCAGTCGCTTTGATATAAGCCCCGACCCTAAAGGCGTCGATTACACTACGGCCGGCGCCAAAGGCGGGTTTTCTGAAGCTGCGGGGCTGGAGTTAGAAGTCCAGCCAATCGAATATCGCAACGGAAGCAGCGGCGAATATCATAAAACCAAGCAACCCGGCCTGCCGAAATATACCAATATTCACATCTCGCCGCCGCCGCATAATGATGGATTTGCAAAGGAATTCCTGCGCGCGGCACGCTTCCAGGTTGAGCTTGAAGACCTCAAAGCCAGGCATTTTCCAGAACGTTCGCGCCAGTCCGCTCAACCTCGCTCGGACGCCGCGCGTTGAGCGGCGCCTTGAAATACGCCAAAAGTACTTTATATTTCAAAGTGAAATTGCTGGAGGCGAGTTATGAGTGAGGCAAAGGACAACCAAGATGGCGCCCATGGCGACGCAGATTTGGCGAGCGAACTTGCTTATGTGCGCTCGCTTGCCGAAGAGGGCCGCAATGCGCCGCTGGTCGGTGGGATGCATTATCTGATCTGGGGCGGGCTGATCGGGGCCGCTGCATTGTTCAGCTATCTGAGCAGTGCTGGCGTTATCAAGCTGGCCTTCGTGAACGGTTTTACGCCGTGGATTGTCGCCGGGATTGGCGGATGGATATTGTCAATCACTATGGGCAGGCGTTCCCAAGCCAAACCTGGTGCGCTGACCATCGGCAATCAAACCGCAAGTTCAGTGTGGTTCGCGGTCGGCATATTCATGACCTTGTTCTGGCTCACGCTGATGGTGGTGCACGATAATTATACCGATACCGGCATGGCGCCTTACTTCCTTTTCTCGCTGATGTTCCCGGTAGCGTTTGGGTTATATGGCGTTGCATTTTTTGTAACCGCGACAGCGGCGCGTCTTGGCTGGCTGCGATATTTTTCCTACCTGTCCTGGGGCTTTGCGATTGTATCGCTATTCCTGCTCGACAGCCCGCAACGATTGCTGGTTGGCGCTCTTGGCTCACTGGCTTGCGCGGCGCTGCCAGGGTTGATTTTAATGCGCCGCGAGCCGACTGATATAGTATAGACCATGCCGTCTCAACCCGATTTTGATTACCGTGAGATTGACGACGTCATTCATGGCCGCGCGCGGCTGGCGATCATGGCGTTCTTGTCGGGGGCGGGTGCTGCGGATTTTAACGAGCTGAAGGCGCGCATTGGCGGCACTGACGGCAATATGTCGGTGCATATCCGCAAGCTGGAAGAGGCCGGTTATATCCGTGTGGAGAAGAAATTTTCCGGGCGCCGGCCGTTGACGATTTGCCACCTGACGAAAGCCGGCCGCGAAGCCTGGATCGCTTATATTGTGAAAATGGAAGCGTTGATGCGTCCGGATGCAGCGGAGTAATTATCGGCGTTGCTTTCGGGAAGACAAAAGCCGCGCAATCAGCCAGATCGGAACGACAATAGCGGCGCCGATAAATAAATACGCGCCAAGCGTCCCTAAAACCTCCGAAACATTCTCACCAAGTGAAAGAACGAGGCTTTTGGCCGTGTGAAATATCCCGCGCCAGAACTCTTGTGGCGACAGGCCGACAAACGAAAAAGCCGCGCCGACAACAATGCTGAATACGACAAGCCGGAGGACAGTGCGCCGTGTGCTTTTGCCGGTGATACGCGATTTGATGTCGTCGTCAGCCATGACCGGCCCTTCCTTGCGTGCAGACAATAGCGTTGTGCGAAGGGTCGATCAATAGGCCGGCGTCAAGCTAGGCTTTCATTGCATCGGTAAGCTCTGTCAGCGATGCTTGGATCGCGGCAAGCTCTTCTCTTATCACATCAATCGCCAGTGTTGTTTCAGCAAACTCCGCCTCGCCAACACTTTCGCGCATGTCTGCAAGTTCATCTTCGGCGCGGGCAAGCGCGCGTTTTACTTTTTTAAACGCACGGCTGGTTGTTGTTTTCACAACGGCGCTCGCGGTGGTGAGTGCGACCTTCATGATGGCCGCCCCGCCGGGTGCTGACTGCACTTCTTGGCGGGCCTCTTCAATTTCGGCGATGGCGTCTCTTATTTCCGCCCGCGCTTCGGCCATTTCTTCGCGCAGTTCTTCAATATCGTCCGCATCAAGCGCGATTAGTTGTTCGAGCAAATCCTCGTCTTCGTTTAACGAAAATCCGTCAAAGGATACATTTGCATCATAGGCAGCCGCTGTTGTTGGGGCGGCGATGGCGACAGCGAAAATAGCGGCGCCGGCGATAGCAAGGCCGCGCATAGGTTTGGCGATTGTGGTCGACATAATTTTAGTCCTTTTCTTTTAGGCGTTTTTTCGTTGAGCGAGGCCTTTGCGGCCGTTCTTTTATGATTTACGCTACCAACGCCCACGATCCTGCATGCCGCCGCTGAATGCGGCAACGGATTTGCGGCAAAGCGTTGCGGCGATGCGCCGAATGCAATCTAGGCGGCGTTTTCCGTATAGATAGATCGGGTGGGATAGGGGATTGATACGCCCGCTGCGTCGAAGCGCTCCTTGATCGCCTTGGTAAGCGCCCATTTCACTGGAAAATAATCGCCGCCCTCGACCCAGATGCGGCAGACAATATCGACCGAGGAATCGCCAAGATTATCGACCGCGATTACCGGCGCCGGCGTTTGCTTGACCCGAGCCTCGCCATCAACTTCCGTGCGGATTAAATCCATCGCCTTGTCGAGATCGTCATTATAGGAAACGCCAAACACAAAATCGACGCGGCGCGTAGTATAGCCGGCGTAGTTGGTGATGACGTCGTCGAAAATTTTGCCATTGGGGATGATGACCATTTTGTTGTCGGGGGTGGCAAGCTCGGTGGTGAACAGGCCAATGGTTTTGACGGTTCCGGCAACGCCTGCCGCCTCAACGAAGTCGCCGACCGCAAACGGGCGAAAGCCGAGCATCATCACGCCCGAGGCGACATGGCCAAGCGTTCCCTGCAACGCCAGACCAATCGCCAGGCCCGCCGCGCCGATAAGCGCGGCAAAGCTGGTCGTCGGCACGCCGAAGATGCCAAGTGTGGTGATAAGGACAAGCGCGATCAGCCCATAATGGATAAGGCTGGAAAGAAAACCGGCAAGCGTGACATCGACTTTGCCGGTTTTGTTCATCGCGCGGATGGCGATTTTCTTGATCCACCCGGCGAGCCATAGGCCGATAATAAGAACAATGAGCGCGCCGGCGGCGCTCGGTAAAAACGCCGATGCTTTTTCGACCATGCCCTGGGCAAGCTCTACGGCAAAATCGATATCGGCGGATTGGGGGATGCTGGCTTGCATGAGGGCCTCGTTTGGGTGATGGCCGGCGGCCAAAGCTGGATAACAAGCGGCGGCTATAAATTGATCCGGCCGGGTTTGAAAAGCCCGCTCGATGTAACGCCGCACGCAACATTTTTCTTGGTTTGGTTGAAACCACCTCGCTGGTTTCGGGTATTACGTGCGCGCCATAAGGCCTGCAGCAGGCCTGTCGGCGATTTTGGCCCGTCGCGCCCAAATCTCATCCTTACGCGCCGCCCGCCCCTCATCTTGCCGGCTTCCCGGATTTTTTTGGAGGCCCAGATGGACCAATCCCCCCGCCTATCGCTTTCCTACCTTATGCCCGCACAAGCGCAAAAGCATGTCACCGTCAATGAAACTTTCCGGCGGCTCGACCAGCTGGTGCAGCAGACCGTCCTGTCACGGACGGTTGCCGCCGAGCCTGGCGCGCCCAATGACGGCGACGCCTATATTCTCCCCGCCAGTCCGACAGGAACGGCATGGGCGACGTTCGCGCAGAACAATATCGCCGCCTATCAGGACGGCGCCTGGACGCAAATTTCTGCGGTGGAAGGCTTTAGCGCCTGGGTCGCGGATGCAGACGAATTCATTATTTATGATGGCGCGGCGTGGAACCCGGTGTCCAGTGGCGGCAGCGAAAGCGCTGCAAAGTTCGGCGTCAACACGACGGCCGACGCGACCAACAAACTCGCCGTCAAATCAAATGCTGTCCTGTTCGATGCGCTTGACGCCGGCGAGGGCGGCACCGGCGATAGCCAGGTCAAGGTCAACAAAGAGGCCGCCGGCGATACGGCCTCACACCTTTTCCAAACGGCATTTTCAGGGCGCGCAGAATTTGGCCTCACGGGCGACGATGATTTTCATGTGAAGGTGAGCCCAGATGGTTCAACATGGTATGAACCGATTTTTATCGACAAAGACAATGGCAACATAGGGCTTTTTACAAGTAACGCTCAGTCTAAGTGTCTATCCGGGAATAAGAGTTGAGTGAAAGGTCCAAATCAGATTCACCGTATTTTGTTGACAAATATGGAGATCATAGATGGTTTGGACACCTTCCACTCGGGCTGAACATGACAGAAGCCGGCTCAGCTTTGCAA
>JAJFFZ010000012.1 GCA_021776395.1 Hyphococcus sp. | reverse complement strand
CGGTGCTTGACCGAATAGGCGCCAAAGCCGCGAAGCTCGACCCGATCGCCGCGCGCCAGCGCGTCGGTAATCTCATCAAAGATGATGGAAACAATGCGTTCAACGTCGCGATGGAACAGATTCGGGTTCTCATCGGCGAGTTTTTGCACCAGTTCTGATTTAATCATTTTTCCCCTGCGCTCCCGCCGCTATGGTCATACCCTGACCCTACGGCCCCAAATTGTGGAAAAAATACGCTAATTCAAGTGCTTAACTCTGGCAAACCCGCCATGCGGCGTCAAGGCCGGTTCTCTGATAAACACAGGACTTGTAAGGACTTCTTATGACGCAGCGCAAAGAAGACGAGGCCAGCTTTGGATTTCGCACCGTGAAGGCGGGCGAGAAGGCCGGGCTGGTGCGCGGCGTTTTTGACACTGTCGCCAGCCATTATGACGTGATGAACGATTTAATGTCCGGCGGCGTCCACCGGATCTGGAAGGCGGTGTTGCTTGACCGCTTGAACCCGCAGCCGGGCCAGACGCTGATTGATGTCGCCGGCGGCACGGGCGATGTGGCGCTGGGGTTTTTAAAACGCGCCGGCGCAAGGCGCTCGGCAGACGTAAAACCGCCGGCCCGCGCCATCATCTGCGATATCAATCATGAAATGCTCAAAGCCGGCGGCGAACGTGATGCGGCGGCGGGTTTTGCCAGCCAAATCACACGCGTCTGCGGCGATGCGGAATGTTTGCCGCTCAATGACGGCGTCGCTGACGCTTATACGATTGCGTTCGGGCTCAGAAACGTCACCGATATGGACGCCGCGCTTAGCGAGGCTTATCGGGTTTTGAAACCAGGCGGGCGTTTTATCTGCCTTGAGTTTTCTCATCCGATTACGGACGGGTTGCAAAAAATCTACGACGCGTATTCGTTCAAAGTTATTCCATGGCTCGGCGAAGTGGTCGCCGATGACCGCGCGTCCTATCAATATCTGGTGGAATCCATCCGCAAGTTTCCCGGCCAGGAAGCCTTTGCCGCGCGCATCCGCAAAGCCGGCTTTGCCCGCGTAACTTATGAAAACCTCACCGGCGGCGTCGCAGCGCTGCACATGGCCTGGCGGATTTAAAAACTGATGCTCACTGCAATTGCTGATTACGCCCGCCTTGCCCGCGCCGGATGGACGCTTGCGCGCCGCGACGCTTTAATCCCGCGTGAATTTGCCCATCTGGCGCCGCCGCCGCTGAAGCTTTTTGGCGCGCTGACGCGGATTGGCTCTAAAGGAAAAGGCAAGCGCCCGGGCGAGCGGCTGGCCGGCGCGTTTGAACGGCTTGGCCCCGCTTACGTCAAGCTCGGCCAGTTTATGGCGACGCGGCCCGACATTATCGGCTTTGACATGGCCGATGATCTGGGCCGTCTGCAAGACAAGATGCCGCCCTTTCCCGAGCGTGCAGCGCGGCGCGAGGTTGAGGCTGCATTCGGCAAATCGGTCGATGATCTGTTCACCGATTTTTCAGCGCCGATTGCCGCGGCATCCATTGCTCAGGCGCATCGCGCGACATTGAAAGACGGCGGCGCGGTTGCGGTGAAAATCCTGCGCCCCTCGATTGAGCGCATCGCCGCCAATGAGTTTCGCGCCTTTGGTCGCGCCGCGCGCAATATTGAGGCGGCCTCATCCGTCGCCAGGCGCATGGAGCCGGTGCGATTTGTTGAGACTTTAAAAGCCTCCGCCGCGATTGAGCTGGATTTGCGCATGGAGGCGGGCGCCGCCTCGGAACTGGCTGAGAACCTTAAAGACAACGCGCGCATCCGCATCCCGGCGGTGCACTGGCCGTTAACAGCGCGCCGTATACTGACGGTTGAGTGGATTGACGGCACGCCGATCTCCGATCTGGCCGCGCTCGATGCGCGCGGGATTGACCGCAAGGAACTCGCCCGGCTGGTGATATCGGTGTTTCTCTCCCAGGCTTTGCAAACCGGCTTCTTTCACGCCGATATGCATCAGGGCAATATGATTGTCGATGAGCAGGGCCGCCTGGCGCTGATTGATTTCGGGATTATGGGCCGGCTCGACGAGACCGCGCGCCATACTTTCGCGGAGATTATTTACGGCTTCATCACCCGCGATTATGCCCGCACCGCCGACGTTCATTTCGCCGCCGGCTAGGTCGGGCCGGGCCATTCGCGCGAGGCTTTCGCGCAAGCTGTGCGCGCGGTCGGCGCGCCGCTACAGGGGCGCAACGCCGCGCAAGTCGATATGTCGCGCGTGTTGCAGCAACTGTTTGACGTCACCGCGCTGTTTGACATGCATTTACGGCCCGAGCTGTTGTTGCTTCAGCGCACCATGGTCACGGTTGAGGGGGTGGCGCGCTTGCTCGACCCAGAAATTGACATGTGGGCGGCGGCGACGCCGACCGTGCGCGCCTATATCACCGACGCGCTGGGCCCCAAGGCGCAGGCCGACAAGCTGCGCGCGGCGACAAAAAAAGCGCTCGAAATCGCCCCGCGCCTGCCGCATTATATTGAGGAAATCGGCAAGGCGGCGGAGGAAATATCCCACCACCGGGTCGGGTTAAACGCCGCCCCGCCGCCCAAGCGCACCCGCGCGGTATTGTGGTTTTTAGGGCTCGCGGCCTTGGCGCTCGCAGCGGCGCTCGCCTTCCATAGGCTTGGTCTTTAGATAATAGAGCCCCGCCCCCCGTGACTTATGGCGCCTGGAGGTTTATTTTACGCCCATGACAGATAACGCCATCCTTCTCATTATCGGCGGCGGCATTGCCGCCTATAAAAGCCTTGAGCTGATCCGCGAGCTTGCCCGCCGCAATAGTGGCGCGCGGGCGATTTTGACCAAGGCCGGGGCGGAGTTCATCACGCCTTTGTCGGTCGCCAGCCTCACCGGCGAGAAATGCTACAGCGATTTATTCAACCTCACCGACGAAGCCGAGATGGGCCATATCGAATTGTCGCGCGCTGCTGGCCTCGTTGTTGTCGCGCCGGCGACCGCCGACCTGATGGCGAAAGCGGCTAATGGCCTGGCCAACGACCTCGCCTCCACCGCGCTGCTCGCCACCGACAAGCCGGTGATGTTTGCGCCGGCGATGAATGTGCGGATGTGGGAGCACGCGGCGACGCAGCGCAATCTGGAAACCCTGAAAGCCGACGGCGCTTTGTTTGTCGGGCCCGACGCCGGCGAAATGGCGTGCGGCGAATATGGTCCGGGGCGGATGGCCGAGCCGATTGAAATCGCCGATGCGGTCGAGGCGTATTTTGCAAAAACCGCCCAAGGCACGCTCACCGGGCGGCGCATTCTGGTGACCGCCGGGCCGACCCACGAAGCGCTTGACCCGGTGCGCTATCTCGCCAACCGTTCCTCCGGCAAGCAGGGTTATGCAATCGCCGCAGCGCTCAGAAACCTTGGCGCCGATGTCACGCTGGTCACCGGCCCCACCAGCATCACCCCGCCCAAAGGCGTTGATGTGGTTGGCGTGGTGACGGCGCTGGAGATGATGGCCGCCAGTCAGGCTGCGCTGCCGGTCGATTGCGCGATTTGCTGCGCGGCGGTCGCCGATTATCGCCCGGCGACCGAGACCGATCACAAAATAAAAAAAGAACGCGGCGGCCTCACCACCATACCGGTTGAGGAAAACCCCGATATTTTAAAAACCATTTCACAAATGAACAAAGGCCGCCCGCGGCTGGTGGTTGGCTTTGCCGCCGAGACCGACGACGTGCTTTGCTATGCGGAAGTCAAACGCAAGCGAAAAGGGTGCGACTGGATCGTCGCCAATGACGTCTCGCCCGGCGCCCAATGCGCCATGGGCGGGGAGCGCAATGCGATTATTCTGATTACCGACAAAGGCGACGAAACCTGGCCGGAAATGCCCAAGCAAGAGGTTGCCCGCAAGCTCGGCGAACGCATCGCCGAGGCGCTTAAAGGCCCGATGCTGGTGAAAGCCGCAGAATAAATCCCCCCTTGATGAAAAGCTCCCCCTGGTGAACGCTTTCCTCGATTTCCTTACCGCCATGATCGGTCAGCGCCCGATTGAGATTGCCGCCGTGGTTTTGGGGCTCGCCAATATCACGCTGCTCATTCGCCGCTCGATTTGGAACTACCCATTCGGCATCGCCATGGTGACGCTCTATGCGTGGATATTTTACGGCGCGAAGCTCTATAGCGATATGTTGCTGCAACCGTTCTTTTTCATCGTGCAGATTTACGGCTGGTATTACTGGCTGAAGGGGCGCGGCGATGATGGGCTGATTATTGTTGAGCGTCTGACCCGCAATCAGACGATTGGCTATGCGGCCGCGGCTGGCGCCGGCGTCGCTATATGGGGTACGCTGATGGCGCGTTACACCGATGCGTCCTTTCCCCATTGGGACGCGTCCATTCTCGCCTTGAGCATCATTGCGCAAATCCTGCTGGCGCGGCGGCGGCTGGAAAACTGGCTGGTCTGGGTGCTGGTCGATGTGCTGGCCATCGGCCTTTACTGGACCAAAGCGCTCTACCCCACTGCCGCGCTTTACGCAGTGTTTTTAGTGCTGGCGACGCTCGGCTATTTTAACTGGCGGCGGGTGTGGGCGTCCGGCTTGGGCTTCAAGCAACCAGGCTGATGACAAGATAACTGGCCATGGCGTACATCGCCAGCAGGCTAAGGCTCATGAACAGCCCGCGCGCGCCATCTCTGCCGGCGAGGTAGCTATAAGTATAGCCGAGCCGGGCGAGGGCAAACCCAATAATCCAAACCTGCGCCGCAAGTGTTGTCGGCGACGCGAAGGCGAATATGAATGCCAGAAAGATGAAATAAACCACGTTCTCAGTTGTATTTCGGTGTGCGTTATGCCGCCGTTCAAGCTCTACCAGGCCTTCACTTTGCGCATCGCGCCGGTTGGTTCCGCTTGCCGCCCACTCTTCCGGGGTTGCGTGTAATTTATATCGAACCCGCGTCAGCTCAGTCGTCGTCATCAGCCATGTGTGGTTGATGACCAGCAATACAGAGGCAATCACAAAGGCCCAAACGGTTTCGTCGGAGGGTAGAGCCACGATCAATGGGCTTACGTCAAACACAAACAAATTGAGACCGACGCCAATCAGCAGCACGGCGAATGGATAAGCAATTACGATCGCCATGGTTTGTCCCTCACGCCTTCAACACCGACGCATCGGGCATGCCGACAATGTGGTATCCGCCATCGACATGGTGGGTCTCGCCAGTGCAGGACAGGCCAAGATCGGACAGGAGATAGAGCGCCGCACCGGCAACGCCTTTCGGGTCAGTGTCGTCGCGTAACGGGCTGGCCGCACGGTTAAACGAGAACATATGCGCGCCGGAGGCAATCCCCGCCGCCGCCAGCGTTTTGATCGGCCCGGCGGAGAGCGCGTTGACGCGAATGCCTTGGGGGCCGAGGTCGCGGGCGATATAACGCGTTGACGCCTCCAGCGCGGCTTTAGCGACGCCCATGACATTGTAATTCGGAATGGTCCGTTCACTGCCCAAATAGGTGAGCGTAATCATCGCCCCCCCGGATTTCATCATCTTTGCCGCACGATTGGCCGCGTCAACGAATGAAAACGCAGAGACATCCATCGTGTCTTTAAAAATCTGCCGCGTGGTGTTTTCAACGAATGAGCCTTCCAGCGCGGATTTATCGGTGAAAGCGATGGCGTGCACCAGGAAATCAATCTCACCCCATTTGTCTTTGACGGCCGCAAACGTCGCATCCATCGATGCGTCCGATGTGACATCACATTCGATAATAATGTCTGCGCCAAGACTTTCTGCGAGCGGGCGCACGCGCCGCTCCATAGCCTCGTTCACATAGGTGAAGGCAAGCTCCGCGCCCTGTGCGTGAAGCTGCTGTGCGATAAACCAGGCGATAGAGCGCTTATTAGCGACGCCCATAATCAGCCCGCGCTTGCCCTTCATTAAATCGCCGATGGGAAAAGGAACTTCACCGCCCATAATACTATCCTTTGTTTATGCTTGCCCGCGACCGATTAAGATCATGGTCAAAATGAAATAAGCCAGCCACACCAGCGCATAGATGCCATAGCGCGTCGCCGGGCGCATCTTCCTGATGCTGGTAAGTACAAGGCGAAACCACCATAGCCCGATGCAGGCAATGACGGCTGCGGCAATGGCGACGTAAAGAACGTTTTCTGGCAACGCAGCCTATCCTCAAACCCGGGCGACGGCGAGCGACCCGTTGGTGCCGCCAAAGCCGAAGCTGTTGGTCAAGAAACAGTCAATTTTTGCATTATCCACGCGCTCGCGGATGACCGGTAAATCTTCAAACTCCGGGTCGATGTTTTCAATATGCGCCGAGGCGGTAAGGAATTTCTCGCGCATCATGATCAACCCATAGACCAGTTCCTGCGCGCCGACCGCGCCAAGGGAATGTCCGGTGAGTGACTTGGTCGATGAAAATGGCGGAATGTCGGCGCCGAAAACCTCGCGGATGGCCTGGGTTTCTTTCTGGTCGCCGACCGGCGTCGAGGTGCCGTGGGGATTGAGATAATCTATCGGCTGGCGGACCGTTTCCAGCGCGCCGCGCATGCACCGCACAGCGCCCTCGCCGGAAAGCTGGACCATGTCATAGCCGTCGGAATTGGCGTAATAGCCGACAATCTCGCCGAGAATATTGGCGCCGCGCTTTTTGGCGCGTTCATATTCTTCCAGCACCACAACACCCGCGCCGCCGGCAATCACAAACCCATCGCGGTCGCGGTCATAAGCTCTGCTAGCCGTCGCCGGCGTATCATTAAAATTCGTCGTCATCGCGCCCATCGCATCAAACAGGTTCGCCATCGTCCAGTCGAGGTCCTCGCAGCCGCCGGCGAACACAACATCCTGCTTGCCCCACATGATTTGCTCCGCCGCCGCGCCCACACAATGAACGGATGTAGCGCATGCGGATGAAATTGAATAATTAACGCCGAGAATTTTCAATGTGGTTGCGAGCGCAGCGGATGGCGCTGAGGACATCGCTTTGGGGACCACTGTCGGGCCGATTTTTTTGGTGCAACCGGTAGCGATGGTTTTTTGCGCCGCTTCAAAGATAGACCGGGTCGATGGGCCGCCCTCGCCCATGATGATGCCGATCATCGGATCGCTAATCTCGCCTTCGGCCAGCCCCGCGCTCGCCATCGCCTCGCGCATGGCGATATAGTTCCAGCCAACGCCTTCGCTCATAAACCGCCGTGTGCGCCGGTCCAGCGCTTCGGTCACATCAACCGGCGGCTTGGCCCAGACCTGACACCGAAACCCGTGCTCGGCAAAATCCGGCGAATGGGTGACGCCGGATTTGCCGTCGCGTAAAGACTTTGTCACCTCATCGACATTGGCGCCGATAGAAGAAACGACGCCCATTCCGGTTATGGCTACGCGGCGCATATCAATCCTTTCTTGTGGTTCAACCGAAGGCGAAAATTACATCGCCGTTCCAGAATCCAGTTGTTCCCTGGAAAACAGGCCGACTTGCAGGCCATTGGCGGCATAAATTTCCCGCCCGTCAACCAGCATTTTGCCATTAGCGATGCCAAGGATCATCGGCCGGCGCATCATCCGGCGAATGTCGAGCTCATAGCTTACGACCTTTGCGTCCGGCGTGACCATGCCGGAAAACCTGACTTCTTTGCAGCCGAGCGCGCGGCCATGGCCGGGATTGTCCGCCCAGGTGAGGATAAAGCCGATCAGCTGCCATAAGGCGTCAAGACCAAGACAGCCCGGCATCACCGGATCGCCGGGAAAATGACAGTCGAAAAACCATAGATCCGGATTGATATCGAGCTCGGCTTCAATCCGGCCTTTGCCGAATTCACCGCCATCATCGTTGATCAGCGTGATCCGGTCGAACATCAACATTGGCGGTACTGGCAATTGCGCCGTGCCTGGCCCGGAAAATCCGTGCTGGCCGCATTCCAGCAATTCCTCACGCGAATAGGAGCTTTTCTTTTCTAACATAATTTACGCCGCTGCTTCTGGTTGCCGCTTGGTAACGGCGCGGACGCGGGCGGTCAATCGCGCGGCGCTGCCGGTTGCGTTGCAGCAATGACGCCCCAGAACCCGGTTTGCGGCGCCCAGCCTTTGCGGCCATCTACCGAGACCCGAAGCCAGCCATTTTCCACAGCCTCAACCCGAGCGATTACGCCGCGCCCGAGCCGGGCTTTTTGCGGCGCCGCAGCGCTCGGCTGGGCGTATAAAGTCAGACCATCGACGGTGACCAGCGCGGTTTTGGCGTTGGACAGCTTGGTTTTGTGAATCCAGCATTCATCGCCGTCAACATCGCGGACTTTGCGCCAATGGTCGGTGGTCTCGGCCACCACCATCACCGGCAGGCCGCGGCGCATGAAGGTGATGCGTACGCGGTGGCCGAAAGTCGGGCCTGACCGGCAGAACGTCTGTTTGGCTTTGAGCGACACAAAACGCGGCACCGGCTGGCCGGACGGCGTATCGAGCCGGGTTTTTGGCCAGGCCTCGGGCCCATTGTCTGGGGCGGATTTCTGGCCTTGCGAAGCACCGTCGGGCGCGGCCATAGTGGTCTGCGCGGCGGTCGCGAGGGCGCTCGCCAATACGGTTGCCAAAAAAACTATGCGCGCCATCATCATGGGAAACGGAAAACAACAACAAAGATGAATAAACGCTTAACAGAACGCATAGGCGTTAATGCAAGGTTAACCACGCTGGAATTTGCGCTGTTTGCGCCGACAAAAGGCGCGCGCCGATGAGCGGCGCCAAACCCAAAGTCGCGGTGACGCGAAAACTCCCGCAAGAAGTGGAGGCGCGGCTTTGCGATTTGTTCGACACGACGCTGAATGAAACAGACGCGCCCTTGTCGCGCGCGGCGCTGGTTGCGCGCGCCAGCGACGCAGATGTTCTGGCGCCAACACTTGGCGACCAGCTTGATGCTGAATTTTTTAGCGCCGTCGGCAAACGCTTGAAGCTGGTTGCAAATTTTGGCGCCGGCGTTGACCATATCGATGTTGCAGCCGCCAACGCCCATGGCGTCACCGTCACCAACACCCCGTCGGTGCTGACTGAGGACGCCGCCGATATGGCGATGGCGCTTATTGTTGCCGCGCCGCGCCGGCTGGTGGAGGGCGTCACGGCGCTGCGCGAGGGCAAGTTTCACGGCTGGTCGCCGACCTGGATGCTGGGTCGCCGGGTGCGCGGCAAAAAGCTCGGCATTATCGGGCTCGGCCGCGTCGGCGAGGCGATTGCGCGGCGCGCGCAAGCCTTCGGGCTTTCCATTCATTATCACAACCGCACCCGGATCAATCCGCATATCGAAGAAGCGCTTGGCGCGCGTTACTGGGATAGTCTCGACCAGATGCTCGCCCATACCGATATTATTTCGGTCAATTGTCCGCATACCCCGGCGACGTTTCATTTGCTGTCGCGCCGCCGACTGGAACTGCTCCAGCCGCATGCTTATATAGTCAATGTCTCGCGCGGCGAAATTGTCGATGAGGCGGCGCTGGCCGATCTCATCACCGCGGGCCGCATTGCCGGCGCCGGGCTTGATGTGTTTGAACATGGCAAGCCGAACGAGAAACTTCTTGCCGCGCCGAATGTCGTCTTGCTGCCGCATATGGCGTCGGCGACGGTGGAAAGCCGGATTGAAATGGGCGAGCGCGTGATCATCAACATCAAGATGTTCGCCGACGGCCATAAGCCGCCCGACCGGGTGATCTTGGGGCTAGGCCAAGGCCGGGCGCCGAAGACAGATTAACGCTCACCGAAAGCTGCACCCATGGGATTTTATTCAAACCATATCGAGCCGAGGCTGGTTTCCGCAGCTTGCGGGATGAAAGCGATCACCAAAGAACGCGCCAAAATTGTCCCCGAGGCGCGCGGACGCGTGCTCGAAATTGGCTTTGGCTCCGGCCACAATGCGCCGTTCTATGACCACGCCAAGATCAGCCATCTTTATGCGCTGGAGCCAAATGCTGGTTGGCGCAAGCTCGGTGCAAAACGCGCCAATGCGCTTGCCTTTCCGGTCGAGTGGCTTGATCTGCCGGGCGAGGAAATTCCGCTCGCCGACGAAAGCGTCGATACGGTGTTGGTGACATTTTCTCTGTGCACCATTCCCGGCGCCGAACAGGCCCTCACAGGAATGCGCCGGGTCTTGAAACCCAGCGGCAAGCTGGTGTTTTTGGAGCACGGCGCGGCGCCCGACAAGCGTGTGCGCGCCTGGCAAGATCGCCTAAACGGGGTATGGAGCGCCTGCGCCGGCGGCTGCAATCTCAACCGCCATCCGGATTCACTCATCCGTAAGACAGGTTTCCAGATCGATAAGATAGAAGCCGGATATATCCGCGGCGCGCCGAAAATCGCCGGATTCATCAGCGCCGGCGTGGCTTCGCGGTAACATCCCATCGCAACGTCGTGATCCGCCGCCGATTTTAGTTGTATCGCAAGCATCTGGGCGCATCTTGTAGCCTCACCGGAGCGCTCGCTCTTTGTTAGTTGACTGTCAGACGTTGGGATTTCTGTAAAGTGCGTGGTTTGTTGGGGATAGGGGTTTTGCTGGCCGGCCTTGGCGCAGCACACGCCGGGTCAGCCGATGTCGCACCCGGCGATCTCGGTGCGAAAGATGTTGTAAATCTGTTCTCCGTGCATGCCGATCCTGCGATCCCGGTGGCGGCAATCCAGGCGACCTTCGAGGTTGAGCCCGGCAAAGCCGTTCGCCTCGCGGTGTATGACAGTGAAGAGGCGTTTTTAGAAAACGCCAGAACCAAGCTCCAGGCGCCGGTCGATGCGCACGGACTGGCGGTGTTGCCGTTGGCCGAACTTGAGGCGGGTGAATATGCCTTCGCCGTCTATCTCGATCTGAATGGCGACGGCAAACTCAATCGCGGCAAATTTCTTGGCCGCCCGAAAGAGCCGGTGGCGTTTTCAAACGGCGCCAAAGCCAAGCTGCGCAAGCCGCGTTTTGACGAGGCCAAAGTCACCGTCGCGCCCGGCAGTGTTGTGGTCATTACGCTCAACGATTAGAGCGGCCTCCGATAAGTTTGACTCTAACGCCACCCTTCGCGACGCGAAGGATAGCCGCAAAGCACGGCCTCGGTCGCCGTCGTTAAAAGTTACCTAAAATGTCGCCAGTAGGGTGACGCCGTACAGCGTCATCTCGCCGCTAGTGTCGCCGTTGCGATGAGCTTTGTAAAAACGCTTAATCGCGATCGTGGAGCAGCTGAGCGTTTCACCCTTGTCCACCCTCACGGAATTGTTACTCTGGATGCAAATTAATATCGTAATAGGCGCCATTGTGCATCTTAGGGGGCGAGCATGACGCAAGCATTACCGACCAGCGGGTTAGGGCCAAATTCCATTGCAAACGCAGCCTTAAAAGGGTCGGCGGTGCTTTGGTTCCTGACCGCCGTCATTGGCCAATGGATTTTCGTATATTATGTAGTTGCCTATTTTGGACCCCTGATTTTGCAAGGCGGCGCAGCAGCTTTGCAACAAACCCACCTGCCAAATGGGTATGTCGCTGGCGACGCCGCAGGCAATGCCGCCATCATCGCACACCTTCTCCTGGCCGCCATTATCATCGGCGGCATGCCGCTTCAGCTTATTCCGCAAATCCGGAAGCACTTTCCGGGCTTTCATCGCTGGAACGGACGCATCATCATGCTGACCGTTTACATAACCAGCATTGCCGGTCTTTATCTGGTCTGGACCCGTGGGTCGGTCGGCGGCCTAGCAATGCATCTCGGCATTACACTTGACGCCGTCTTAATCATGGCCTTCGCCGCCATTGCATTGCGTTACGCGATAGCCCGTAAAATTGACATTCATCATCGCTGGGCGCTGCGCTTGTTCATGGTGGTGAATGGGGTCTGGTTTTTCCGGGTAGGGTTGATGTTATGGTTTATGACCACTGGCGGGGCAGGGATTGATAGTGAGACGTTTCGGGGTCCGTTCCTCGACTTCTTAAGCTTCGCCGATTATCTCGTGCCCCTTGCCATTCTTGAGGTCTATCTGCGCACCAAGGACCGGGCTGGCGCGGGCGGAAAGTTCATGATGGCAAGCGCACTTCTTGTCCTGACCATCGTCATGGGCGCTGGAATTTTTGCAGCGACCATAGGTATGTGGCTGCCTAAATTGTAGAGAGCTGATGGCGCCGTGCGCACGTCATTTTTTAATAAACTCCGCCTCAATGGTAATTTCCACCGCATCGGTAATCAGCCCGCTGAAGCGGCTGACGCCAAAGGCTGTCCGGTCAATTGTTGCGCGTGCGGAAAAGCCGACAATATAGGCGCCGCGCAAACGGTCTCTGCCGCCGCCGTTAAACGTCACTGCAAATGTCGCCGGCGCGGTGACGCCGTGCAGCGTCAGATCGCCGGTCATCTCGCCGGTATTGTCGCTGGTAAGGGCGATCGCGGTGGAACGGAAGGTCGCTTCGGGGAAGGCGACGGCGTCAAACCAGTCCGGGCCCATCAATGTCGCGGCAAATTCATCATTGGCGATGTCGAGGCTGGTCATGTCGATGACGGCCTCGATGCGCGCGGCTTGTGGATTGTCCGCATCAAAATCAAGGCTGACATCAAAACGCTCAAACCGGCCAGTAAATGTTGAAAACCCCAGGTGGTCGATCTCGAACAACAGCGCCGCGTGGTCCTTGTCGAGTGCATAGGCGCCGGCGCGCAGGGCCGTCGCCTCAGTACTGACATTAGGCTTCAGCGCCGGCGCCAACACCGAGGCGCAACCGGCGGCAGCCAACAGCGCAGCGGCGGCGAGGGCTTTTAACGAAACAGGCAAGGCCATTTACGCCTCCAGATGTAACGCGCCGCAATCAGCGCAAGCCGGATCGGCCGGCAGGGCGACATTGCGAAACACCGCCGCCAACCCGTCATATATCAGCAAGCGGCCGGCAAGGCTGTCGCCGAGCGATAACAATTCCTTGAGCACTTCCATCGCGGCGAGCGTTCCCATCACCCCGGTGACGGCGCCGAGAACGCCTTCTTCGGCGCAATTGACCTGACCCTCGCGCGGCGGTTCGGTGCGCACCAGGCAGCGATAACACGGCAGGACGCCGGGCGCCGCGTAGGGTTTGAATGTCGCCAGCTGGCCTTCAAACCGTCCGACAGCGGCGGAGACCAGCGGCTTTTTCGCGGTCATGCAGGCGCGGTTCAACACATAGCGGGTCTGGAAATTATCAACGCCCTCGGCGACGAGATCATAACCGGTGATAATTTCCGCGACATTGTCATCGGTAATACGCAACGCATGAGGGATGATGTCAACGCCGGGATTGAGCCGGTGGGCAAAGTCCGCAGCGCTCGCAGGTTTCGCGCGCCCGACATCTTCCGTACCGTGAATGGTCTGGCGC
>JAJFFZ010000110.1 GCA_021776395.1 Hyphococcus sp. | reverse complement strand
GGGTTAATCGACATGGTGACGACGCAGTCCGGCTTTTCGAATATTATCGACAGCGGTGCATTTAAATAATTCAGATAGCCGGCGGAAAATTTGCCGCTGGTCGGCGCCTCATAGGTGCACATCGTGTCGTAATAAAACAGGCGCTTGCCAGTACAGATTTGCCATGTCAGTCCCTTGCCGAACTGGATGCCAAATTCAGCAGCATAGTCCTGATGGATGGCCTCGCCATGTTTGCCGGGCGGCGGCTCGAAGGTAATAACCGTATAAGGAGGGTCGCCATCGGCGGTCTCTGCATCGGTAATGAAGGAAATAACCCGGGTATCGGTGGCGGGGTTGGTGTCTCCGTCCGGGTCGGGACCGATGCCGTTTTCGTGGACGAGATGATCGCCGTGGTCATGCGGTGGGCTCTTGGCGTCTTCGTGCGGGTGGGCGAGCGCGAGCGGTGCGGCAAGCGCAAACGGGACGCTGCACGCCAGCGCAATAAATGCCGTTCGGCTGATTATCGGTTGGGTAGTTTTGTCCATAAATTCCCCCGTAGTTGGATAATACTACGCCGCCGCCCGGCTTCCAAGCGCGAACACAAATACAGGTAGGTGGTTGTATTATAAGCGGTCTTTGGGAGGCTCCAGTGGAGGGGGCGGGCGGCTATAATGGTCGATAGCGCCTCCGCGATCACGCAATTGCGAGGTGACTCTACGAGACGAGCAGTGTGTATTCCGCGTTCAACCGATATTGACCTATGCATAGCGAGCGATGTTAATCAGTACCGCAAAAATGGAGGGCGCGACTCGTGAATTTATCAATTCGCCACTATGGCGGCTGCCTTGGGCTCATTCTTCTCGGCGCTTGCGCCAATGTCGATGCGCCGGCGGCGACGATCTCGGAAGCTGTTGCACAAGCGGCGGTTCAGACGACAAATGCGGCGACAGCAGCCGAACGGATTGAAGCCGATGTCCTTTTCCTCGCTGATGATGCGCGCGAAGGCCGTGAGGCCGGCACAAGCGGATACCAAGAGGCGGCCGATTATGTCTCTGCACGGATGGCGGAAATTGGGCTGGAACCGGCAGGCGTCGATGGCTGGTTTCAGCAAGTGCCGTTGCGCGCCAATACGCCCATTTTAGAGCGGGCGGCGTTTTCGGTGACCAAAGCCGACGGCGAGACCGTAGACCTTACTCATCTTGATGATTTCCGTGTGTTTGTGTCTGCCGACCGGGCAGAAATGGACATCACTGCCCCGGCGGTATTTGTCGGCTTTGGCGTGCACGCGCCGGATCAAGGCTACGATGATTATGCGGGCCTCGATGTGAAGGGCAAAATCGTCGTCTATATTGGCGGCGCGCCGGACCGGTTCGATAGTGAACAGCGGGCGCATTATAGCTCCCGGGGCGGCAAAGCCGATGCAGCGGCTAAACACGGCGCCGTTGGCATTGTTTCCTTGTTCTCGATTGCTGGAGAAAAACGGTTTTCGTGGGCGCGGCTCATTTCCAATCCAACACGCGTGGGAATGACGTGGGTCCATCCAGATGGGCGCGTTGAAGTGTCCGGCGCCGGACTTGGCGGCGGTGGCGTGCTGAACCCGGAAATCAGTCAGATCCTGTTTGACGGCGCCGAGAAGAGCTTCGCTGATATTCGCGCCGAAGCTGAGGCTGAAGGCGTGTCGCCTGCCGGGTTCAATCTCAATATAACGATTTCGATGAAGGGCGCACAGGCCTCCAAAGACGTGTCCAGCCCGAATGTTGTCGCACTGATTCCAGGCTCTGATCCGGATTTGAAAGATGAATATATCGTCCTTTCAGCGCATCTTGATCACACGGGTATTGACCAAACAAAGATTGATGCAGGCGAAGACGGGATCAATAATGGCGCCTTGGATAACGCCATCGGCGTAGCGACGATGTTGGAGGCGGCTACGCGGCTGCGTGAGACCCCGCTTGGGCGCAGCGTTCTTATTCTGGCTGTGACGGGCGAAGAAAAAGGCCTGTTGGGGGCTGATTATTTCGCGCATTACCCGACAGTTGATGGCGATGCGCTCACCGCCGATGTCAATCTTGACATGCCGGTCGTGCTGTATCCGTTTACGGATGTTATCGCCTTTGGCGCTGAGCGCTCTTCAATTGGGCCAATAGTCCGTGCGGCGGCGGAAAAAATGGGGATTGCGCTGTCGCCGGATCCTTTGCCGGAGCAAAATCTTTTTGTCCGCTCCGATCATTATCGATTCGTCGAAAAAGGCGTGCCGGCGGTTTTTCTGGTTGTTGGGTTTGCCAATGACGGCGAAGGAGCATTCAACGACTTTCTCAAAAACCATTACCATAAGCCGAGCGACGACACGTCTTTGCCCATTCTATATGATGAGGCGGCGCGCTTTGCGGAGGTCAACTATATGATCGCAAAAGACCTCGCCAATGTAGAAGAGCGTCCACACTGGAACGAAGGCGACTTCTTTGGCGATCTGTTTTCCAAGAAATAGGTTTTTCGCATCAAGGAGAAAACGGCCCGGCAATACCGGGCCGTTTTTATTCAATTTCGTAGATCAGCGTAATGCTGGCGGTAACGCTGGATTCGCCGGCCGCCAGGGGGACCGACGCATCGGCCTCCATCGCCATGCGCGCCCGCATCGGCCGCGGCGAGGGGGCTTGCGCATATCCGTCCTGGATAGTCATCAGCCGACCAAGACCAACGCCGGCCGCATCGGTCAGGAGTTTGGCTTTGGCTTTTGCATCCTTGACCGCATCTTTGCGCGCCGCTGCATAAAGCGGCTTTGGATCGGCAAATACAAACGAGATACCGCCTAGCGAGTTGGCGCCCGATTGCACCGTTTGGTCAATAACCGCGCCGGCGTCGTCGAGATTGCGCAAGCGAACCGTAAGCGTGTTTGATGCGATATAGCCGATGATGCGCGGATTGGCGCGATCCTTTTCATAGTTATAACGTGGGTTCACTGAGAGCCCGGATGTTTGAATATCTTTGTTGGCGACGCCAAGCTCTTTTAGCGTGTCGATGGTAGCTTTCATCGCTGCTGAGTTCTTGCGCAACGCAGCGGCGGCGGTATCGCCGCCGGACTGCACGCCAATCGAGATGACCGCCATATCAGGAACGGCGCTGGCGCGCCCCTCGCCACTGACGGTGATGGTGCGCGCTGCATCGTTAGTTTGTGCAACCGCCTCCGGCGCGGCGGCGCATGCGGTCATGAATGCGGCCGCAATGGCGGGGAATAGCGCCTGTTGAATGCCCATATATCCTCCTCCTAATGTTGAGTGGATTAAAAAACCGCGCCTGCCGGGCTAAATCAAGGCGTAAATAGGCCGGCGAAAAGGCGCAAATGAAAAAACTGACCCCGCGCACAAAAGCGGGCTTCAAGGGCCAGGAGATTGCTGCTATGGGGGCGCTCCTGTTCGGGCGTTTTGGCCCGGCTAGGGCCTGTAGCTCAGTTGGTTAGAGCTGGCGGCTCATAACCGCTAGGTCGGGGGTTCGAATCCCTCCGGGCCCACCACTCCGTACCAAACTGCGAACTGGTCCTGCGGCGGCTGCAAGGTGGGCGAGCGGTTCGCCTGATATGGCCTCGGCGAGAGCGTCTGTCGGCCCTTCGAGGATGATTTCCGATTTACCGACGACGATTTCAGAGACGAAGGCGCGGATATAGCGCTTTTTGAGGTCGGCGGGGGCGTCCAGTATCAATTGCTTGAGTTTCTTCGATGCGATCTTCGATTGCTCAACCGTGATTGGCTTCAAGGCTTCTTTGACTTGGCCCAACTGACCGCGCAATTGATTGAGCGTGTGGCTCGCCTCACTGCGTCCGCCTTCGCGGCGCTTGGCGACAGCGGCGACAATGCCTTGTGTTCGCTTGGGCGTAAGCAGTCTGTTTGTCAGGGCCTGCAATATGAGTTTATCAAGCTTTTCTTCGCACATCGATATCGCAAGATCGCCTGCACAACGCCCTTTCTAATGTTTCCCTGAGCATTTGTAGTAGCAATAAGCGCCGCCCTTGCCAGTGGGCATCATCAGTGGTTTGCCGCAGCCCTTGCGCCGAACAAGGCCGGATAATAATGCTTTGCTGTTGGACAGACTTGACTCGCCCCTCTTTGAACGCGCCGTGTTGAAGTAGTACAACTGGCTGCGCCATTGGGGTTTCGTCATGGCGTAAGCGTGCAGATAAACTGCCTCGTATTTGATGGTCCGCCATAACCGTTCGACAAAGATGTTATCACGCCATGCGCTTTTGCTGTCCCCGGCGGCTGAGCCAGTCGACAAGGGCAGCCAGATAAACAAAGCCACGTGCCACCGGTATATACGTAATATCCATCGCTCAAACCTGATTTGCCTTCGTGACCGGCAGCTTACGCAAGAGATATGGGTAGGTTTTGTGACCCGGCGCGGGCTTCGAGTGTTGGCAGGGCGATAGATGGCTTCGACACCCATGCGCTTCATCAGTGTCCTGATGTGCAACCGGCCAACCTTGCAGCATACGGCTGCCGGCAATTGAAAACCTGCTTCCAAGTCAATTGTCTGGAACTGGCGCGCCGGAGCGGGTGAGAAATAGTACTGGTCGATGGTGAGACCAAGAATACAAAGAAGGGCCGGGTTGTGACTCACAGGAGAATTATCCTTATGATGATTAATGGCTCTTTTTTTGTAGTGTTAGAATTGGTGAGTTGACGGAAAATTAGGTTACTATTTAGGTAATCTAAACAAGAAAGGGCCTGCTCCGTGGTGTACAGTTTTCGTGTCCAGACAGGTTGACTGAACACCTCAAGCCACGCCCTCAAGATTGCCGGAGAAGGCGCACGAAACAGGTCGCGGTCAGCCGTCCGGTTATGGGGTCCGCTGGCAACCCGCTCTTCACATTAATGTCGCCTGCATGCAAGAGGTTGCTGCAATAGAATATGGCGCGATTAAATTTTGCGTCTATGGTCGCTATGCGTTCGAACAATGCGGTATCTCCGCCGATGTATTGTCGTGCAGGCAGGCCAATTGTTGTCGCTTGTCGTTCCAGAGATTTGCGATATTCTTGATTTCTACTTTCATCAATCGTTTCGAACCTGGTTTCACGGTGGCGATAGAATGACGTGCCGCCATGATGTGGGTCGCAAAGATAGTGAACCACTGCGATTTGATCGCTCCGTGACGTATCGATATGGGGAATACGTTGAATGGGCGCGAGCGTAGATGGCTTGCGTGTTACAATTGAGAGCGCACATAAGATAGTCTCCGGCTCAAACGCGCCTTCAATCGCAAGGCCTTCGCGCAACGCAGTCCCGACCAGAGTAGTGATCGCCGCTGCGTAATCGTCGGGCAGCGGCTTTCTTATGCCGGGGTAAAAATCACTTCTGTCTTCTGCAAAACCATCTCCCCGACCTGCAAAATCCAGCATGGTTTGGGGATGACGCAGCAAATTATCGACAATCACTACGGGCCGGCGTTCGTTCCCCAAATGTTTGACGTGAATCTCTGCGTCGTCGTTGATAGAAAAATCGAGCCTTGGCGGTTCGCTCATGTTACACAGCACCCCACCGGGAAAACTCAAAGCACGCCTTATTGCTCGCCATCGGCCTGATACCACTGCTGAGCTTTAGCCAAGGCTGCGTTTTTACGTTGAACCAGGCCGTAAATATGCCCTAGCGAAACAACCATTGCATAAATCCACGGCAAATATCCCGCAGCGTGCAATGCCGCCAACGCATCATTTGCAATCGCATTCAATTTCTCCTCATTGACTGTGTAGATGCCTTGAATTTTTTGTTTGTCGTCATTGTCAAATTTTATATCGAGAGAAAGTTCCGTGAGGAGATCGTGCTCTATGAGCTTGTCGATGAATTGTCCCGTTTGGGTTTCGCCATCGACCAGTTGCCCCAAAACCGCCTGCACGCTTTGCAAGTAAGCCGTTTCATCGCCTTGCGCGTCAAACAACGCCTCGCCCTCAGCCCGGTCGATGCATTCGCTTTCTACATCTATGCAAAGCGCAAACTCGCTGCCGTTGGCATCATCAGAGCCTACAAAAAATGGCTGCCTTGCAACATTTAGCGGGACATAAATCCCGTCCCATTCGCCATTACGCCAAAACAAGTTTTCGCCCGGTTCAAACCCACACAATGCGACGCAAGCGAATCTCCCTGTTTCTCTGTTCTTTGTAAAGATGATTGGGTATTGTGTCGCCGCTTTTAAAAGCTCGCTGACGATGACCGGTATCATGTGTGAGTTCGCGCTTTGCGCCTCGACTTTGTCGCGGCGGATTTTGATGTCGCGATGATGCGTTTTGTTTATCGCTGTTATACGCGCCATGATTTATTATCCCTCTGTCCCCGCTTGGCTTTTACCTCTCGCCTTGGCTCAAAGGCGAGGGCGGAGCGCTATACTTTCTGTAGGCCGTGTTGGTGTATTTTGTTGATCAATTCCCGATTTGTTGGAAGGCTTTTGAGTACTTTTTGCTTCATTGACGCATTTTGAGCAAATTGTTCTTTTGCTTTTTTCTCGTCGGCAAGCATATGCGCCCGATAGCGGAAGTCGGTTTTAAAACCCATCCCGTATAGAACATATTGATAGCTTGCCGCCGGAAAGACTTCGTTGTTGCTGGTAAAATCATGGTCCCCCGGCGATTGATACCGCCATAGCGCCACCTGATTTTGCAGGCTTTCCGGAATTGTCGCCGGATCGCGATTGTCAATCCAGAATTGACTGTCGGTGCGCTTGCTGAGTGAATAATGCAGTTTAAGAAAGTCGATAATTCTGTCCCAGCGATAAGAAAAAGTATCGTTAAATCGCTTCGCGGTAATGTCCATCACTTCACGGCAGGCGGGAAGTTGTTGGCTGATCATTTCCGCCGACAGTTCGATCAAGACCAGCGCAGACGCTTCGAGCGGTTCGACAAAGCCAGCAGAAAGCCCGACGCCGACACAATTGCGTTTCCAGAACGTGGCGCGATGGCCTGATCGGATTGGAATTTTTCGCACGGACAGCTTATCGATAGCCGGGCCGACATAAGCACGCAGTTCCTGATGAGCCTCATCTTCACTCGTGTGCCGGCTTGAATAGACATAACCGACGCCGCGACGCGTCGGCAGACCGATATCCCAGACCCAACCGGCGCTCTGAGCGGTGGCGATGGTGTGAGAGGCGATCGGCGTATCCTCACGCTCATAGGGAACCTGCACCGCCAGCGCATTGTCAATGAACAGGACGTCGCTGCGGTCGACAAATGGCGTTGAAAAATGCTTGCCGAGCAACACCGATGCAAAGCCGGTGCAGTCGACGAACAAATCACCCTCGAGATTGCCGGAATTTTTCGTCACAAGGTGAGAAATATCGCCGCATTCAGAAGAGACGACATCGACGACATTATCCAAAATATGCGTAACGCCAAGCTTTTGCGTGCAGTGACGCTGCAACAACGGAGCGAATTTGGATGTATCGAGATGATAGGCATAGTTGGCGACCGAACCAAATTCAGGAGTTGTTATCAGCTTCGGCGCCAGCCCGGCGTCGCACGCCGCCTCCTGAAAACATACGCCTTGAGAAAACGAAATTGGGTCTGGATCACCGGCAGTAAATTTATGCCAATAGGGTGCAAGGTCTACGCTTGGAAATCCTTGAGGCAACATCAACGGGTGGTAGTAATAGTCACCTTCCGTCCCATCCATCCAACGCGCAAATTTCGCTCCTTGTTTGAAAGACGCATCACATTCGCGGATAAATTCAGTTTCGGAAATACCGAGCTTGATGAGCGTAGAACGCATGGTCGGCCATGTGCCTTCGCCTACGCCTACTGTCGGAATGTTTGGGGATTCAATGAGCGTAACTTTTACGCCGTCACTGCTGTGAGATTTATGACGCGCGGCAATAACCCCGGCGGTAATCCACCCGGCAGATCCGCCCCCAACCACCACGATTGATTTTACCGGCTTTACGATAGCGCTGCTCCTTCCATACGGGGTAGGGCGGATAGTTCATAGTGAACTATCCGCCCCAAGCCTTAGCCTAGATTCTATCCCCGCTTGCCTAGAGTATTGGGCGATTAATAAGAATCTCCCAATACTCTAGGCTCTTTATTGCGCGCCGGATATTGCGAAAAACCGGTTTCCACTTTTTCGCCCGGCGCTTTAGACTAGAATCTGAGACGGGCGCCGAAATTAAATCGCCGACCACTTTCTTCCGCCAACAGGAATTGATTACTAAATCGACCGCGTTTCAAAAGCACCTCGTTGGTCAAGTTAATGCCCTCGAAGAACAGGCTGATATTATCGGTCACATGATAGGCGGTGCTGGCGTCAAGCTGAGCAAACGATTCTACGATTGTTACGCCGTTGCCTTGCACCTGTGATAGCGATTGCAGGAACTTATCCCGCCAGTTCCAGGCGACCCTGACCTCAAGCGGGCCTTTGTCGTAGAAACCGATGACATTGGCGGAGTCGCTCAGCCCGGTCAGCGCAAAGATCTGATTGACGTCGGCGGGATCGAGATCCGCATCGCCATCAACAATCGTCGCATTCAGTTGAATACCAAAACCAGTATCGCCAATATTGTGCTGAATGGCGGCTTCTACCCCGCGGATCGTTGCGGCCTCTCCGTTAATGGGCCTGGCGACGGTGAAAACCGCAGGCCCGTCCGCCGCGTCCGCCGCGTTTGTGTCGGTCCCGGTTGAGGGATCGGTCAATACCGCCCCGGCGGCGTTCAGCAGGGTTTCGTCAGTCTGTCCGGTGACAATAAAGTTGCTGACGTCTTTGCGGAACACGCCAACCGAGATGTAGTTCGCGCTGCTATAATAATATTCAAAGGACAGATCGAGGTTATCGGACTTAAACGGAATAAGATCCGGATTGCCGCTATTGGCTCTAAAGTCGCCGCCTTGCCGTGTCGTCGTAATATTCAATACCGGCGACAGGCTCTGCAATGTTGGCCGCGTGATGGTTTGCGAGGCTGCAAACCGGGCGACAAAATTGTCGGTGACGTCAAGCCGTAGAGAAAAATTCGGCAGCAAGACGTTGTAGTCCGATTTAAGAGCGATCGGAAGCGCTGTTGCGCGTTGCGCCAGCAATTCTGTCTGGTCGAGAATAACCAGCTGTGTGATCGGTTCATCGGTACCCGAAATTGTCACATTTGTGGTTTCTGCACGGACACCGGCCACGGCGCTGAGTGGCATGGAGGCAAGTTCGCCAGCAAAGTCCGCCTCGACATAGCCGGAGATGGTGCGTTCCTTAACCGTGTAGGAGCTGCCGCGGCGAACGGCATCGAAATTTAATCCACTCACGCCCTCAAGAAATGCAAATTGCGCCTCGCCGTCATGGGAAAGCCACTGGGTGAACAGTCGCTCGCTACCGCCGACGCCGCTAAGGAAATCATCACCGGCGTCAAACACGGTTTGTGCGCCCGCCGGAATGGTCGGAAAGTCCGGATAGCCGCAGAATGCGCAGTGCACACCCGTTTCGTTGTCCCAACGCGTCAGAGATTTTTTCTCACGAGAAAATTGCATCCCGGCTCTGATGGCTGTCAGACCGGTCGTGGCGCCGTCATCCCATGTCACATTGGTTTTATATTGCTGAACTTCGTCATCGACTTCAAAGCCGCGACGAAGCATCACATGAGGACGGGAATTGGCTGTATCGAGATAATCTGACACGCCGTCCGCCGCTTCAAAATTAGGATCGCTGGGATCAAGGTTTGCAACCCCTTCAATCTCCTGCTGCCCGCTAAAAATACTCGGGTCAGCGGTGTCGAACTGGCTCACCCATGGCAGAACCTGGTCGTCGGACTGGAACCGCACCCGGTTGGCGTAACCGATCAGGGACAATTGGTTGCCGCCGCCATTATTTGCCGCCCGTTCGGCCTTGGAGTAATGCGCATCGATGGACACGTTGAGAGAGTCGCTCGCATTCCAGTCTGTGTTAAAGCCGATTGCGTATGTGTCGGTCAGGCGGTCAAACTTTTTGGAGTGAAAGTCGGTAGCAAGGCCAACTTCCTGAAACAGGTCAACAACAGTGCCGTTCTCGTCCACCGTAACGTCTTCAAGGTTTGGCGCTGTAAACCAATGGCCGAAGGATGTTGCATTTGTCTTGTTGTCAAAAGAAGAAAAAAGTCCATCTACTGTAAACGTAAGGTCTTCACTCGGTGCGTATTGAAGAACCAATGTAGCGCCAATACGCTCACGGTTTTCAAATGTGACCTTATTGTCGAGATTGCGTGGAGAGAAAATATTGCCGGCAAAACCTGCGCCGCCATTAATCTCGGACTGCGGAATACCGACATTTTCAAGCCAGCCGTCTGACTGTACCTGGTCTAGGCGGGTTTTGCGTTTTTGATAGGACGCGGCAAGCAACACACCGAATTTACCGTCGGCAAAGGTCTGGCTGATCAGACCTGACGCGTTCGGCGTCACCTCATCGCTGTTCGCCTCATAGGCGCCGTTGACGGTCGCCACCATTTTGAAACCGCCGAGGTCAAGCGGGCGGGCGGTAGTGATGTTAATCGTCGAACCGATGCCGCCGGACTGCAACATGGCGGTCGATGATTTATGAACCTGGATGCCGTTCACAAGCTCGGACGCAATGGTGTCAAAGGAGAATGCCCGGGAGAGGTCTTCCGAAGCGATCTGCCGGCCGTTGACGAGAACCGTATTAAATTGTGGGCCAAAGCCCCGCACAGTAACGAACTGGCCTTCGCCGCCGGAGCGGTCGATCGAAACGCCGGTTATACGTTGCAGGGATTCTGCAAGGTTGGTGTCGGGAAGCTGGCCAATATCTTCAGCCGCAATAGCATCGACGATGCCGGCGGCGTCGCGTTTTGTATTACGGGCGCTCTGCAAGCTACCCCTAATACCGGTTACGATAATTTCGTCATTCGTCGTTCCGTCAGATTGCGCATTTGCAGCGCCGCCAATAAGCGTCGCAAAAATCGATGTGACACCCCCCAGCAACCTTGATTTTTCTTTAGCGTTCACACTTCCCTCCAGATTATCATTTGGCGCTTCAGCCAGCGTCACAACAATGACGCCAAAGTCGGTGACCTTTGCATTGAGCCCTGTGCCAGACAGCACTCGCTTCAAGGCGCCTTCGACTGATAGCTTTCCCACAAGCCCGCCGATTTTGGCGGACCCAACAACGTCATGGGAAAACAGGAGGGACGTTCCGGATTCTTCTGATATTGCACTCAAAGCTTCTGAGATGCTGGAAGGCGGAATATTGAACTCATATTCTACCTCCTTCGCCATCGCGCTGGACGTTTGCGTAAACGCCACCGCACTTCCGAGCGCGATCAGGGCCGGATACTGACCCATCTTAATTCCCAATCCCTAGGCGCTCAGAACAAAGAATACGCAAGCGCCAATGAATATAAGCTACGCGCTCGATCAATCCGCTACTCGCGGTGAAGTTTTTTTCTCCCAATGTAGGTTTTTTTAAAACAAGCCGCCAAAAAACAGCGCGCGATATCGCATTAGCACTGCTTTTGATTTGCTTTGCCCGATAGTTGGTTTTCAAACCAACATCAGCTGCGGCAGTTGCAAAGGCTGTAAGGCGGGAACAGAACGGATTAGAGTTTCTAGATTGCCAAGCTGCCGCACGCAGGCCCCGACCTTGCGCGTAGCTTTGGAAAACTCCCCAATTTCCCTCAACTCTTCGGCGATAAATAGACCAAATCATCGCTAACCCTTCGCACTTCAATCCCGAACCCTTCCTCAAGAGCGTCAAGCAATGCTTGGGTTTCGCCCACCCGGAAATTACCCCCCACAGGTATATTCAGAATCTCTGGATCGGAAATAACGATCTGAATATCGGTGTATCTGCTCACCTCTTCAACGACGTAGCTGAGCGGATCGACGTCAAATACAAGCACACCCTCACGCCAGGAAAGAGTTTTGTCTAGGGCATCGGCATCAATCGCAACCACGGTCTGTTTCGTTTCGTCGAATTTTGCACGGCTGCCGGGCGTCAGTTTTGTTACTGGCGCGACAATGCTATCTTCATTATTCCCACCGTCGGGCGTACGCCGCGCAGCGCTTGGCGTCAGTTCAACGATGCCCTCTTCGACAATCACCTCAATGTCTGTCCGGCGCACACGGACCGAAAAAACTGTCCCGACGGCCCTGACTACGCCCTTGTCAGTATATACTTGGAACGGCCTTTGCGGGTCTTTTGCAACGCTGAACAACGCCTCGCCATAGACCAGATCAACCGCTCTTTCGTCGGGGCTAAATTTCACATCAATGCGCGTGTTTGTATTGAGAATAATCTCCGAGCCATCGGCCAGGGTTACGGTTTTTTGCTGTCCGGTTTCGGCATAGTAAGTTGCCGGAGCCGTAATTGACGCGCCGGAGCGAAACTGCACCGCGATGACAATCAAAGCCAGCGTGGCCGCAACAGCCGTCCAGGCCCCTAACGGACGCAGCCAGCCATATGCAGGTTTCAACTCCGCAGCAGGCTTTTGCGCCGTGGCCTGGACAGTGAACGGGCTGCGCAACTCCATAAACGCCGCCGCCGCCTTCTCAAAGGTGCGTTTATGTTGTGGGCTGCGCCCGATCCATTCCTTCAGCGCCTGATGGTCGTCATCAGACATATCGCCGCCGTCAATGCGCGCAACCCAAGCACAGGCCTCGCCTTCGAGGCCTTCAAGATTCGGCAGGGAAACAATCCGCACCATGTCTTTAATCTCTATTCTGGCGAAGGTCGGCGCGCGCGCCATTGGTCGCCGTCTCAACGTCGTATCCTGACTCACTCATATACTTCATGCTTACGCGTAAACCCTTAGCGATATGTTTTTCGACAGTGCTGGTTGAGATGTCCAGTTTCTTAGCTATCTCGCGATGCGACAGCCTGTCGATCTGGCGCAACATGAAGACTTGCCTGCATTTTGGCGGCAATGTCGACACAGCCTCAAAGAACACCTTAAGCCGCCGCTTTTGGTGCAACTGCTCATCTTGCATGACTATATTGTCTATAACCCCTTCGGACGCCAAATCCTCTACTAGCCTCATCACCGGATTAGCGTTGCGGGCTTTGGTTTTGAACGTTAAGTTACGGGCAATACGAAACAAATAGGCCTTGGCGTATACCAATTTCTCGGTTTTCTTTGCGACAAAGGCGCGCACATAGACTTCCTGAATGATATCATCCGCATCGACATCATTCGGTGAGTTTAACAGGCGATTGACGTAGCGTCGCAGCGCCGGAAGGTTGTCGAAATAGGCCGTTTCGACATCTTCGGGATTATTGGATTGCGCGTTATCTGACGCATTTTCTCCGGCCAATAATGGCCGCGAATCAGATCCTACTGATCGATTGCGCGCCATGCCTACCCCTCGACTTCCCTTCTCCCCGCCCCCTGAACCGCTACCATTTTACCTAGTCGGGTCAAAAAATCTAGGCGCCGCGAAAGATAATGACCGCCCTCTTGATGCGGAACCAAGCGCAGAACGATGTTCTAACCTCTAAGCTTAACGGACAAATCTGTCCCCTTACTATAGAAAATCTATTGCGAAGACCTTGGGTAAGACATTTATGTGCGCACGGAACATAATGGAGGCCGCCGCTATTGTAAGCCGGCCAGCGTAATCCGGCGCCCTTCTGCAGCGCTCTGACGCGCGGCCGCCAGCACCCGCATCACATCACGCCCTTCTTCCGCCGCAACCAGTGGGCGGGCGCCGTCCCGGATCGACGCTGCAACGCCGCGATAAAAGGCGGGATAATCGCCGGCGAGCAAGGCGATCGGCTTTGGCCCGGCGCCATCATCGAAGGTGGCGAAATCTTCTGCACCGTTTGCGCCCCATGCGACGTCGTGCGGTCGCAGTCCGGTTTTTAAACGCGCCTCCTGTGCGTCGAGCCCGAATTTCATGAAACTTCCTTTATCGCCATGGGCTACCAGGCTGGGCCCGGGCATGCGCGCCAGCGTTGCGGCGTGCAGGATCGCGCGACGGCGTCCGAAATGCAGCACCAGGTGAAAATAATCATCAACCCGAGCCTCAGTGCGTTGCGACGTTACGTCGGCATCGATCGCATCCGGCAGTCCGAACAAAACCAAGGCCTGATCGACAAGATGCGCGCCGAGATCATAGAGCACGCCCGCGCCTTCGCCCGGATGTTCGCGCCAGCCTGGTTTAATCGCCGGGCGGAAGCGATCAAAGCGGCTTTCAAAATAACAAACCTCACCGAGCGCACCATCGGCGATCGCTTGCCGCAGCGTCAGAAAACCGTTGTCCCAGCGCCGATTGTGGAACACTGTAAGCATTCTGCACGCCTTAACCGCCTGGGAGATGAGAGCGTCGGCCTCACTGACATTCAACGCCATCGGCTTGTCGATCACCACATGTTTGCCTGCCGCAAGCGCGGCGCTGGCCTGCGCAAAGTGCGCGTCATTGGGCGTCGCCACAACGATAAGGTCGATATCCCGGCGTTCAATAACTTCGTCCGGGGTCGGCACAGCTTCAACATGCGGCAGGGCGCCAGCGATGGCCTCAGTGCGGCGGCTAGCAACCACCACAAGCTCAAGCGCCGGCTCTGCGCATATTAACGGCGCATGAAATACCGACCCTGCAAGCCCGTAACCCAGTAGTCCAACGCGTATGCGTTTCATGGCATCCTCATTTTCTCTATCCGCAGCATGGCGGTTTGTTGGCCGATAAGAAAGCGTGCAGAGCGGTAGATAAATTTTTATGCCTTCATCGTTCGCTGAATTTAATCAACGTTTCGTTGACATGCATCTTGTGCAAAATTGTTACACTCTTGCGTTTCCCTATGCGTCGGAGTGTCTCATCTTTTCCGTCATCACATTCGCATACCGAATATATTTGCAACACGTTCAATCGATGGCATAAGCGACGCAGACCGTAAGGATGTGCTATTGCGAATGTTTACGCAGCTGGAATGCATACGGACAGAATAGAAAATTAGAGTTTAACTGGGGAACAAGAACACATGTCTCTCGAACCAATAGATCTGGTGATTGTTATTGGCTATGCGCTGGCGTTGATTGCAATTGCAACGCTGGTCTCGCGCGAAAAGGCTGGCCACAAGAAGAACACGGAAGACTATTTTCTGGCCGGCAAGGCGCTGCCCTGGTGGGCGATTGGCGCCTCGCTGATCGCCGCCAATATCTCCGCCGAACAGATCATCGGCATGTCGGGATCGGGCTACGCCATCGGCCTCGCCATTGCCTCTTATGAGTGGATGGCGGCGATCACGCTGGTGATTGTTGGCAAGTTCTTCCTGCCGATCTTTTTGCAACACCGCATCTATACGATGCCGCAATTTCTTGAGCTGCGCTTCGGGGCGAGCGTTAAATATGTGATGTCGGTGTTCTGGCTGGGGCTTTACACTTTCGTCAATCTGACGACGATTTTGTGGCTTGGCGCAACCGCAATCCACACGCTGACCGGCGCGGGCATGATGCTTGGCATGGTGTTGCTGGCGATGTTTGCGGCGGCCTATTCGCTCTATGGCGGACTGAAGGCGGTGGCGCTGACAGATATCATTCAGGTGACGCTGCTGATTCTCGGCGGTGCGCTGATCGCCAATATCACGCTCTCCCAAGTCGGCGGCGGTGATGCTATCGCCGGGTTTAAACGGTTGATGGTCGAGTTCCCCGAGCGTTTCGATATGATTTTGTCGCGCGATAATCCTCAATACAAAAACCTCCCCGGGATTGGCGTCTTGCTGGGCGGCATGTGGATCATGAACATCTCCTATTGGGGCTGTAACCAGTATATTATCCAGCGTGCGCTGGGCGCCAAAGATGTCCGGGAAGCCCAGAAGGGCATCATGTTCGCAGCTTTTTTAAAGCTCATCATGCCGTTGATTATTGTTGTACCGGGGATTGCCGCAGTGGTGCTCGCGCCTGACCTCGCCAAGCCCGACCAGGCCTAT
>JAJFFZ010000109.1 GCA_021776395.1 Hyphococcus sp. | reverse complement strand
CGGCGTTACGGGCGCGCTGCGGTATTATTTTATCAGCCGTCTCGGCGAGCGCGTCGTCGCCGATTTGCGCCGTGCGGTTTACGACCATCTTTTGATCCTTAGCCCCGGCTTTTACGCCAACACCCGCACCGGCGAAGTCCTGTCGCGTCTGACAACGGATACGACCCTGATCCAGACCGTGGTGGGCTCATCCATTTCTGTGGCGCTGCGCACCATGGCGACAACTACCGGCGCGCTTATCTTGATGGTTGTCGTAAGCTGGAAGCTCGCCTTGATGGTGCTGGCGATTGGCCCCCTCATCCTCGGGCCGATCATGCTGTTTGGGCGCCGGGTCCAGCGGCTTTCGCGCAGCGGGCAAGACAGCCTCGCCAACGCTTCGGCGCGGGCGAGCGAAAGTCTGCGCGCGGTTGAAACCGTTCAGGCCTTCACCCGTGAAAAAGAAGAGCAGGCAAATTTCGCCAACGCCGTGGAGGAGACCTTTAACGTCGCGATCAAACGCGTGCGCGTTCGCGCGGTGATGTCAGGGGTGATACTTTCTTTTATCCTTGCAGGATTAATCAGTGTTTTGTGGTTTGGCGCCGTGCAGGTGCAAAACGGCGCGATTACGCCGGGCGCCATGACGCAATTTGTTATGTATGCGTTTGTCGCCGTGAGCGGCGTCGGGATGCTGACGGAGACCTATGCGGAGATGATGCGCGCTGCGGGCGCTACTGAGCGGTTAATGGAATTGCTGAGCGCCAAGTCCGACATCATAGCGCCGGCGAACCCCAAAACGCTGAGCCAGCCGATTGGCGGAGAAATTGCCTTTGAACATGTCGATTTCAGCTATCCGGCGCGCCCGGACATGGCCGTAATTAGCGACGTCTCACTCAACATCGCCCCCGGCCATACCGTCGCCCTTGTGGGGCCTTCCGGCGCCGGAAAAAGCACGATGTTTCAACTGCTGTTGCGGTTTTATGATCCACAAGGCGGCGCTATCAAGATTGACGGCGTCGATATTAAAGACCTCGAGCCTCATGCCTTGCGCAGCGTGCTTTCGGTCGTTCAACAAAACGCACCCTTATTCGGCGGTTCTACAACGGATAATATTCGTTTTGGCCGGCCGGGGGCGAGCGATGATGAAGTTCGCGCCGCAGCGATTGCGGCGAATGCTGATGATTTTATTTCGGCCTTGCCGGAAGGCTATGACACCCAGCTTGGCGAGGGCGCGGCGACGCTTTCCGGCGGTCAGCGCCAGCGCATTGCGATTGCCCGCGCAATTTTGCGCGATGCGCCAGTCTTGCTGCTGGATGAGGCGACCAGCGCGCTCGATTCTGAAAGCGAACGCGCCATTCAGGACGCCTTTGAAACCATTTCCGCCAATCGCACCACGCTCGTCATCGCCCACCGGCTGGCGACAGTTCTGAAAGCCGATGTCATTGCGGTCATGGAAGGCGGGCGGATTATCGATCAAGGAACGCATCATGAGCTGCTCGCAAGAGGCGGGCTGTACGCCCGCCTCGCCGATCTGCAATTCGGCGCAGAACTGCAAGCGGTGGAATAAGACAGATGTTCGACCCGCTCTGAACTTCGGCGCCCTACAAAAGCACCGCCGCCGCCAGCCCAAGAAACACAAAAAACCCGACAATATCGGTCACCGTGGTGACAAAGACGGCGGACGAGACCGCCGGGTCGGCGCCGGCGCGTTGCAACCCGATGGGCACGAGGATGCCGGCGAGACCCGCAGCGAAAAGGTTGATGACCATCGCCGCGCCGACGACCAGCCCAAGGCGGACAGCGTCTGGTTGCTCGCCCCAGCCGGAGAAAAAATACCATGCGCCCGCAAGCGCGCCCATGATGACGGCGAAAATTACCCCATTGGCGAATCCTACCAAAGCCTCGCGGGTGATAATCCGCGCCGCATTGGAGGCGGTTAAATCTTTCGTCGCCAGCGAGCGCACCACGACGGTGAGCGTTTGTGTGCCGGCATTGCCGCCCATGGAGGCGACGATCGGCATCAAAATCGCCAGCGCAACGATTTGTTCCAGCGCCGCATCATAAAGCGCGATCACCAGCGAGGCGACAATCGCGGTCAGGAGATTGACCGCCAGCCATGAAAACCGCGAGCGCACCGTTTCGATCACCGTGTCGGAAAGGCCGGTATCAGCCTCAACGCCGCCGAGCGCGAGCATGTCTTCCTGGGTTTCCTCGCGCACCATCTCGACCACATCGTCAACAGTAATCATCCCGACCAGACGCTCAGACGCGTCGATGACCGGCGATGAAATGAGGTTATATTGCTCGAACAGATAGGCGACTTCCTCCTGGTCCATGGTCACCGGGATTTTGCGCAAGTCGCCGCCGGACATGATATCTGCAATCACGGTGTCGCGCGATGCATGCAACAGCGTCGACAGCGGCACCGCGCCAACCGGTTTGAACGATGGGTCAACGACAAAAACCTCATAGAACCGTTCGGGTAAATCTTCGGCGCTGCGCATCCGGTCTATAATTGGCCCGACCGTCCAGTAGCCGGGCGTTGCGAAGAACTCGCGCTGCATCACGCGGCCGGCAGTGTCTTCGGGATAATCGAGCGCGGCGCGCAGGACCAGACGCTCTTCGAGCGGCACTTCGGCGAGGATTTCCGCACGGCGTTCCTCATCGAGGTCCTCCAGCACGAACGCCGCATCATCGGTGTCAAGCTCAGCGACCGCTTTAGCGACCCGCTGCGGGCCCATCGCCGCAACCACGCTAGTGCGCAAGTCGTCGTCAAGCTCGGCCAGAACATCGGGCGGCACCGCGCCGCCCAGCATCTCAATCAGCGCCGCGCGCTCTTCCAGCCGCAACAGGCCGATAAGGTCGGCAATGTCGGCGGGGTGGAGGTCTTTGGTGAGGAACTCAAATCCGAGAACGTCGCGGTCGTCGATAATATCGGAGATCGAGCGGACAAACTCCGGCGACAGCGTCTGGTCTTCGGCAAACTGCGCATCGTCGCCGTCAGCGGGAGTATTGGCGCCCGGGCGATCCGCATCAGGACGGTCAGATTTGCTGGCGTGCGATGTATCGTTCATAAAACACCTCTCGCCTCAAAAATCACAGATCAGGGATTTGCGTTACTGCTATGACAGGCCTTTTGCCAATGCAAGCATGGAGAAATGATTAATCGCGGAAATTGATAACGCCGCTTACAATGATCGCCACCGTGATCGCCCACAGGACGGCGGTGACTTTGGTGGCGAGCCAGGCCTTACTTTTCAAGTCCGGCTTGACCGGCGCACCGGGATCGGCGCCTTTGACGCCATCGTCTTCGGCCTCCCACCGGCTCTCAATGCCGCGCGGCAGCACCGCCAGGAACGCCACCCACCACCAGACGATAAAGATTACGACGGCGCCGGGGATAGTCATGTTTCATCCTATGATTTGCGATTGCGCGGCAATGGGCCGCTGTGGAGTTTAGCGTGTGAATGGTGGGATGTCTAAGCAAGAACGAATAGGCGTGAAATCAACGTCTCTGTTTAGGGCCTCAATCACTCAATTTCGCTGCGGCGAATTCGCCTCAAATGTCGGCTCTTGTGGCATTTCACCGGTTCGCCATTCCATCCGCGCCCGGTCTGGGCGTTGAAACACCCATTTCATCCCAGAAAACAGAGTATCGACCGATTTGCCGTTGAAACTCCGGTATCAAACACCAATTATCACCAGCTAGGAACAACGAATGCGTAGAAACATTGTATCGCGAGAATACCAGCAACTGGGTTTATAAGGCGTGCGGGGATGTTAACCGCATCGAGGCCTATTTTTCAGGCGCCGCCTTTGCGCCCCATCGCCATGACACCTATACCATTGGGATAACGCTTGAGGGCGTGCAGGGCTTTGATTATCGGGGCGCTGCGCGCCACTCACTGCCCGGCGGCATGGTTGTTCTTTACCCGGATGAGCTGCATGACGGGCGCGCCGGAACGGATGTCGGTTTCCGCTACCGGTCGATCTATATTGAGCCGCCATTAATTCAATCGGCCTTGGGCGGAAAACGCCTGCCCTTTATCGAAGACGGTGTTTCTTCAGACTCAAGACTTTTTGACGTCGTCCTGCCGTTGCTGGAAGCCTACGACCAGCCATTTGAAACGCTCGAATACCAGGACGCGCTTTATGATCTGGCAACTGTGCTGGATGAAGTCTCTGGCGCTAAAAAGCCGATCAAAATCTTCAACTATCGCGCAGCTGAGTTGGCCCGCCAGTATATCCTTGAACGCCTGGATCAAGGAATTTCCATGGAAGACCTGGAGCGTGCAACAGGTCATGACCGATGGCAATTATCGCGAGACTTTAGAGCGATGTTCGGGACCAGCCCGCATCGCTATTTGATCATGCGCAGGCTGGATAAAGCCCGCAATATGTTATTCGCGGGCGGCTCCATCGCCGGTACAGCAACCGCATGCGAGTTTTCCGATCAAAGCCATTTCACGCGCCACTTCAAAAAAGCCTTTGGCGTTACGCCCAAACGATGGGTTCACAACCTTGGCCGCCATCACCACACCCCGCGCACAAACGTTCTATAAACGCCCCGGCCTATTGGGTAAGATCGGTGCAATATGTCCAATATTCTAAAATCTAAAAACCTGATCGCCGCCATTGAACTTGTCGGCTTTGTCGCCTTTGCGCTGATTTTGAAAAGGCTGTTTGATCCGCTGTTCTGGCGCTATGCGGGGCCCGTGTCGCTGATAATCGTTCTGGTTGTGCTGACCGGATATATGCGGATGCGCCGCGAGACATGGGCTGGCATGGGGCTGATCGCGCTTCCCGGCGTCAGAGCCAAACTTATGCTCATCCCCAAAACGCTTTTGGCCTTTATCGGATTCGCCATCGCTGTGGCGGCCGCCATGTTTGGCGGCGAGGCATTGGGGTGGGAATTCATGTCGGAAATGCCCGAGGGCGTTGAGGACCGTTGGGGCGACATCAAAGGAAATTTACCGCTTTATCTTTTGTGGGTCGGTATCGTCTGGACGGCGGCGGCGTTCGGTGAAGAAATGTTCTTCCGTGGGTTTATCATCACCCGGCTGCAATCAGTTTTTAGCGGCGTCAAATTCGCATCCGTCATCGCCGTAATCGGCGCCGCTGCATTTTTTGGCTATGTCCATATGTATTACCAGGGCATGCGCGGCTTTGTGACGGCGGGCGCCATCGGGCTGGCCTTCGGCGCCACATTTTTACTGATGAAGCGAAATCTCTACCCGGTCATTTTGGTTCATGGCATCGTAGATACGATTGGATTTACCGCGCGGTTTATGGATTGGGAGACTTAAGGCGCGCGTTTAGCGAGGCATTTATCCTAAACGATGAATCTGCGTTTGAATGATCGGACGCTTGCCCCAGTTGCGGTCGAAATAGATGCGCGCGGCGCGTTTGACCGCCAGCTCGACGGCTTCATCGTCGAGGCGCTTTTGCTCGGGCATGGCGAGGACGGCGTCTTCGATTTTTTCAGCGAGCGCGGCGTCATCGAGAACGGCGGCGCCGACGCTGGAGAGCTGAGCATTGCCGGCCAACCCATGGCGTTTGTCGAGGGCGATGGAAACCACGAGCACGCCGGCATGGGAGAGTTTTTTGCGCTCGCGCATGGGCGCTGCGCCCTCCGCCATTAAAATATCGCCGTCGAGATAGATGCGCCCGGCCGGCACCTCGTCGATCACCTCCGGTCCTTCCGGCGCCAGGCGAATGAGGTCGCCATTGCGCGGCGCCAGCGCCTCTTCAACGCCAAGCGCGTAAGCGAGGTCGGCATGTTCTTCGAGATGGCGCGCCTCGCCATGAACGGGGATTGAAATTTTTGGCCGCGCCCAGCCATACATGGCTTTCAGCTCATCACGACACGGATGGCCGGAGACGTGGATGAACTCGTCTTTTTCGGTAATGATATGCACGCCGAGATCGACCAGGTCATTTTGCAGCGTATAAATCTCGCGCTCATTGCCGGGAATAATCTTCGACGAAAAAATCACCGTGTCGCCGTCGCCCAGCACCAGATCGCGGTGATCGCCGCGGGCAATGCGCGCCAGCGCCGCACGCGGCTCGCCCTGACTGCCGGTGCACAGATAAAGCACATTCTGGCGCGGCAAGTGACCGGCGTCTTTGGGCTCTACAAACGACATATGCTCGGGCAGCAACCCGGTCTCGCGCGCCGCCTCGACAATACGCAACATCGACCGGCCAAGCAGGCAAACGCTGCGATCAGCGGCTGCGGCCGCCTCGCAGATTGACACAACCCGCGACAGGTTGGACGCGAATGTCGTCACCGCCACGCGGCCTTCCTGCTTTTTGATCAGCGTGATCAAAGATTTCCTCACCGCGCCCTCAGAACCGGATGTGCCGGGAGATAAAACATTGGTGGAATCGCAGACCATCGCCAGCAATCCGTCATCGCCAAGCTTTTCGATGGTGCTGGAATCGATCTGCGGTCCCAACGTTGGCGCCGGGTCGATTTTCCAGTCGCCGGTATGCAGGACCGTTCCAAGTTCGGTGCGCAAGATCACGCCGCTCGGCTCCGGAATGGAGTGAGTGAGCGTGACATATTCAATATCGAACGGGCCAATCTCGAAGCGTTCATTCATGTCGATGATGTTAAGCTCAATCCCCGGCCCGCCCTGCTCGGCGAGCTTGCGCGCGACCAGCGCGGCGGTGAACGGCGTTGCGTAAACCGGACAGCCGAGCTTTGGCGCCAATAACGCCACGGCGCCAATATGGTCTTCATGGCCATGGGTCAGCAACAGGGCGTGCAGCGCTTCTTTTTCTTCGAGAATATAGGACGGGT
>JAJFFZ010000108.1 GCA_021776395.1 Hyphococcus sp. | reverse complement strand
AGCGCATAAACCCGCTCAAGGCGTTCGCTGGCGCCGGTGATTTCGAGCAGTTCCTGCTTTTCCGACAGCTTGATGTTGAGATGCGAGGCGACGGTGTCGGCCAGCTTTGCAGTGTCGTCAATCTGGTTGATCGAGACAATGACTTCCGGCGGCACCCGCTTGTTGAGTTTCACATAGGATTCAAACTGGCCGATCACCGAGCGGGCAAGCGCCTCGATTTCGGTGTCGTCATCATCGTCCTCATTGATCAGCGTGGCTTCGGCTTCGAAATATTCTTCAATGCGCGCATAATCCTCAACGCGCGCGCGCGCCTCTCCCTCGACCAGCACTTTTACAGTTCCGTCCGGCAATTTCAGAAGTTGCAGCACAGACGCGATCACGCCGACATCGTAAATATCATCGATGCCCGGATCATCGTCGCCAGCGTCTTTTTGCGCCACCAGCAAAATTTTCTTGTCGTTCTGCATCACATTTTCGAGCGCATTGACCGATTTCTCGCGCCCGACAAATAGCGGTACGATCATGCCCGGAAACACGACAATGTCGCGCAGCGGCAGAACGGGGTAAATTACTTTTTCACTCATAACAGGGTCACTTATAACGGGGTCACTCATAACGGCTCCTCAACGAGGCAAGACCCAAATAGTGGCGTCTCACCCGGATCATCAAAATCGTCCGGCCCATTGGGCGGCGGTTTGCACGCCAGCGCAATGCTCGCCTGGACCGTAGCACAGCAAAGCAAATACGCCCTTAAGACGCGCCAACCGCCGCTCTTTTAAGCGGCGGCGGACAGTATCATTAATGTGGCTTTATTCGTCGCTGATTCAAGGCCCCAGAGCGCCAATGAGGAAAACCAGCCAGATATGCAGGGGAGGCCAGCTACGGTTATGCGCTGGCGTCCGCCTCTATGGCGTCTTCATCACGGTCGGCGTAGATGTGGAGCGGCTTGGCGTTGCCATCGACAACCTCGCCATTGACCACAACCTCAACAACGCCTTCCAGCGCCGGCAGCTCAAACATCGAATCGAGCAGGATGCCTTCCATAATCGACCGCAATCCGCGCGCGCCGGTTTTGCGTAAAATGGCTCTGCGGGCGATGGCGATTTTTGCGTCATCCGTGAAGGTGAGCTTGACGTCCTCCATCTCGAACAGGCGCTGATATTGTTTGATGAGCGCATTTTTCGGCGCCGTCAGAATTTGCACCAGCGCATTTTCGTCAAGATCTTCAAGCGTTGCGATCACCGGCAGACGGCCGACAAATTCTGGGATCAGGCCGATGCGCAACAGATCTTCCGGCTCAACCTCGCGTAAGATGGCGCCAATCCGGCGGTCATCGGGGTTTTTCACATCCGCGCCGAAACCGATCGACGAGCCTTCACCGCGACTGGTGATGACTTTTTCGAGGCCGGAAAAAGCGCCGCCGACGATGAACAAGATGTTCGTCGTATCGACTTGCAGAAATTCCTGCTGCGGATGCTTGCGTCCGCCCTGCGGCGGCACTGAGGCGACCGTGCCTTCCATAATTTTCAACAGCGCTTGTTGAACGCCTTCACCCGACACATCGCGGGTTATCGAAGGATTGTCTGATTTGCGGCTGATTTTATCGACTTCGTCGATATAGACGATGCCGCGCTGAGCGCGTTCGACATTATAATCTGCAGACTGAAGAAGCTTGAGAATAATGTTTTCAACATCTTCGCCGACATAACCCGCCTCTGTCAGCGTCGTTGCATCCGCCATCGTGAACGGCACGTCGAGGATGCGCGCAAGCGTCTGGGCGAGCAGCGTCTTGCCGGAACCGGTCGGGCCGATCAGCAGGATATTCGATTTTGCAAGTTCAACGTCGTTGTTTTTGGCGGCGTGATTGAGGCGCTTATAGTGATTGTGCACCGCGACCGCCAGAACCCGTTTGGCTTGGCTCTGGCCGATGACATAGTCGTCAAGGACCTGGTGGATCTCTTGCGGGCTGGGCACGCCGTCGCCGGCTTTGACCAGCGATGATTTTGATTCCTCACGGATAATATCCATGCACAGCTCGACGCATTCATCACAGATGAATACCGTCGGCCCTGCGATCAGCTTACGCACCTCATGCTGGCTTTTGCCGCAGAAGGAACAGTAAAGGGTGTTTTTCCCGTCACCGCCGCTTTTCCCGCCAATTTTGCTCACTACAACAGAACTCCTTGCCCAGCACTCATAACCTTCGCGACCGCAATATTCCGGCCAAATACCCTCAACGGACGCGCCTGGCAAACACTGCCCGCCAGGACATAAACGCTAAGATACCCGAAATTGGTGCATGAAGGGCGCCATATCCCGGGAGCATTGTTTTTATTCGACCATATTCCGCCCATATCAATCAAGAAACCATTTGCAAAGCTGGTTAATGATTGGGGTAAATTTATGTCTTAAGATTCCTCCGGCACAGCCCGCTTGGACAGCACTTTGTCGATCAACCCGAACTCAACCGCCTCTTCCGGCGTCATAAAATAATCACGGTCGAGGGTTTTCTCAATAGTTTCATAGGATTGGCCGGTATGCTCGACATAAATCTCGTTCATCCGGCGCTTCAATTTGATGATGTCTTCCGCATGGCGTTCAATATCGGACGCCTGACCCTGAAAGCCGCCTGAGGGCTGATGCACCATGACCCGCGAATTGGGCAGCGAGAACCGCAAACCCTTCTCGCCAGCCGTGAGCAGCAGCGAGCCCATGGAGGCGGCCATGCCGGTACACATAGTCGAGATCGCCGGCCGGATGTAGCGCATAGTGTCATACATCGCCAGGCCAGAAGAAACCACGCCGCCAGGGGAGTTGATGTAGAGCGCGATTTCCTTTTTCGGGTTGTCGGCCTCGAGAAACAACAGCTGAGCGACGACCAGGGTCGATACCGCGTCATTGACCGGACCGGACAGGAAGATGATCCGCTCCTTTAAAAGCCTTGAGAAAATATCAAAGGAGCGCTCGCCGCGGCTGGTTTGCTCAACCACCATCGGCACAAGCGTATTCATATATATTTCGTGGGGGTCTTTCATCGACGTCCTCTCGTCCCGACGCCCGTAAACCGGGCGTAATCGTTAAATGTGATCCTTAACATGGGGGCAAAAAGAACCAGCGCCAGCCCCCATCATCATCACTATATGCTAATGCGCTTAAGCGAGGGTTATTGCTATGTAAATGCAAGAATTTGTTGCAATCCGGCTAAAGCCGGGGAGGCGGGGTGAACATTACTGGCCAACCCGTCCTGATATAATCCATCTCGAATAAGAAACGGGCCGCAGTTTTCTGCGGCCCGTTATCGATAATCCTCTGGATTAACCCTTTACGCTACGGGATCGTCCCCATCCGGGTCTTCCATTAATTCTTCTTTGGAGACGGTTTTTTCTTCCACCTTGGCGTTGTCAAGAATGTGATCGACCACGCGCTCTTCAAATAAGGGCGCGCGCAACTGTTGCACGGCGCCCGGATTGTTCTGGTAGAATTCGATGACTTCTTTTTCCTGACCGGGATAGGCGCGCGCCATGTTAATCATTTCGCGCTGCAAATCTTCCTGCGGCACCTGAATTTCCGCGCGCTTGCCAATTT
>JAJFFZ010000107.1 GCA_021776395.1 Hyphococcus sp. | reverse complement strand
CACTCGAAAACCGACCGCTTGTGCTCGCGCCCCCAACGGCCGTCCAGCAATCGCCTCATAGGCGTAATACAATAGATGGCCGCCGTCGAGCACTGGAACCGGCAAAATGTTCAAGAAACCGATTGACACCGACACAAACGCCGCAAGCGAGATAAAATCGATCATGCTGGCCCTGAGCATGGTCCCAAAGCTCGGATTTTGACCATCCCCCACCTGATCGAAGCCGGACATAACCGATTGCCCGGCATATTGGGCCATCTTAATCGGCCCGCCAAGCTGCTTGGCATCCTCTTTCCCGGTGATAATTTTGCCAAGAAAGCGGGTCGTTACGCTCAAAACCCGCCACAGTTCTTTAACGCCCTCTCGGATCGAGCCGATAAAGCCATATTTCTCAAACCCATAGGCGTTGGGATCGCCGCCAATGCCGAGTCGCCAGACTTCTATGAGATTGCCATACCGGTCCTCGGTTTCCGCTCGGGTAGGCACAATCGTCAGTTCAACTTCTGCGCCGCCGCGCAAGACGCGAAAACCCATTGGCTCGCCGCTGCTCAACATCACCGCGTCCTGAATTTGCCGGAACTTGTCGATTGAGCGGCCATTGACCGCCACAATCCGATCGCCTGGCAAAACGCCCGCTTCCTGGGCGGCGGACACCTCTAAAACCGAGCCGACAACGGGTTCAGAATATTGCCGCCCAAACGCCGCGAACAGGGAGGCGAAAATCGCCACCGCGAGGATAAAATTGGCGACCGGCCCGGCAGCGACAATCGCCGCACGCGCCCACACCGGTTTGAAATGAAAGCACACCGCGCGCTCTTCCGCAGTCATGCCCTGGCCAACCTCCTCGGTATCACCTGGTTTTGGAAACTGCGTCGTCGCTGGCCCGCCGGCTTTCGCGGCAACTTCGGGCGAGGCCTGTGAGGCTGCATTCAAGTCCCCGAAAAACTTAACATATCCGCCAAGCGGCAACGCGGCGATACGCCATTGCGTGCCTTTGCGATCAACCCATTGTAAGATTGTTTTGCCGAACCCGATAGAAAAAACATCGACACGCACGCCGAGTAACCTCGCCATCGAGAAATGACCATATTCGTGAATGAAGACGACGATCGTCAACAACGCCAGAAAGGCGGCGATGGTGATCGGGAGTATTAGAAGTGATTGTAGTTCCATGCCTGTCGCGAACTCTACCCTGTTTTGCGCGGTTGTTAAGCGGCGGCCCTGACCGCTACACAGACTTCCGCCAACCGGCGCGCCTGGCTATCAGCGGCTATTGCTTCTTCAAGCGTCTCCAGCGCCGCTGGATTTTCCTGCCGGCTCACCTGCTCAACTACCTGCTCGGTAATTGCTGCAATATCAAGAAATTTGACGTCGCCATTCAAAAACGCGGCGACCGCAACTTCGTTGGCCGCGTTTAGGGTCGCCGGCATAATCCCGCCCGCTGTAATTGCCTCGCGGGCCAAACGAATAGCTGGAAACCTTTCCAAATCAGGGGCTTCGAATGTTAGTTTAGATATCTTCGCGAAGTCCAGTTTGGCGCTCGGGCTGGGCATGCGGTCCGGCCATGCCAGCGTTGAGGCGATCGGCGTTCGCATATCCGGCGTGCCGAGCTGAGCCAGAACCGAGCCGTCCACATACTCAACCATCGAGTGAATCACCGACTGCGGATGCACCAGAATTTCGATGCGCTCATGGGGAATTGGGAAAATGTGAGCGGCCTCAATCAGTTCCAAACCCTTGTTCATCATCGTCGCGGAATCGACTGATATCTTCGCGCCCATTGACCAGTTCGGATGCGCGACCGCTTGCGCCGGGCTCGCTTTGGCCATCTCATCGGCGCTCCAGGTTCTGAACGGCCCCCCCGATGCGGTGAGAATTAGACGGGAAACCCGGTTGGGCCGTTCAAAATCAAATACCTGAAAAATCGCATTATGTTCGCTATCGACGGGTAGCAACACGCCGCCGGATTTTGCAATCGCCGCGGTGACAATATCGCCGGCGCAAACCAGGCATTCCTTATTGGCGAGCGCAACAGCGCCGCCGCGTTGCGCGGCTTTCAATGTCGGCCCGAGCCCGGCGGCGCCGACAATCGCCGCCATCACCCAATCGGCGTCGCGTTCGGCGGCCTCTTCAATCGCCATCGCGCCGGCCCCAGTTTCAACATCAAGACCGGCAACCGCAGCGCGCAGATCATCGCCAAGCGTTGCGTCCGCAACAGCAACAAATTTTGGTTTGAACTTACGCGCCTGCGCCGCCAGCGCTTCAACATTACGGTTCGCGGTCAGCGCTTCAATCTCAATCTGAGCCTCACCTTGACCGAACGCAAAATCCAGAAGGTCGAGCGTAGAAACACCAACCGAGCCGGTTGACCCGAGGATGGTGATTTTACGCGGCCCGCCAGCCGGCCGCTTGGATGCGCCGTTTTCCGTCACTTTATCCGACCCCTACCCCGGTACTTTTGAAAGCAGCATATAGAGGAAATAGCCGCCCGTCATTGCTGCAGTCGCGAAAATCATGCCGTCCAGCCGGTCCAGCGCGCCGCCATGGCCGGGAATAAAGCCAGAAATGTCCTTCAGGCCAAAATTTCGCTTGAAAGCAGATTCCGCGAGATCGCCCACCACTGACGCTGCGCCAAGAGCGGCGCCTGCAAGCAGGCTTAAAAGCACCGCCTCGCCGCCAATCAAAACAAAACCGGCAACGCCTCCAATGACCGCGCCGCCGAAAATGCCGCCGCCTATCCCCGCCCAAGTTTTAGACGGCGACAGCGCATAGTTGATCTTCGGCCCGCCAATTGCCTTGCCGAATAAAAAGGCGCCGCTATCGGCCGCCCAGACCGTCACAAACAAGATAAGCGTCAGCTCCAACCCATAGCTAGTACTGAGGCGCAGCCAGATCAGCGCGATGCAGGGTGCGATAAGATAGGGCGCGGCAAAAGCCGACCACAAACCAAGCCGCGCATCGCGGCGCGACAGAACAAAAGCGCCGCCCCCGCTAATCAGGGTGGCAACGAATGCAATGCCATAAGCGCCGATAGTTGCGGTGAACAACGCAATCACTGTGCCGCCGGCCAGGGCGAAAAAGCTTGCACTGAATTCACGCCCCTCAACCATCCGCGTCCACTCGAAAATCATCGTCAGACACGACAGTGCAGCCAGCACCGCAAAAACCCACCCGCCAATATAGATCGCGCCGATGACCAACGGAATGAGGATCAACGCCGAGGCAAACCGCAACAGCAGCGACCGCGTCGATGGCGGCGTTCTTGTGTCTAGCTTTTCGGCAGCCGGCGCCGGATTAGTCATCGCGACGGCCCGCCAACGCCGCCAAATCGGCGCTCGCGACCACAATATTCTTCTATGGCAGCGCTGAAGACTTCGGCGTTAAAGTCCGGCCACAAAGTGTCGACAAAAACATACTCCGCATAGGCTGCTTGCCAGATCAGGAAATTTGACGTTCGCTTCTCGCCGCTGGTGCGAATGACGAGGTCAGGCTCAGGCGCGGCGCCAGTGTCCAAAAACCCGCCAAAAACTTCCTCGTCAATATCTTCCGGTCTAAGCTCGCCCTTGCGGACGGCTTCGCCTGCCGCGCGCGCAGCACGGACAATCTCATCGCGACCGCCATAATTAAAGGCGATTTGCAAAGTGAATTTAGTATTTTCCCGGGTTTCACTTTCCGCCCGGCCGACCAGCGCTCTGATATCGGCGGTCAGATTTTTGCGGTCGCCAATAATACGCACGCATACGCCCTCTTTTTTCAGGCGCGGCAAATCATCGACAATGAACTGTTTTAGCAGTCCCATTAAATCGCGCACCTCGCCTGCGGGCCGGCGCCAGTTTTCCGTCGAGAAAGAATACAAGGTCAGGCATTCAAGGTTCAGATCGCGCGCCGTTTCAACCGCGCGGCGCACCGCCTCAACGCCCTCGCGATGTCCCGCCGACCGCGGCAGGGCGCGGGCTTTCGCCCAGCGTCCATTCCCATCCATGATGATGGCGACATGTTTCGGCGCGGGCCCGCGCACGCAAACCACGCTCGCGCCTTCAGTTGTAACCGGTGACGCGCTCATCGCGACAAATCCATTACTCCCGCGTCCCGACCGATAGCGCTATCAGGCTGGACGCCGGCACCCAAAAGCAGCAAAAGTTTATACCTATATTCAACCATCAGACCTGCATGATTTCAGTTTCTTTCGCCGCCAGCGCATCATCAACCGATTTGACCTTTTCGTCGGTGAGTTTTTGCACCTCGCCATGAAGTTTTTTCTGCTCGTCCTCGCCAATGCCGTCGGCCTTCTTGATCGCCTCCATACCGTCGCGGCGGACATTGCGGATCGCGACCCGCGCCTGTTCGGTATATTTTGCGGCAATCTTGGCCAGCTCGACCCGGCGCTCCTCGGTCAGCGGAGGAATGGGAATGCGTACATTGACGCCATCCACAACCGGGTTGATGCCAAGGCCGGATTCACGAATCGCCTTTTCGACCGCCCCGATCAACCCTTTGTCCCAGACTTGAATGGTAATCATGCGCGGCTCTGGAATGCTGATCGTGCCAACCTGGCTCATGGGCATTTTTGAGCCATAGGCGCTGACATTGATGGGTTCAACCAGGCTGACGCTGGCGCGGCCAGTGCGGAGCCCGCCAAATTCGGTCTTCAGCGCCGCAATCGCGCCATCCATGCGCTTGCGAAGGTCTTTGAGGTCAACTCCGTTTGTGCTCATGGCGTTTCTTCTCCTAATGGCCTTATAGCCTGAAATTACGGCGAAATTTGAGCGTTGTCGCTAATTATCAGAGATAATCGTCGATGTCCCGGCGCCTGTCAGCGCACCGACAATGCCGCCGGTCTCGCCAATCGGAAAGACGACAATGGGAATGCCGCTCTCGCGGGTCAGCGAAATCGCCGCCTGGTCCATGACTTTGAGGTCTCGCGCCAGAACGTCGTGATAGGTCAATCTTTCGATACGCTCAGCTGTCGGGTCCAGTTTCGGGTCTGCAGTATAGACGCCGTCGACCTGGGTGCCTTTGAGCAAGACGTCACATTTCATCTCAGCAGCCCGCAGCGCAGCTGCGGTATCGGTGGTGAAGAACGGATTGCCGGTGCCGGCGGCGAAAATCACAATCCGCCTTTTCTCCATGTGGCGCAGCGCGCGCCGGCGAATATAGGTCTCGCAAATCGCCGTCATCTCGATCGCTGATAGAACCCTGGTATAAACCCCCATCTGTTCCAGCGCATTTTGCATCGCCAGCGCATTCATCACCGTCGCCAGCATGCCCATATAATCGGCGCTGGCGCGCTCCATGCCCTCAGCGGCGGTGGAAATACCGCGGAAGATATTGCCGCCGCCAATCACCAGGCTGAGCTCGACGCCGAGATTTTGGGCGTCTTTTATCTCGCCCGCGATGCGGTCAACAGTAGGGTTGTCGATACCGTAATCGCCCGGGCCCATCAGCGCTTCACCGGAAATTTTGAGCAAGACCCGCTTATATTTGGGGGCGGGCGCGTTTGAGGCTTCGGGCGCCTTGGTCATGGACACTGCTTTCGATTATCGCCGAACAGCTCTAGAGCGCATTAGAAAAAGTGGGAACCGGTTTTTCGATAAAATACGCGCAAAAGCTAAAAACTAGACCCAGTTCGTCGATTCTGTGGTTCTCGAACATGGTCTAGAGTACGCTGTCCGTTTGAAATTGAAACATCTCCGCCGTCGATCAGCCACAAAAAAGTAACGCCAGACAATCCCGGCGCGTCCCAGCGCCACCCGCTGCGAGGCGCATGCCCTAAGTTAGTCCTCGTCGCCAGCCGCCTCAACGCCTTCGCCGAGCTCGAGCCGTTCAAACCCGACAAACTCAATCGGCGCGCCGATCTCTGCGGCGGCGTTTTCGATCACTTTGGCGACTTTGGTTTCACCGTCAATGACAAATATCTGCTCCAGCAACACGGATTCTTCGTAGAATTTGCGCAGCCGGCCCTCGACCATTTTCTCAATGATATTTTCAGGCTTGCCGGAAGCGCGGGCCTGTTCTGCGAGGACGTTTTTCTCGCGTTCCACAACGGCCGCATCGAGCTCGTCAATCCGCCCCGCCAGCGGACGCACCGCCGCCACATGCATCGCGATTTGCTTGCCGAGGGCTTCCAGCATGGCCTTGTCACCGGACGATTTCAGCCCGACTATAACGCCAATTTTACCGGCGCCGGGCGTTACCTGGCCATGAACATAAGCCGCAACCGCACCTTCATCGACGCTAAGGCCAGCCGCGCGGCGCAGCGCCATATTCTCACCGATCTTGCCGACCATCGCAACGATGTGATCGTCAACGGATTTGTCTTCGCCCGGGTAAGTCTCTGTGCGGAGCTTTTCGACATCGCCGCCAACGCCGATTGCGGTTTGCGCAATGTTGGCGACCATGTTTTGAAAGATTTCATTGCGCGCGACAAAGTCGGTCTCGGAGTTAATCTCAACGACAACCCCGACAGCGCCGGCGCCGTCCGGCTCCACGCCCACGGCGACAAGGCCTTGCGCGGCTGTGCGGCCGGCTTTCTTGGCTGCCTTTGCAAGGCCTTTCTTACGCAACCAGTCGACGGCGACTTCCATATCGCCATCGGTTTCGCTCAACGCTGCCTTACAGTCCATCATGCCTGCGCCGGTGCTGTCACGCAGCTGTTTTACCATTGCGGCCGTTATACCAGTCATCCGGTATGCTCCTCTTATTCAGTTCGTGCGGCTCGGCAAAGCCAGCCGTCCTTGCGGTTTAAAGTCGTCGCATGCGAGCCAGCCGTAACGGCGCCGGTTCGCATCGTTGATTGGCTGCCGGAAAAAGCTTTAGGCGCTCGCCAATTGCTCCGGCGGCGGGGCGGATGCGTCCGCCTCGGTTGCGGCCTCGGCCTTTGGCTCTTCCACCGGCGTTTCAGTCGCCGGCGCTTGCGCCACTGGCGTCTCGGCCAGAGCGGGCTCTACCGGCGCATCTTCCATCGCGCCGATATCAATCCCAAGCGCCGCCTGGCTTTCACCAATGCCGTCAATCACTGCGTCGGCAATGAGGTTGGCGTATAGCGAGATGGCGCGCGAGGCGTCGTCATTGCCGGGAATGATGTAGTCAATATTATCCGGCGCGCAATTGGTATCGACGATGGCGACAACCGGAATGCCGAGTTTTTTCGCTTCGCGGATTGCAATCGCTTCTTTCTTGACATCGATGACAAAAATAATATCCGGCAGGCCGCCCATGTCGCGGATGCCGCCTAACGATGCTTCGAGCTTATCGCGATGACGGGTGAGGTCGAGCAGCTCTTTTTTATTGAGGCCGGAGGCTTCAGCCGCCAGGCTCTCTTCGAAACTTTTAAGACGACGGATTGATTCCGAAATCGTTTCCCAATTCGTCAGCGTACCGCCGAGCCAGCGCACATTCATATAATATTGCGCACAGCGTTTAGCCGCTTCCGCGACGGGCTGTTGCGCCTGACGTTTGGTGCCGACAAACAACACCCGTCCGCCGCCGGCGACAACGTCGCGGACTTTGACCAGCGCCTGATGCAGGAGCGGGACGGTTTGTGACAGATCGAGAATGTGAATGCCATTGCGTTGGCCGAAGATGTAGGATTTCATCTTCGGGTCCCAACGGTGGGTTTGGTGACCGAAATGCACGCCAGCTTCCAAAAGCTGACGCATAGAAAATTCTGGCAGCGCCATCTGCAGTAACTCCTTCAGTTTTTCCGCCGCGACGCTGGTCAACCGTCCCGGACACGAAAAGGCCCGGGCGGCCACTGAGGAAAGCGCCGCGTGTGAGATGGCGCGCCATATACGCCCTCTTTAGCGCCTGTGCAAGCGCAGCATCGACAAATCAGCGCCTGACCGGGGCTTTCGGGCTCAGTCGGCCTAAAATAAGGGCCTGCTCAAGGTCTCCGAACAAATATCAAGGCCATTTGCTTTAACGCGCGACTGCGCGTCGGCCGGTCAGGCCGCCCCGCCGGAGGCGATTGCGAAGCAATGCGCCGCGAGGCAAAAAATGCCGCCCGATCACACCAGTTCAACGTCAACCACACCCTCAATACCCTTCAGGGCGCCGCGCGCTGCGGGCGTGCACACGGTCTTGTCCGGCAGGGTGATTTCCACCTCGCGGCCCGACCCGCCAAGGCGCATGGCGAGGATGATCGCCCCGCGCTCACTGTCGTTGGCGGGTTTGACCGCGGCGAGGCGCCTTTTGATGCCTTCAAGCGCGGCTTGCGAGGTTACCGCAACGCGCAATTGAGACACCGCAGCGGCGGCGGCGATATCGAGACTGCGCATGCCTTCGCAGGTAAAGCGGATATCGCCGTCGCGATCTTCCGCGCTGGCCGAAATCAAGACCAGCATTCCGGGCTCCATCAGGTCGCGGGCGGCATTCAGCGTTTCGGAAAACGCCGTGACTTCAAACTCGCCGGTGGCGTCAGATAGCTCGACCCAGGCAAACGGCTTGCCGGCTTTTGACCGCCGCATGCGCACTGTGCGAATAACGCCGGCCATTTGGAAGGCTGCCCGGCCGGACGACCGCGCGCGCTCAATCGCCTCTGTATAAGAGACAATATTGAGCCGCTTTAATTCGCGCTCATATTCATCCAGCGGATGACCGCTGAAATAAAACCCGATGGCGGCGCGCTCCTGATCAAGCCGGTCCTGCGCGATCCAGTCCTCGGCAATCGGCAATTTGGGTTTTTCGAGCTCGGGCGCTGCATCAATCGCAAACAACCCGCCCTGGTCGCTGTTGCGTTCTTCGGCAATCTGGGCGGAAAAACGGATCAGCAAATCCGCCGCTGCGAGCGCCTGGGGCCGCGTCGCACAAAGCCCGTCAAAGGCGCCGGCGCGGGCGAGGTTTTCCAGCGCGCGCTTGCCGACCGACTTCAGATCGACCCGTTCGGCGAAATCCATCAGGTCGGTAAACGGCCCGCCGTCCCGGCGGCGTTCGGCGATAAGGTCCATCGCCGCCGCGCCGACATTCTTGACCGCCGACAGCGCGTAGACAATGGCGCCGTCCTTGACGGAAAAATCGGCCTCGGAATGATTGATATGCGGCGGGCGAACCTCAACCCCGGTGCGCCGCGCTTCTTTTAAGAACACCGAAAGCTTGTCGGTGTTGGCGCGGTCGAGCGACATCGATGCGGCGAGCAGCTCGGCCGGGTAGTTCGCCTTCAGCCATGCCGTCTGATAGGCGATATAGGCGTAGGCTGCGGCGTGCGATTTGTTGAAGCCATAGCCGGCGAACTTCTGGACAAGGTCGAAAATCGACGAGGCTTTCTTGTTATCGACGCCGTTTTCAGCCGCGCCGTCGATAAAGCGCTTGCGCTGCTTGTCCATCTCCTCTTTTTTCTTCTTGCCCATGGCGCGGCGCAGAAGGTCCGCCTCGCCGAGCGAATAGCCGGACAGGATTTGCGCAATCTGCATCACCTGTTCCTGGTAGATGATGACGCCGTACGTCTCCTTCAGCACCTCTTCCAGCATCGGGTGAAGATAATCCGGGTCCTGAATGCCCTGCTTGCGCTCGATATAGGTCGGGATATTCTCCATCGGCCCCGGCCGGTAGAGCGAGACCAGCGCGATGATGTCTTCCAGCGTGTCGGGTTTCATCGCGCGCAGCGTTGAGCGCATGCCGGCGCTCTCAAGCTGGAAGACGCCAACCGCCGCGCCCTCGCCCAGCATTTCAAACGTCGCGGCGTCATCGACCGGGATGGCGCTTATATCAATCGTTACGCCGCGCTCGGCGGCAAACCGCACCGCGCGGTCAATCACCGTCAGGGTTTTGAGGCCGAGAAAATCAAATTTCACCAGCCCCGCAGGCTCCACCCATTTCATGTTGAACTGGGTCGCGG
>JAJFFZ010000106.1 GCA_021776395.1 Hyphococcus sp. | reverse complement strand
GCGGCCGAGAAGACTCGAACTTCCACGGGTTGCCCCACAGCGACCTCAACGCTGCGCGTCTACCAATTCCGCCACGGCCGCAAGCCAGTTGGCGAGCGGCGGGGATAGCAAATGGCTATCGGGTTGGGAAGCCTGAAATTGTCGGAAAATTGGCGTCCCTTCCCGGCCATTGTCAGGCGTTTGCGCTCATCGCCGGCAAATGGGATAAATGCGCATCCTTCCACCGAACAAGAGCGCCACGCTTTGCAAAAACCCCGGTTAAACCACCCGCCAGCCCTTGCCGGCCTGAAAACCGCAACACCGGCGCAATGGGCGCTCTCGTCCGGCTATGTCGGCTATGAGGAGGCGGTCCGCATTATGGAGGCCCGCGCCGCGGCGATCCGTGCTGGCGACGCGCCGGAGCTGGTTTGGTTGTTGGAGCACCCGCCGCTCTATACGGCCGGAACCGGCGCCAAGCCGGGCGATCTACTGGCGCCGGACAGGTTTCCGGTGTTCAAGGCCAGCCGCGGCGGTCAGTACACCTATCACGGCCCGGGACAGCGCGTCGCTTATGTGATGCTCGACCTGGAACAGCGCGGCAAAGACATTCGCCGCTTTGTGTTCGGGCTTGAGGAATGGATTATCGACACCTTGGCTGAGTTCGGCGTTCGCGGTGAGCGCCGCGAGGGCCGGGTCGGCGTATGGGTTGACCGCACGGCGCCGGGCGGGCCGTTGCGCGAGGATAAAATCGCCGCGATTGGCGTGCGCATCCGCCGCTGGGTGTCGTTTCACGGCATCTCCATCAATGTCGAACCGGAGCTTTCGCATTTCACCGGCATCACCCCTTGCGGTATTGACGAGGCCGGTCTCGGCGTCACCAGCCTGGTCGATCTTGGCCTGCCGGCAACCCTCGACGATATGGATGCGGCGCTAAAGTCCGCTTTCGAAAAAGTCTTTGGCGATGTGCACGACGCCGCTGCGCCAGCGTGAAGCCAAGGACGTTTGCGTTGCAACGGCGGCACGTGTTTGCGAACATTAAAGCTGCTTAATCTTATCCACGGAGCGAAATTTCCAAAGGAATTAGCAACTTCTCGACGTTTTCATGTATTACTGGTTAAGATGGGCGGACCGTGAGGCGAATACGATGACTGCGAACGATCTTGTAACCTTGTTGGCCAGCGCCGGCGCGCTGGCTTTGGCTGGCGGCGCCTTCGCCCAGAGCGCAGAATCGGACGCCGAAATCGAGCAGGCAGCCATTCCCGAACTGGCCCCGACCGTGATTATGGACGGCGCCGAAGAAGCGGCCGCCCCGCCCAGCGAAGATGAAGTCGCCGACATGCTGAATTCGCGCCAGCAACTGCAACAGACTTTCACCTTAAAGCGCACCATCGACGGTAATGTTGTCGAGACCGAAAAGCGCACCGTCACCTATTCGCGCGGCCAGCCCTATCGCGAGACCGAGGCCGGACGCACGGCGCTGCAAAAACTGCAAGCCGCGTTTGACGGAGAAGTCCTTACCCGGACGGAAGCGTTTGAAGAGGCCAAACTCGATTTCACCATCGCCGACACCAATCTTGACGGTGCGATGACCGCCGATGAGTTTATCGCCCTGGTCAATAGCTGGCGGGAAAATAACGCAAGGCAGGCCGAAGCGCCCACCCAGGAAGTCGCGCGCCAGCGCGAATTTGAAGCCTTCCTGCTTGACGTTAATCCAGAAGCCGCCCGCGAGCAGAACCAGACCCCTATCAGGGAAAAATTCGCGTTTATGTCCGGCGCCGCGCAAACCGTCTCTCGCGAGGGGTATATCCGCGAATATCTCCTCGACTTTGATGCGATGGATATGGACAAAGACACGCTGCTGAAGGGAATGGAATTGATGCGCTTCCGCGCACTCAATCGCGGCGAAGCGCTTGAGATGTAGGCGGCTTGCCTATGCCTCATTCATCAAGCGCATAAACTCGGCAACCGCCGCAAAATCTCTCTGCAATTGTTGCTCGCGGGCTTTCGCCTCCGCATCGGCGCCCCATCTTTGTTCCTGAAAATGTTCATCAAGCCGCGAGGCGGTGAAGATATCGCCCGCCGGCCAGGCGTCTTTCCATAGCGCCAGCGCCAGAACCGCCGAGCCTGAAATTTTCGCCGCCGTGGTAATGCCGAACAACATGAACGCCGCCGGCGCCGCAAGCACATGCGCGACTTGGGTTATCGCCTCGTCCGGCTGAGGAACCGCGGTGACGCCCTGGGTGACGGCGAGCCTCGCGTCAAATTCCTCACCCAACCAATCGATATAGGGGTCCCAAACCTGGCTTTGCCGCGCCGTCAGCGCCGCCGGGGTCTCGGCGCGGTAACACACCAGGTCCGAGCCCAGATAGGTGAGGATCTCCGCGCGCCATTGCGCCGCGCCCGTCTCGCCGGCGTCAATGGCCGCGCTCAGCAACGCCGTCAGCGGCATGGTCTGGCGGTCAATAAATTCGCCTTGCGCACTCCACTCTGCCGCACCGGCGACGGCGAGATTTTCGCTCGGCGTCGCCAGCACCGCGCGCGTCAACGTGCGCGCCTCGCGGCCATCGAGCGTCACGCAATAGCCCTCGCCCAGAGGTTTCACGGCAACGTCTTTATAGATGCGCTTTATACGGACCGGCTGGCTCACCGGTGCAAATCTTCAGGCCACTGACAGGTTGCGCGCGCGTCAAACGAGAAAAACTTCCAGGTCTCGGCCATATGCCCGGTCAATGGCGCGGCAAGCGTCATCTTGCGCCCGGTTTTCGGGTGCGGAAACGTCATCGAGCGGCAAAAAAGATGGAGCTTGTTTGAAACGCCCTCAATATGCGCCGCCGCGCCGCCATATTTTCCGTCGCCAACCACCGGACAATCAATCGCCGTCGCATGCACCCGTAGCTGGTGGGTGCGCCCGGTGATCGGCCGCATGGCGAGGACGGCGACCGGTCCCGCATCATCAAGCATCTGATAATCGGTGACAGCTTTTTTGGCGCCCTCGCCTTCCGCGGCGACAACGCGTTCTTCCTCTCCGTCCTCACGCCGCACCATGCGCTTGGCGACCGGCATGTCGATGGTGCCTTCACGTGGGACAGGGACCCCGGCGGTCAGCGCCCAGTAAATCTTTTCAACGTCGTGGCCTTTAAACGCCTGCCCCAGTTTTTGCGCGGCAAGGCGGGTCTTGGCGACCAGCATCAGCCCGCCCGTGTCCTTATCGAGCCGGTGGACGAGGCGCGGGCGTTCACCATCCGATGCAAACGCCTCCAGCATGGCGTCGAGATGGCGGCTGGTTTTCGTGCCGCCCTGCACCGCCAAGCCAAACGGTTTGTTGAGGGCGATGATGTCATCGTCCTCAAACAACACCATCTTTCTGAGTTCGGCTGCATCTTCCGGGCTGGCTTTGGTTTGCCTGGGCGGCCGCGGCGGCGACGCCTCATCGGATAGCGGCGGAATGCGCACATCCTCGCCGGTCTCCAGACGCCGGTTTGATTTCACCCGGCCGCCGCCCACACGAACCTGGCCCTTGCGCAAAAATTTCTCCAGCTCGCCATGGCGCACCGTCGGGAAATGCGCCTTGAACCAGCGGTCAAGACGCATGCCGTCTTCATCCGGCGCCACGGTTTTCATCTGTACGCCGCTCATAAGATTTGCCTGCCAAGCCCGATCCCGCCGAGCAGTCCGGCGACCGCCAGAAGGATTGACGCCGTCAGATATGCAGCCGCAATCATCATCGTGCGGTCGCGGTAAAGCGTGACGACGTCCAGCGAGAAGGTTGAAAATGTGGTGAAGGCGCCAAGCAGACCGACCGTCAAAAACAACCGCAAGGCAGCGCTATGGGGCTCGTTGCGCGATAGCCATACAATCATCAGCCCCATGATAAACGAGCCCGAAACATTGGCGACCAGCGTTCCCCATGGGAAGTTCGGGCCTAAAAAGTGAAGCGCTGCGCGCGACACGCCATGGCGCGCCATAGCGCCAATCGCGCCGCCCGCGCCAATCGCCAGCCAGATGCTTCCGCCGTTCATTTCTTGTCCCTCATCAATGGCATCAGGATTAACCCTAAAAGGGATTGATCTTCAACACCTTGCAATCCAATTTTCATATCCGCACGGCGCTCAGCCGGGCTGCGGGAGGAAAACACCCTGTCCCACAGGCTCAACAGCGATGCGTAATTGGAATTGGTGTCGCGATCAATCGCATGGTGATGAATCCAGTGGATAGACGGCGTCACCCAGACCTGCGACAAGCCCGCCTCAAACCGTTTCGGCAGGCGCAGGTTGGAATGATGAAAAATCGCGCTGCAAAGCAATAAGGTTTCAAAAATAATCACCGTCGATAGCGGCAGCGCCAGAACCATAATCGGGATCAGCCGCAACGCGGCGGAGAGCACAACCTCGCCGAGATGAAACCGCAGCGCGCTGGTCGTATCAAGAAAATCATCGCGGTGATGGACTTCATGCAGCCGCCACATCCACGGAATGCGGTGATAGGCGCGGTGAAGCCAGTAGGTCCAGATATCGAGCAGCACAAGATCAACCGCCAGAACCACAAGCGCAATCGCGCCCGTGGTCATCGCGTCCGGGCGCTGCCAGATGAGATGGTTGACGCCCCAGGCGGTCAGCGGCGCGACGATAAACGGCGAGGCGAGCATCACGATCAGCCACAGGCCCGCATTGCGCAACAGCCGCGCCTTTGAGCTTGGCGGCGGCGCCGCAGCGGCGAGCCGTTCGGCGGTGAAGAACCCCACAAACCACACGCCGATGATCGCCGCTTTTGCGGCAAGAAGCGTTTCAAGCGTCATCTCAGCGCCTCCGCCCGCACATATATCTATTCATTGTCTTGCTGTTTCTCGCGGCGTTTGCGCGCCCAATAGTCAAGCCGCTTTGCGATTTCCTTGTCAAAGCCAAAGGAGGTGGGCTGATAAAATTCCTGCCGCTCCATATCGGGCGGAAAATAATTCAGGCCCGCAAAACCATCGGCCATGTCGTGGTCATAAACATAGCCATCGGAATAGCCGAGCGACTTCATCAGCTTTGTCGGCGCATTCATCGCATGTGGCGGCGGCGCCAGCGAGCCGGTCTCGCGCGCGGCGGTTTTGGCTTTTTTAAACGCTGCATAAGCCCGGTTCGATTTTGGCGCGCTGGCAAGATACGTCACCAGCTGGCCAATGGCGATTTCGCCTTCCGGCTGGCCGAGAAATTCGTATGCGTCCTTTGCCGCGACCGCGATGGGCAGCGCTTGCGGGTCGGCATTGCCGACATCTTCAGACGCGATAACCACCAGACGGCGCAGAATAAAGCGCGGGTCCTCGCCGCCGACCAGCATCCGCGCCGCCCAGTAAAGCGCGGCATCCACATCCGAGCCGCGAATGGATTTTTGCAACGCACTGGCGAGATTATAATGCGACTCCTCGCCCTTGTCGTAGATCGGCGCGCGCCGCTGCACGATGGAGCCAAGCTCGCCCGGCTCTATGGCGACGCGGTCTGCTGGTTCGGCGAACAGCTCTTCGGCGAGGTTGAGCACAAACCGGCCATCGCCATCGGCCATCACCCGCAACGCTGCGCGTGCATTGTCTGTCAGCGGCAGCTTGCGCCCCTCCTCCGCCTCGGCGCGGGCGAGCAGCATCTCCAGCGCTTCATCATCAAGCCGCGCCAGGGTGAACACCTGCGCGCGCGACAGCAGCGCTGCGTTTAACTCAAAGGACGGGTTTTCTGTGGTGGCGCCAATCAACGTGATCAGCCCGGATTCCACATGCGGCAGGAATCCGTCCTGCTGGGCTTTATTGAAACGGTGAATTTCATCAACGAATAACAGCGTCCCGCGTCCCGCGGCGCGGCGCGCTTTGGCGCGCTCGAACACTTTGCGAAGGTCAGCAACGCCGGAGAAAACCGCCGAGATTTGTTCAAAGTCGAGATCGCCATGGTCAGCCAGCAGCCGGGCGATGGTGGTCTTGCCGACGCCCGGCGGTCCCCAGAATACAATAGAGGAAAGTCGTCCGGCGTTCAGCATACGCCGTAATGGCGCACCCTCACCGAGGAGATGGTCCTGTCCGACAACCGCATCCAGCGTTTGCGGACGCAAACGGTCCGCAAGCGGGCGCGGCGCGTCTTTCTCTAATCCGGCAGAGGCGAAAAGATCACTCACGATAACCCTGTATTAACAGCCTCACCACGCTCAGGCCAGTCGCGCGGCGGCGGCTTCAATCGCCTGGCGGCGCGATGCAAACCGGTCCGTAGGCGCGACCCGGTCGAGCGCGCCCAGCCCGTCCAGCGCGCGGGCAACAGGGCCTGACAGCCCGGAAACAAGCACTTTTTGACCATTCTCAAAGGCCAGCCCAACACATTCCTCGATCGCCAATGCGGCGCTGGTGTCAATGAACCCGACATCCGAAAAATCATAAACCACAATATCGACGCCGGTCAGTTCCGGCGACGCCCGCCGCGCCAGATCACGGGCCGATGCATATGAAAACGACCCGCTCAAACTACTCACGATAATACGCCCGCCAGCGGCGCGCAGAACCATACGCTCTTCTTCATCAAGAAAACCGGCGCCATCGGCGCCCGCCACGCCAACACCTTTTAACTGTTGCTCCGCGATACTTTTCGCGTTGACAAAACTTGCGAGAATGATCCCGACGCCAACCGCCGTAATCAGGTCCACAAACACCGTTAGCGCGAAAGTGATCAGCATAACAATAAATTTTTCGCGCGGCGCGGATTGCATGCGTTTCAGATAGCGCCAGTCTATGATGTCCCACCCTACCTTTAGAAGAATGGCGGCCAGCACAGCTTGCGGCACTTGCGCCACCAATGGTCCAAGACCAAACACGATCAAAAGCAACACCAGCGCATGAATGGCGCCCGACACAGGGGTGCGCCCGCCCGCCCGAACATTAACCAGCGTGCGCATAGTGGCGCCGGCGCCAGGCAATCCGCCGATCAGGCCCGCCGCCATGTTGCCAATACCTTGACCGATCAGCTCCATATCCGGGTCATGACGCTTTCGTGTGACAGAATCGGCAATCAAAGACGTCAGCAAACTATCGATAGAACCGAGAAGCGCCAAAATAAACGCCGCTTGCAAAATATTCGGAGCCGCAGTCAATGACAGCACAGGCAATTGGATCTGCGGCAGGCCCGTAGGAACCGCACCAATGACCGGGATGTTTTTAAAAAATAACGCCGCAACTATCGTACCGGCGATCAACGCCGCCAACGGCGCCGGAAAGATGCTTTGCAGTCTTTTTGGCCAGACGATCTGCATGAATAGCGCCGCAAGGGCTATCCCGGCAGCCCCGATATGGAGGTCATGCAGGCGCCACGCCGACATTGCGTGCAAGGCGCCAATAACGCCGCCCGCCGCCACCGGTGCGCCGAAGAATGGCAAAAGTTGAACAATGATGATGATGGCGCCAATACCGGTCATGAAGCCCGACACAACGGAATAGGGCGTATAGGTAATATATTTTCCAAGGCGCATGGCGCCGAACATAATTTGAAGCGCGCCGCCCATTATCACAATTGCAAAAGCCTCGGGCAGATTGTTTGCGTGCGTTGCAACGACGACAGCCATTACAACGGTCATCGGCCCGGTCGGGCCGGATATCTGCGCAGGCGTGCCGCCAAAGATGGTTGCAAAAAACCCGACGGCAATGGCCCCATAAAGACCGCTGATAGCGCCTGCCCCGGACGCTACGCCAAAGGCCAACGCCAAAGGCAATGCGATTATTGCCGCCGTAACCCCGCCGAAAAAATCTCCGCGAAACTGGTTAAAGCCATACCCGTCTTTGAAAAATAACAGTGAGGGTTTCAGACCGGCCTGAACAGCTGTTTTCTCTTTTTCCGTTGCAGGCGATACTGACGACATATAAATTTATCTCCCCACCCGCCAGGGCACGATGCGCCCGCCGGTGTCGATCTCAAGCTCCCAGCTACGCGCCGGTTTTGACAGTTCGCGGGCAAGCTCAGCAGCGCTGTTGACCGTCTTGCCGTTGATCGAAACAATCTTGTGTCCGGGACGTAAGCCGCGGCGCGCAGCGAAAGAGCGTGGCTGTAGTTCCGCAACGACAACGCCTTTCGACAGTGGGTCGAGCCCCAGCTCCTCAGCGTAGCGCGGGGAAAGGTTATCGACCGTGACGCCATTGAGCGGGTGATTGCCCTCCAGCACGCGCGGATCGCGCGCCGGCGTTTCCGGCGGCAGGGTAAGCGCGACATTGGCGTGACGAAGCTTGCCGCCGCGAATATAGGCGACATCGGCGCGCATAGCGTCATCCATAACGCCGACCCGATATTGCAAGGTCTGCGCGTCATAGACCGGCTGTCCGTCAACTTCGACGATGACGTCGCCGGGTTTGATGCCGGCGCGGTCGGCCGGGCCTTTCGTCCAGATATCATCGACGATGGCGCCGGCCGGACGGTCAAGCTTGAGCGCCTTGGCGATGTCGGCGGTGACGGTGCTGGTCGAGGCGCCAATCCATGGGCGCACCAGCGCGCCGCCATCGGTCGCGGATTTGATGACTTGCTGCACCAGGCGCGAGGGGATCGCAAAGCCAATCCCGTTAGAGCCGCCCGAGCGCGAGAATATCGCAGTGTTGACGCCGACCAGCCGGCCATGGGTGTCGACCAGCGCGCCGCCGGAATTGCCGGGATTGATGGCCGCATCGGTCTGAATGAAAAACTGATAGTCGGAAACTGAAACCGCCGTGCGCGCCAGCGCCGAGATGATGCCATTGGTCACCGTCTGGCCGACGCCAAACGGATTGCCAATCGCCAGCACAATGTCGCCGACTTGCAGCCGGTCGGAATTAGCGAAGGAAAGATATTGCAGCGGTTCGCCGGTTTCAATTTTTAAGACCGCGAGGTCAGTATGCGGATCGGCAAGGACAAGCTCGGCGTTGAACTCACGCCGGTCATTGAGGACGACCTTAATTTCCGTCATCCCCTCGATGACGTGGTTGTTGGTGACGATGACGCCCTCGGGACTGACGATAACGCCGGAGCCGAGCGAGTTTTGCACCCGCTCGCGCGGGGCGCCGGAGCGGGCGCCAAAGAACCGTTCAAAAAACGGATCACCCGCAAATGGGCTGCGCTGTTTAACGACGCGGCGGGTATATACATTAACGACCGCCGGCGCTGCGCGCTCGACCACTGGCGCGAAAGACAGCCTGACCTCGGACATAGTATCGGGAACCATCCGCGGCGCCGGCGCAATCGCATCGCCGCGCATTTCCTTAAAGTGATCGTTGTCTTCCGGCGCAGGTTCCGCGCAAGCTGAAGATAATGAAATCGATAGGGCCGCAAAAGCCAATACAATAATTCGGGACATCGAACAGATCCTCCAACAAAAAGAACGCGCAAGGATACCATCCCGCGCGTTCTTTATTCAATCACTCACCATCCGCCAATCAGCGGACGGGCAACTATACTTCGTCGTCATCATCCTCAACGCCGATCACCGGGCCAGAATCCTGGCCCTTCGCGCTCACATCGCGATCGACAAATTCGATGACCGCGAGCGGCGCATTATCGCCATAGCGATAGCCCGCTTTCATGATGCGGATATAACCACCATCGCGGTCTGCAAAGCGAGGGCCGATAGTCTCAAACAGCTTCTTCGCCATATCCTTGTCGCGGATGCGCGACACGGCGAGGCGGCGCAAGTGCAAAGCGCGGCCTTCGTCGGCTTTGGCGTGCTTGGCCAGCGTCACCAGCCTTTCGACGACCGGGCGAAGCGCTTTGGCTTTCGGCAGAGTGGTTGTGATTTGCTCATGCTTGATGAGCGCGCACGCCATATTCGCGAACAACGCTTTGCGGTGCTCGTGGGTGCGGTTCAGTTTACGGTGCGCCATCCCGTGTCGCATGGCTTATCTCCTCAGACTGTTCTTAGAGCCATTTTTCAAATGGCCCTAAGAGTAATTTCTTTGCCGTGTTTTTTAACGGAAAACCGGCCTCATCGTGAGCCTGTCAAAAGGCCCACTTTTCCTAAAACACTCGGCTTGTCAGGTTTACTCGTCAAATTTCTTGGCCAGTTCTTCAATATTGTCCGGCGGCCAGTCCGGCACATCCATACCCAGATGCAGGCCGAGCGTGGCCAGCACTTCCTTGATCTCGTTCAAAGACTTGCGGCCAAAGTTCGGGGTGCGGAGCATTTCAGCTTCGGTTTTCTGAATGAGGTCGCCAATATAAACGATATTGTCGTTTTTCAGGCAATTGGCCGAACGCACCGACAGTTCAAGCTCGTCCACTTTGCGCAGCAGCGCCGGGTTAAACGGCAACTCTTCGTGCGCTTCGGCGCCCGTGTCTTTGGTCGGCTCATCGAAGTTGATGAAAATCTGAAGCTGGTCCTGCAAGATACGCGCAGCATAAGCGGTGGCGTCTTCCGGCGAAATCGATCCGTCGGTCTCAATGTCCATGATCAGGCGATCATAATCGAGAACCTGGCCCTCGCGGGTGTTCTCCACACGATAGGCGACGCGGCTGACCGGACTGTAAAGACTGTCGATCGGAATGAGCCCGATCGGCGCATCCTCCGGGCGGTTTTGTTCCGCTTGCGCATAGCCCTTGCCGGTATTGACCGTCAGCTCCATGCGCAATGACGCGCCCTCATCGAGGTGGCAGATGACATGGTTCTTGTTGAGGATTTCAACTGCTGATGTCTCTTCAATGTCAGCAGCGGTCACCACGCCCGGCGTGTCGCGCTTCAACACCAGACGGCGCGGTCCTTCGCTATGCATGCGCAAGGCAAGCTGTTTCACGTTGAGGACAATGTCGGTGACGTCTTCGCGCACGCCGGCAATCGATGAGAACTCGTGCACAACGCCATCGATCTGCACCGATGTAACGGCTGCGCCCTGCAGCGACGACATCAAGATGCGGCGCAGGGAGTTGCCGAGGGTGAGGCCAAAACCACGTTCCAGCGGCTGGGCGATAATCGACGCCTTGCACATCGCATCAGCGCCAGGCGCAACTTCGAGCTTGCTCGGGCGGATCAATTCCTGCCAGTTTTTCTCAACTACGTTTGATAGGTCCATGTTCGGGTCGCTCTCTCGGGTGAAAATTCCAGTTACACGCGGCGGCGCTTGCGCGGGCGGCAGCCATTATGCGGGATCGGCGTCACATCGCGGATAATAGACACCGTCAGGCCGACCGATTGCAGCGCCCGCAACGCGCTTTCACGGCCCGAACCCGGACCGCGCACGGCAACACTCACCGTCTGCATGCCGTGATCCATGGCTTTTTTACCGGCGTCTTCGGCTGCAAGCTGAGCCGCGTATGGCGTAGATTTGCGCGAGCCTTTAAAGCCCATGGCGCCAGCGGACGACCAGGAGATTGCATTTCCCTGCTCATCGGCGATGGTGATCATCGTATTATTGAACGACGCATTGACGTGAACCACGCCGGTCGAAATATTTTTCCGCTCACGGCGTTTAACGCGCGCTGTCGGTGTTTTGGCCATCGAGACTGATTCCTATTTCTTCTTGCCGGCAATAGCCCTGGCGGGGCCTTTGCGCGTGCGGGCGTTGGTGTGGGTGCGTTGGCCGCGAACCGGCAAACCGCGGCGATGCCGCAAGCCGCGATAGCAGGCCTGGTCCATCAGACGTTTGATGTTAACGGCGGTGTCGCGCCGCAGATCGCCTTCGACCATATAGTCGCGGTCAATGGTTTCGCGGATCCGCAAAACTTCCGCATCAGACAAGTCCTGCACGCGGCGTTCCGCCGGAATGCCGACAGTTTCGCAAATCTCTGCGGCCTTAGCCGGACCGATGCCGTGAATGTAGCGCAGCGAAATCGTCACGCGCTTGTTGGTTGGTATGTTGACGCCTGCAATACGGGCCACAAATAGCTTCCTTTTCTCTCGTTCTCCGCCCCATTTCGCGCTTTTGGCAAAGCAGCCGGGCCAGCCATTATTCGCGCAACCCATATTCATGCAACAATGCCCGCGACGGCGCGAATAAACCCGAGCCGAGCGAGCGATACTCCTTATGGCGGAGAGCGCGTAGATATAGTCGCGCCGGCCCCGCCGTCAACCATTTTCCGGCAATTTCATCGCCTGAAATGGTCCAAAACAGCATCAATTTCAGCCGATACGGCCTCCACCGATCCCATCCCGTCTACAGCCTTCAATTTGCCCTGTTTTAGGTAATAGGGAATCAGCGGCGCAGTCTGGTCCTGATAGACCTGAAGCCGGTATTTGAAGGTCTCTTCATTGTCGTCCTTGCGCGGTTTGTCGCCCCTGGCGAGGGTCTCGTCAATGCGCCGGCGCAACCGTCCGAGCAGCGCTTCTTCGTCCACCCGCAGCTCGATGACCACGTCCACGCTGCGCTCTTTCTTGGTCAGCATCGCGTCCAGCATTTCCGCCTGGGCGATGGTCCGCGGGAACCCGTCGAGCAGAAATCCCGCCGCGCAATCATCCTGCTCGATGCGCTCTTCGACGATTGCCGCGACAATTTCGTCGGATACCAGATTGCCCGCATCCATAATCGCCTTGGCCTGGACGCCGACCGGTGTTTTTGCAGCGACAGCAGCGCGCAACATATCGCCGGTGGAAAGCTGGGGGATGCCATATTTGTCGACAATATGAGCAGCCTGGGTGCCTTTGCCGGCGCCTGGCGGTCCCAGGAAAATAACGATCATCGACGCCCCCCGCCGCGCAATTTCGATTTCTTGATCAAGCTCTCATATTGCTGCGCCACCAGGTGGCCTTGAATCTGCGAGACAGTATCTAGCGTCACCGAGACCACAATGAGCAGCGACGTGCCGCCAATATAGACCGGGATCGCCTGCCCCGATGCAGCTTTTAAGAGTTCGGGGAAAATACACACCAGTGTCAGATAGAGTGCGCCAATAACGGTCAAACGGGTAACGACAAAGTCAAGATATTCCGCCGTGCGCCCGCCCGGACGATAGCCTTGTATGAAACCGCCATATTTTTTCAGATTATCGGCGACATCTTCGACGTTGAAGACAACGGAGGTGTAGATAAATGTGAAGCCGATAATCAAAAACGCGTAAAGCGAAATATATAACGGGCGCCCGGGAGCGAACAGGAAGCCAACCGTCTGCAGCCAGTCGGGCGAATTATCGCCGATCGCGCCGATCGCCGTCGCCGGCAGGAGCAGCAGCGAAGAGGCGAAAATAGGCGGGATAACGCCTGACGGGTTCAGCTTTAGCGGCAGGTGCGATTTCTCGCCCTGGGTCATGCGCTGGCCAACCTGACGGCGTGGATATTGAACAATGATGCGCCGTTGCGAGCGTTCCATGAAGACTACAAAGGCGATCAACGCCAGAGCGAGGAAGCCGATCACCAAAATCGTGCCGCCGCCAATGCCCGCGCCGGTGCGCCCCTGGTCCAACAGCCCCGCAATCGCGCGCGGCAGCTCCGCCACAATCCCGGCAAAGATGATCAGTGAAATCCCGTTTCCGACGCCGCGCGCGGTGATTTGTTCGCCGAGCCACAACAGGAACATCACCCCGCCAACCAAAGTGATGACGGAAGTCAGCAGGAAGAACGGGCCCGGATTGGAAACCACGCCTGGCGAGCCCATCAGGCTGACGGCGATGAAATAGCCCTGCATGGTGGCGAGGAAGACGGTGAGGTAACGGGTATATTGATTGATCTGTCGGCGGCCCTGCTCGCCTACTTTCTTGATCGCTTCAAGCGAGGGAATAACCGCCGACATCAACTGCATGATGATCGACGCTGAGATATAAGGCATGATGTTGAGCGCGAAGATCGCCATCCGTTCAACGGCGCCGCCGGCGAAAATATTGAGCGTGCCCAAAATGCCATTTTGCTGGCTCTGAAAGCCTGTCGAGAACGCCGCCGGATCAATCCCCGGTAGAGGAACGAAGGTGCCAAGCCGGTAAACGATCAATGCGACCAAGGTGTAGAGAAGGCGCTTTTTCAGCTCCTCCGCCTTGGCGAAGGATGAGAGCGTCATGTTTGACGCAAATTGTTCCGCTGCGGATGTCATTTCAGCAATTCACCTGCTTGGCTTTGGGGCGAACGATAAAACCCTGCCCGTTCCCCAACCCCGATCTTTCAACCGAACTCATGTGGCGCCTAAATCGCAATCGGCAACCCTTAACTCTGTTTAGCTTCCAGCACCGTCACCGAGCCGCCGGCTTTTTCAACAGCCGTTTTCGCGCCGGCCGATACATGGGCGACCTCAAACGCAACCTTCGCTTTAATCTCGCCGACGCCGAGCAGCCGCACGCCATCCAGTGTCCGGCGCAATACGCCGGCTTCCACCAGGCTCGCGGCGGTGATCGTCGCCGAGGCGTCCAGTTTGCCAGCGTCAATCGCCGCCTGCACCCGGCCAATATTCACCTCGGCGTATTTCGACCGGTTGGGTTTGTTAAAGCCGCGTTTTGGCAGCCGCATATAAAGCGGCATCTGGCCGCCCTCATAAGCGCGGATGCCGGAAACGCCGGAGCGTGATTTCTGCCCCTTAACGCCGCGGCCGCCGGTTTTGCCTTTACCGGAACCAATGCCCCGGCCAACGCGCGTGCGCACTTTGCGCGCGCCTTTATTATCGGAAAGTTCGTTGAGTTTCATCATATCCTCGACTTTCGACGGGTTTTCTTTTTAAGTCTTGCCGCCTCGCCTGTTAATGTCCGCTTACGGACAGTTTTATGTATCGTCTAATCTTCGACGACCTCCACCATATGCGCAATTTTGCGAATCATTCCGCGCACGGAAGGCGTATCTTCAAGCTCGCGCACGCGGCCGATCTTGTTGAGACCCAAACCGACCAGCGTCGCACGCTGGTCTTGCGGGCGGCGGATCGCGCTGCCTGTCTGGCGGACCTTGATTGTTTTCTTTGCTGCCATCGGTCTCGTTCCTTATGCCGCCGCGCCAGCGGTGTCTGTGGGTTCGGCAACGCTGGCATGCCCGCCGCCGGTGCGCCGGGAAAGAACATCCGACACTTTTTTACCGCGCTTGGCGGCAATCGAGCGTGGGCTGGTCTGGTCTTTGAGTGCGTCAATTGTCGCGCGAACCATAGTATAGGGATTTGACGAGCCGATCGATTTTGCAACCACATCTTGCACGCCAAGCGTTTCGAAAATCGCCCGCATCGGACCGCCGGCGATGATGCCGGTGCCGGCCGGCGCCGCGCGCAGCACAACCTTGCCCGCGCCCCAACGACCGGACGCATCATGATGCAGCGTA
>JAJFFZ010000105.1 GCA_021776395.1 Hyphococcus sp. | reverse complement strand
AAAGCCGGGATCCAGATTTCTTGCCGGTGATGCGGGCGGGTGTCTTTAGGCGCCGCCACGAGGGCAATCCGTATCCGAAGCCCTATTATTTGTATGCGACATTGAGCCGGCTGGATCCCGGCTTTCGCCGGGATGAGCGGTGGAAAAGAATGCGCATTGGCGCCAATTTTCAGTTTTCATTTTTTCAGGCGTTGGCGGCGGGTAGTAGTATAAGGCCATTCCAGCCCATGAGGATGAAATTTAATATATTAAATTTCATCCTCACCTTTCCCAGCGGCCCTATACTCCTGCGCAATTCGGATATGGAGAGGCGTTATTGCGAGCGCTGTTCAACCAGCCGGAATTGCGACCAAAGGAGAAAACCAAGTGCAGCGAATAAAAACATCCTGGCGTCAGGCACCGGCGGCGCCATCAATGAAGGCGGCGGCAAGTGAAAATGTTGGACAAGATTTGGCTACAGGCCCCGTGGTTGCAGGGCTTGCATTAAGCGCGAGGGGCCTTCCAGCCCCTCATAGAGGCGGGCGCAAAAAACCCATGCACGGCAGGGTAACTATGAAGACTTGTCCATCAGCCTACGGAGCGCTTGCTCCAGCGCCGCCGGGTCGCCGCCAATGGTGATGGTTTTCAACCGCGCGGTCTCGCCGGTGCTGACCGACAGGGTGGATTTCGGGGCGCCGAGCGCCCTGGCGAGGAGCTTGATGATGCTCGCATTGGCCTTGCCTTTGTCTGGCGGGGCGGTGACTTTAACGACAAGGCGGCGTTCATCATCTGCGCCGCGCCACAGGCCGGCGATCTGGTCTTTCGCAGAACCAGGGCTCGCGCGCACAAAAAGTTGCGCGCCGTCTGGCGTCAGGTTGAAAAAATCTCTCGCGCTCATCGCCGCCGGCGGATCAAGGAATCCCGATGCGCAGCGCAAGCCACTGGTTCATCTCGCGCAGGAAGAAAACGCCGAGGAGCAAAACCAATGGCGACAGGTCAAGCCCGCCCATGGACGGCAGGATATTGCGGATCCGCCGCATCAACGGCTCGGTCATCGTCATCAGCGTGCGCCAGATCATATCGACCACCTGGTTGTGGCGGTTGATGACATTGAAGCCGAGCAGCCAGGACATGATCACCATCGCGAAGACAATGAAGGTATAAAGCTGCAAGATCGCATCGATCAGCAAAAAGAACGGCATCGGGATGATTTGCACGCAAAGCTCCTGTTTGGCGCGCCGAGATTTCGCGCTTCTGGGGACTTAAGCGCAGTCGGCTTTGGTTGCAACAAGCGGCCGCGCGGCTCACCGCGTCCCGGGCTCGCCCGGCAGACACAACACCGGGCTGGCGAAACCGCCAACCCGGACAAAGCCGACGCCGTCTTTTTCAACGATCACCAGGGTGACATCAGCGTTGAAGCCGCCGCGCCCGGACAGGAAGTCGACATTATCGGCCGCCCAGATCAGCCGCCCGTTCACCGACGCCGTCTCGGCCATGCCGTCCCAGCAGCCAGTATAAGCGCAGACCGAAAAAGCCCCGTCCGCCCGCGCCCAGATATCCATCGGCGTCGTCTCAGCCTCGGCCTTGGCGGTGCATTCGCCGCCCGTGCACCAAATCTCAATCTGGTTGCGGCAGGCCCAGACATCGGGCGGAACCTCGGACCGGTTGGCGGACAACAGCGCGGCGATAACAAGGAGCAACATGACAAAACCTCCGGGTTCGCGGAAGCCCGAGCCTATCGCTTCCGCCAGCCAATTGACAGAGACCGGCGCGGGGCCTTAAGACGCGGCCCTCAAGGTTTCGGGGCTATAGCTCAGTTGGGAGAGCGCGTCGTTCGCAATGACGAGGTCGGCGGTTCGATTCCGCCTAGCTCCACCACGGTTTTATGGGAAAAATATTTCAGGGTAGCACATCCCGTTTTGCAAGCTGGGGTGATAACTCACTTTATAAATATCCCACCGGCACTGCATCCACATCATCGCCGAGAGCCGTCAGAGTGGTCGTCATGCAGACAACACTACCATGACCGATAGGGGTCTTTAGACTTTCCAGCATTTTGAAACCTTTAAATCCCATATTTTGAATCGAGGCCGTTTTCTTGATTTCGATGGGGTAGAGCGTTCCATTTTCTTCAATCAACAAATCAATTTCCCGCTTGTCTTTGTCGCGGTAAAAATACACGCGCGGGCTGCGGCCATGATGCAGATAGGATTTTATTATTTCCGAGATCACCCAAGTCTCTAACATCGCGCCGGACATTGCGCCGCGCTCTAAAACATCCGCGCTCAGCCAGCCTGTCAAAAAAGCGCAAAGCCCTGTATCCATAAAATATAGTTTTGGCGTTTTAACCAATCGCTTCGTGCGATTGTTAAAATAGGGCTGGAGCATATAAACCACGCCGGAGGCATGCAGCACTTCCAGCCATGTTTTTATAGTAACCTGGCTCATGCCCACATCTCGCGCCATATCTGCAAAATTGATGAGCTGGCCCGTGCGGGCAGCGGCGATCTGCATGAACTTGTGAAAGGCGGCGGTGTTGGTAATGTCCAGATACTCGCGCACATCGCGCTGAATATACGTTGTAACGTAAGAGCTATAAAAACGCTCCCAGTTCTTATCGTTGTCTTGCACCACCATATCCGGGTACGAGCCCCGCCATATTTTGTGATAAACCTCTGGCAGCGTGAGAGGCTTGGCGGTTTTCTGCCGGGATTTGAGTAAGTCCAATTCCGGCAGAAAAGGCGCATCATCCGGGCGGCCCTGTTCTTCGGATAAAGAAATCCCTTGCAGGTTCATAATCGCTACGCGCCCGGCCAGAGTTTCTGTAACGTTTTTCATCATGTCGAATTGTTGCGACCCCGTCAGCCAAAACTGACCCTTTTTCTTGCTCTTATCGACAGCCATTTTGATGTAAGGGAACAGGTCCGGCGCGTATTGCACCTCATCAATCAGGACGGGCAGCGCAAGCCGGTCTAAAAAACTGGCCGGGTCTTGTTGCGCCGCTAGCCGCATATTGAGATCGTCCAAAGAAACATAGGAACGCGTGTCTTTTTGCAAATCCTGTAACAGAGTCGTTTTTCCGACTTGGCGCGGCCCGGTCAGTAAAACAACTTTAAAGCTCTTGCTGGCGTCGAGAATAGCCTTGCTAAGGGTGCGTTGAATATTTTTGGCCACGCTATGTCCAATCTAAAGTTACACCTTAGATTAGCCGATCTAAATCAAAACTTCAATAACTATAAAGCGTTAAGGCTGGTCAGCTCATATGTTAGTGCAGATTGCGACATATATGACCACACAAATAGATAGAGAAAACCTTTGCTACGGCTTCGGTTCCAGGTCATCAGAAACTTCATGCAACGCCGCCTCCCAATCCTGCAAAGTCTCAAAGAGCTGGTTCGATGTTGTTCGGTCAGACCCACCATTTTTGTTTGCGCGATGCCGCCCGCCAACCCATCGCGCGGGTTCCGGTTAGAGGTTTCACCTCTCACCTCCACCAGCTTTCGCCAACAAGTTGGCTTCGGCTCGGCAGGCCAGCCTACGGTAAAGGTGTAATTTTACTTGCAGCGCTGTCACCCGGCGAAGGCGGACCGCTGTCTTGCCCCTATAACTGAGCCAGAAAATTCGTGATATTCTACGAGAATGTGGAGGTTATGGTGTAAAGCCCCATCTTTATGGGCCAATAATCAGGAAGCACATCAATTAGTCTTGGCGTTTTCGCTGGCGCACATTTTAGAAATACAATGTTATCACATCAGCTATGTCGAGCACCCAAATCTTATGGCTATTCTAAGCAAGCCCTACGGCGACAAGGAATGCGTTGCCGCCGCCTTAAGGATTTGCAGCGCCTTTCCGGCACAGTTTGGCCCTCACGTTAAGCTAACGTGATGCAGAGGAACATTTCTGAAACCAACACCTTGGTGCTTGTTTTTGTATGACTACGCAGTGACCCTATTTTTCGTCTTGAAGTTACGATTTTCATGTATATCTATCTCGGTTAATGCAATATTTTGAGGTTCATCGCTGGATTTGCAACGATTCATTCAACTTTTTGCTTGACCCTATGACCTGTTTCGATAGTAGCAGGGTGGCAGACCAATTCGTTCGCTGAATGAAATAACCCGATAGGCTGGATTACAGAACGTGACTGGACGACACTATTTCCATAAACTAATGGCGGCGCTGATGCTGCTATTCTTCGCGCCGGTTGCGTTTGCCGCTAGCGGGGACGTGGTTTTGTGTCTTGAAGTTGACGGCCAAACGTCCTTTGAGCGCAGCATTGGCGAGGGCTGCACCGCCTTCGCGACAGAGATATCCGATATAAAGAATACTGCCACAGCACAGCATTGCAGCCAGTGCACGGATTATGCGCTGTCGGATTCTGCCCTTCGTTCAAAGGCGACGTTAGACGAGAGCAGCAGTAAGGCGGCGCAAAAACTCATTGTTGCTGAATATGCACTCACTCGTGGGCCGTACCTGTCCGGCTCGTCGTTGCTTTCTAAAAACCCTCATCTCTTACGGGTATCGATAACGCTTGCGCAATTGCGCACCGTCATCATCCGCGTCTAGCCCTGTTTTGAATTTCGCGACTGGACCCGCGCGCTTCTGCGCGGCCAGGATCATTGTGTTTGCGATAATTCGAAGAGAGTTCATTCATGTCTGCCGAGAAATTTGCCGTCGCCATGTCCGCATGGCTGAGTTCCCGAGCCATAATATCAGCGCTTGCCCGATGCCAGCGAGCGTCGCTACGGATGAGCGCCGGCGCGATCGCCGCCTCTGCACTAGCCGTTAGTGCGCCTGTTATGGCGCAAGAGATTGTTGTGTTGCAGAGCTATGCATCCCCTGTTGAAGCGCCGCCGCTATCAACCGAAGCGGCGCCATCGCAAACAGTGGTCGCAGAATTTGTCACCACGATGCTAAGCCGCCATCCGGCATTGCGCGCGGCCGATGCACAATTCCAAGCTGTTGAAGCGCGCGCGCGCGGCGCTGCGCGGTCGCTTTATAACCCGACCCTGGAAGCTGAGTATGAAGACGCCGAAGATATTACGAAATCAATCGGCCTCTCGCAAACACTTGACTGGGCCGGCAAACGTCGCGCCCGAGCCAGCGCCGGACGCGCAGATGTCGATGCCGCGAGAGCGACACGCGACATTGTCCGCAAAGCGCTGCTTACCGAACTGCTCACCTCTCTGGCGGATTTTCAAACCACGCTGGAGTTAAAACGCCTCAGCGACCGGCGCTTACAAAACGGTGAAGAGTTTTCATCCCTGGCCGAGCGCCGCAACCGCGCCGGGGATTTGTCGGAATCCGAACTCTTAACCGCGCGCCTGTCGCTGGCCAAAGCGCGCGCGGATAACAACGCCGCCAAAGGCGCCTTGTCGCTGGCGCGGCAAAACCTCTCCGGCGTTACTGGCGAGGAGCGCGAGATCTGGCCGCTCCTGATTGGCGTTCCCAAGGCTGCGCCGCTCAGCGTTGAGGATGTGCAAAAAGGCGCGCTGCCGGAACTGGTCTTCGCCAGAGCCCAGTCGGACGCCAGTTCAAAGCGCATCAAAGTCGCCAAGCGCAACCGCAAGCCCGACCCCACGGTCGGCGTCAGCTATGGGCAAGAAGGAACCGCAGACCTGGTTGGCGTTCGCGCGTCTATACCGATACCGGTTTTGAATTCCTTCAAGGCGGAAGTCGACGCCGCGCGCGCTGATGCAACGGCAGCGCAAGAGACCTATACGGATATTTTCCGCCGCATGCAGGCACAGCTGACCGAGAGCCGCCGACGCTATGCGGCCGCCAGCGAGGCATGGCGGCAATGGAGCGCCAGCGGCTCGCAACCTTTGAGCAACCAACGTGTTCTCTTGGAGCGACTATGGCGCGCCGGCGAGATCGGCGCGGTCGATTATCTTATTCAGCTTGACCAGACATATGAAGTTGAGAGCGCCGCCATCGAGCTGCGCGGCCGGCTCTGGAATGCCTGGTTCGACTGGCTGAACACAACCAATGAAGTCAATAAATAAATGGAGAGTATCCGATGATCCGATTTAAAAATAACACCGTATTGCTGCTGATAGTTTTATCAGCGTTTGGCCTATCAACGCTCACTGCCTGCTCAGGCTCAGATGACAATGGCGAGGCCAAAGCCGCCTCTGATGATGGCGGCGAGGACCATGGCGACGGCGATGATCACGGAGCCGAAGAAGGCGGAGACCACGATGAAGCCGGAGGCGTGGTCGAGATGGACGCCGCCGAGCGCAAAAAGCAGGAAGTCAAAACTGCCATCCTTGGACAACGCGCACTTGCTGAAGAAGTGATTGTTCCGGGTGAAGTGACGCTCGATTTATATCGGACGGCGCAAATCACCCCGCGCATCCCGGCGCAAACCATGCAGCGCCATGTTCACCTTGGCGACAAAGTCGAAGAAGGCCAATCGCTTGTCACCCTATCCAGCGTTGAGATGGCCGACGCACAAGGCGCCCTGATTGTAACCTCGCGTGAATGGACGCGCGTGGCCAAGCTCGGACGCGGCGTCGTTTCCGAACGACGCTTTGTCGAAGCGCAGGTCGCCGCGCAACAAGCCCGCGCCAAGGTCGAGGCTTATGGCATGACGGCGACGCAAATCGATGCGCTGGCGGCAAAAGGCGACGCCTCAAAAGCCACCGGTTCGTTCGATTTAATGGCGCCGCAGGCCGGCACCATCATCCGTGATGACTTCATCATTGGCGAGGTTGTCGAGCCCGGCCGAGTGCTTTTTGAAATCTCCGATGAAACCAATGCCTGGGTCGAAGCGCGATTGACCCCTGAACAAGCCGGACATTTGGAGCCTGGCGCCAGTGCGCGCATCTCCCTTGACGGTGCGCGTTGGCGCGAAGGCCGCATCATCCAAGTTCGTCATGCGCTCGACGAGACGACACGGACCCTTTCTGTTCGTATTGAAGTCGATAATTCGGATGATGAGTTACATCCGGGACAATTTGTAAGCGCCGCCGTCAATATCGGCGAGGCAACTACGGTGCTGGCGGTCCCGGCTGAGGCCATTGTGCTGATGGACGGCTCGCAAACGCTGTTCAAAGTCGAAGGTGATGAACTTCACCCGACCCCTGTCGAGACCGGCGTCAATCGTGGCGGTTGGGTCGAGGTTACAGGCGGCGTCAATGAAGGCGAGGAAATCGTCGTCTCACAACTCTTCCTCCTGAAATCGCTCATTTTGAAATCCAAAATGGGCTCAGGCCACGGGCATTAGGGAGAAGTTGGGTGTTAAACAAACTCGTAGAATTTTCGCTGCAATATAAGTTTCTTATTCTGATCGCATTTCTTGTAGTCGGCTTTCTTGGCGTTCGCGCCGTGACGGTCATTCCGATTGATGCATTTCCTGATGTCACGCCGGTGCAAGTTAATATCTATACGGAATCTCCGGGGCTGGCTGCTGAAGATGTCGAACAGCTCCTGACCTTCCCGGTGGAATCCAGCATGGCGGGTCTGCCCGATGTGCAGGAAATCCGTTCGGTGAGCCTGTTCGGGCTTTCCTATGTGGCGGTTTATTTCGAAGATGACGTCGATATTTATTTCGCCCGCCGCCTGGTGATGGAACGCCTCGCTGAGGTTGGCGACCGGATACCAGACGGCTATGGCACGCCCGAAATGGGGCCCAACGCTTCGGGCCTGGGTCAAGTCTTCTGGTACACGCTTGAGCGCGCTGACGATCAGCTCAAAGAAGATATCACCGATATGGACCTGCGCACGCTACAGGACTGGACCGTGCGGCTTATCCTGCGCACCGCGCCGGGCGTTGATGACGTGATGTCCTGGGGCGGACAGGAGCGCCAGTACCAGGTCCAGATCGATCCGTTGAAACTGATTAAATACGAACTCGGTTTTTCCGATGTGATGGAGGCGATTGACGCCAATAACCGCCAGGTCGGCGGGCAATATATTGACCAGGGACCGGAGCAATATCTGGTGCGCGGCCTTGGCTTGGCGCGCAACGAACAAGACCTTTCGGACATCGTCGTCAAAGTCGATGATGGAACGCCGGTTTATTTGCGCGATGTTGCGACCATCGTGCAGGCGCCGGCTTTGCGGTTTGGCGCGGTGACGCGCGACGGCGAGGAAGTTGTTCTCGGCATGGCGTTATCGCGGATTGGCGAGAACGCCAAAAACGTCGTCGATGCCGTCAAGGAAAAAGTTGAAATCGTCGAAAGCGCCTTGCCGGACGGGATCGAAGTGCGCCCGGTTTATGACCGGACCGAGCTTGTCGAAAAAGCTGTCGCGACAGCTGAACGCGCGTTGATCGAAGGATCTATTCTGGTTGCGATTGTCCTGTTTTTGTTTCTCGGTGATTTGCGTTCTGCAATCGTGGTGATCGCCGCCCTGCCGTTGGCGATGCTGATTGCGTTTATTTTCATGCAACAAGCCGGGCTGTCCGCCAATCTGATGTCGCTTGCCGGGCTCGCCATTGGCATCGGTATGATGGTGGATGGGGCGGTAGTGATGGTGGAGAACGCCTTTCGCATCATGGCCGAGCGCCGCGAGGAAGGCGGGCCGGTTAACCGTACGGCGGCGATGTTGACCGCCGCGCGCGAAGTCGCCAACCCCGTCGCCTTTGCGATTTTGATCATTATCGTTGTGTTTTTACCGTTGTTTAGCCTCGACGGGCTGGAGGGCAAACTCTTCAAGCCCATGGCGTTCAATATCAGCTTCGCGATGGCGGGGTCCTTAATCCTGACACTGACAATCATTCCAGTTCTGGGTTCTATGATCCTCAAGCCCAAGGAAGAACGCGACACGTTTCTGGTTCGTCACATCAAAGCGGTCTACCTGCCGTTTCTGGCATGGGGATTGGCGAAAAAGAGCCGGATTATAATCGGCGCTGGCGCATTGTTGATCGGCAGTCTTGCGTTGTTTCCTTTTCTTGGAAAGGAATTCATGCCGCAACTGCAAGAGGGCTCGATCATGTGGCGGGTGACGTCTATCCCGTCCACATCTCTCGATCAGTCTATCCAAATATCAAAGGACATTGAAGCGGCGCTGTCGGATTTTCCAGAAGTTGAAACCACCATCGCTATGATTGGTCGGGCGGAGAAAGGCGAGACGGCGGATGTCAATTATATGGAGATTTACACCGCGTTAAAACAAAAGTCGGAATGGCCAGATCGCAAGAGATCGGTCCCCGATATTGCCAACGAAATGCGCGAAAAACTGGAAGTGGTCGTGCCGACCGCCGTCATCGCCTTCACCCAACCGATCCAGATGCGTGTCGAGGAGTTAATCTCCGGCGTGCGCGCCACGCTCGCGGCCAAACTCTATGGCGAAGACCTTGGCGAGTTGGACCGGTTAAGCCAGGAGATCAAGGATGCGATCTCGACGGTTCCAGGTGTCGCTGATTTGTCGCTGGAGGCCAATATCGGCAAACCGCAGATTCGCATTCAGGTCGACCGCGCCGCATTAGCGCGGTACGGCATGAATGCTGATGATGTGTTGACCATCGTGCGTACCGGTATCGGCAACGAACCGGTCAGCACGCTGATTGACGGCGTCAAACGTTTTGACATCACAGCGCGCCTTGCCGACGCGTCGAAAACATCCATCAATGCAATTGCCGCCATACCCTTGCGCGCCGCCGACGGGGCAATTGTACCTTTGGGGCGGGTCGCCGATATATCGGTCGCAGAGGGCTATTCATTCGTGCGCCGCGAGCAATTGCAACGCTATGCGGTTATCCAGATGGATGTGCAGGGCCGCGATATTGACGGTTTCGTGAAGGATGCAGAAAATACCATCGCTGCGCAGGTTGATCTGCCGCCGGGCTATTGGATTGAATGGGGCGGCGCGTTCGAAAACCAGCAACGTGCAATGGCAAAATTATCGGTCATCCTGCCGATCACAATCTTCTTCATTTTCGTTTTGCTGTATACGGCGTTCAACTCTGTAAAATTCGCCGCCTTGATTATCGCCAATGTGCCATTCGCCGCCAGCGGCGGATTGATCTCTTTGTTCATCACCGGGCAATATTTGTCGGTTCCTTCGGCAATTGGGTTTATCGCGGTTTTCGGCGTGGCGATGTTGAACGGTATTGTGCTGATCAGCTTCATCAATGAGCTGCGCGAAAAAGGCCTGAGCGTCGGTGAAGCGGTGCGCCGCGGCGCCGAATTGCGGTTGCGGCCGGTCTTGATGACCGCCAGCGTCGCCATTCTCGGGCTCATCCCAATGCTGCTCTCATCCGGCGTCGGAGCGGAAACTCAACGTCCGCTTGCAACCGTTGTCGTTGGCGGGTTGATTACCTCAACGCTTCTGACGCTGGTGTTGTTGCCGGTGATCTATGAGTGGATGGAAACGCGCGCAACAAAATCCGTTGCGTCAACCGAACCCGCTCATCCTTCGGCGTTGGCGGAACCTGCAGAGTAAAGTGAGTAACTAAAATCATCACTACAAGGAACGACCATGAAAGAAATTAAGGCCTTTATTCACCGCAACCGCGCCGCCGACGTTGTGCGGGCGTTGCGAAAAGCTGAGTTCACAACGATCACTGTTGTCGATGTCAAAGGCGTCATCAGAGCGCTTGAGGCCAAAGACCAGGAATATTCCACCGAGCTTGGCGCCAGGGTGATGACGGAAGTCAAACTCGAGCTTTATTGCGACACCGACCGCCTTGATGAGGCGATAAAATTGATCCAGGACAATGCTCAGACCGGTCAACCGGATTCCGGCTGCATCTATGTCAGCGAAGTTTCTTTATCCGTCGCAATCTGAGCGCGTTGCAACATATGACGCCAGAGAAAAATGACCATGAGCACAACCATGATAGCCGTTTCATGGTGTTTGGCGATCGCACGGAACTTGTCTTTTCTCTAATCTCCGGCGCCTGCCTGATTACCGGCTTTCTGCTGGCGATAACATCGTCTGCTCCTGCACAAGTTTCGCTGGCGCTGTATCTCTCAGCGTATTATTTTGGCGGTTTCTTCGCCATTCTCGAAGTTCGTCAATCCCTAAGCCACGGCAAGTTCAAGATTGATTTTCTGATGCTGGTCGCCGCCGCCGGCGCCGGTATTCTTGGTGAATGGGCGGAAGGTGCGTTGTTGTTGTTTCTGTTCAGCTTCGGGCACGCGCTGGAAAGCTTCGCCATGGGCAAGGCGCGCGCAGCAATTGCAGCGCTCGCCGCATTGGCGCCGAAGACCGCACTGGTGAAACGCAACGGCGAAATCGTTAAGCTCCCGATTGACGTGCTGGTCCCGGGCGACACGGTGATTGTAAAACCCAATGCGCGCATCCCTGCGGACGGCATCGTCGCGGCGGGCAATAGCAGCGTCGATCAATCCTCTATCACCGGCGAGAGTATGCCCGTCGATAAGTCGCCCGCAGACGATCCAAACGATATTTGGCAAAGCGCCGCCAAACCAAAAGCTGAAAATGTCGTATTTGCAGGGACTATAAACGGTGCTGGCGCTATGGAAATATTTGCAACCAGAGCAGCCGAAGATTCAACGCTCGCCAAAGTCGCCAAGATGGTCGCCGAAGCCGAACTGCAACGCTCGCCCACACAGCGTTTTACCGACAAGTTCGAGAAAATATTCGTGCCTTCTGTCCTTGTTTTGGTGGTGCTCTCCCTGCTGGCCGGATTTGTTATTGATGAACCGTTTTCAACTACTTTCTACCGCGCTATGGCGGTGATGGTCGCGGCAAGTCCGTGTGCGCTGGCGATCGCCACGCCAAGCGCGGTATTGAGCGGCGTCGCCCGCGCAGCAAGAAATGGCGTGTTGGTCAAGGGCGGCGGGCCGCTCGAAATGCTGGGTGCGTTAAAAGCGATCGCCTTTGACAAAACCGGAACCCTGACCGAAGGCCGCCCGAAGTTGACTAATGTTGTCCCGGCGGAAGGCGTTTTTGAAAACGAACTCCTTAATGTTGCGGTCGCGGTAGAGCGATTGAGCGATCATCCCCTCGCCCGAGCGGTCGTTGAAGGTGGTGAGGCCCTCAACGCCAGCGGCGCGGTGACAGCAAAAGACCTGCGCTCTTTGATCGGCCGCGGCGTCACTGCTGAGGTTTCCGGCCAAAGCGTCTACATCGGCAAGGACGATCTGTTCGCTGAAATTGGCGGCCCGGCGCTTCCCCCATCGCTGCGCACGCGCGTCGATGAGCTGGAAGCCGGTGGCCGCACCACCATGATCGTCCGCCTGGGCGAGCGCTATCTCGGTGTTGTTGGCGTTATGGATGCGCCGCGCGAGGATGCTGCGCGCGTTATCGCCGAATTACGCAGTCTTGGTATAGAACACATGATAATGCTGTCCGGCGACAATCAGCGCGTTGCCGCCTCGGTCGCTGCCGGTCTCGGCCTTGACGGCGCCTGGGGCGATCTGATGCCGCAGGATAAAGTCGAGGCGATCATTCGTCTGCGAACGGAGCAAGGCGAAGTTGCGATGATCGGCGATGGCGTCAATGACGCGCCCGCCCTCGCTAATGCATCTGTGGGCGTCGCCATGGGTGCGGCCGGGTCCGATGTTGCGCTGGAGACCGCCGACGTCGCCCTTATGGCTGACGACCTCAGCCGGCTGCCGTTCGCCGTTGGACTGAGCCGCGCCGCACGAAGGATGATCCGTCAGAACCTCTGGTTCAGCCTCGGCGTGGTTGCTTTTTTAATCCCCGCGACGATGTTCGGGTTAGGGATTGGCCCCGCTGTCGCTATCCACGAAGGATCGACCCTGGTCGTCGTCGTCAACGCGCTGCGGTTGCTGGCGTATAAATAGAACACCTGGCCTGGGTGCTTGATAGGATTCGCCCGATATTCCAGCTTGTCTGTTGCGCATGAGCGCGTATGTGAAAGCGCGTGCAGGCACAATCGCCTCCTCTCGCGTCGCGGCCGCAAAGCTCAAGTAATTGATACTGGACGGGTCCGCCGACCTCAAAAAGCGCGACATCCGTGCATGGTCTCTGAAACCGTCGTCGGTAAATCAAAAATCATCCTCGAAGGACCGAAAGGAGCACCACCGCGCGATGGCGCCGGACGATGTTCCAGGGTTTATTCAGCGGCATTGTGCTGACGGTAATGACAGATCAGCCGCGATAGCCTTTGAATTTTTGATTCTGACCGCAGCGCGTACGAGTGAAGTTCTTGAGGCTCAGTGATTAGAAATCGATCTGGAAAATACCATATGGACGATTCCAGATGCTCGGATGAAAGCAGGCAAAGAGCATCGCGTACCACTATCGGTATGGTGCGTTGAGCTCCTAAGAGTCTGTCCGGGAATTCAGGATCTGGCCAATCGTCGGACGCATAGTTTTATCATTGCCAGGCGCATAAAGGTCAATGTTGTAGCGGCGTATCGTTCGTGATCCATGGAAAGCCTGCGATTTATACCGAGCCATGC
>JAJFFZ010000104.1 GCA_021776395.1 Hyphococcus sp. | reverse complement strand
AGCTTGAGGTGTTTTCTTTTCCAGCCTTCGCTGGAGGGGTTTTCTTTTCCAGCCTTCGCTGGAGGGGTTTTCTTTTCCAGCCTTCGCTGGAGGGGTTTTATCCCGGCTTCGCCGGGGGTCTTGTATTCGGGTCGCCGGTCTTGTTTTTATCGCCATCTGGCTTTTCGGCCGGTTTTCCGTTGCGGCGATTGTTTCGCCGTCTTGTTGATTATCGATATACACTTATCGAAAAACAATACAAGTGTTTTTTCTCGAAAAACGATAAATAATTTCCGATAAAGGATAAAACTATGAGCAAAACCACACGGAAACTGACCTCTGGGCGGCTGATTATCGCCTCTCACAACGATGGAAAAATTATAGAAATCAATGCGTTAGTTGCCCCCTTCGGGATTGAGGCGGTGTCCTCGAAAAAACTTGGCCTCATTGACCCTGAAGAGACCGGAAAAACCTTCGTCGAGAACGCCATTATCAAGGCAAGGACCGCTGCCGACGCCTCAAACCTGCCGGCCCTCGGCGATGATTCCGGCCTCGCGGTCGCCGCTCTCGACGGCGCGCCGGGGATTTATTCCGCCCGTTGGGCAGGCGAGCCGCGCGATTTTGGCTATGCGATGAAGAAAATCGAGGCGAAGCTGACAAAATGCGGCGTGCAAGACCTCTCCGCGCGCTTCGTCTGCGCCTTGTGTCTTGCCTGGCCGGATGGGGCTGAAGAGGTGTTCGAAGGCGAGGTGAGCGGGACGCTCACCTTCCCGCCCCGCGGCGATAACGGCTTTGGCTATGATCCGATTTTTATCCCGGACGGATATGATATCACCTTCGGCGAAATGGCGCCGGCCGAAAAACACGCAATGTCGCATCGCGCCGACGCCTTTCGTAAGCTGACGAAGGCGTGTCTCGACGATGATTAAAGGCTGCTGTGTTGCGAGGGCAGACTGCCCCGCCCCGAGGAGAAAGGCTGAATGCAGCGCCTTCAAGCGACCGACTGGTCGCCGGCCGGTCAGGGGTTTGCTGTCGGCCTTCGCCGACGGGGCCGCCCCGTCGGAGGCGCTGCTTCGCGCCGCGAGACAAAAGATGCTCATCATTGATTTATAACGAAATTAGCATATATTACTAAATATTGATAACTTAGGGTAACTTTCTTATATATGGACCCGAGACGAAACCCTTATGCGCCGGGCGCGGGCGCGCCGCCGCCGGATCTTGCCGGCCGCGACGCCATTATTGAGCGCGCGGCGATTGCGCTTGACCGCATTCGTGCGGGCCGCGCGGCGCGCAGCTTCATCTATTACGGCCTGCGCGGCGTCGGCAAAACGGTGCTGCTCAACAAAATCCGCATCGACGCCGAGGCGCGCGGCATCGCCACCGTTCTGGCCGAGGCGCCGGAGGGCCGCACCCTGCCCGGCATGCTTGTCCCGGCTTTACGCCTGGCGCTGCTCCGCCTCAGCCGCGGCGAGGCCGCCAAGGTGGGGCTGGCCCGCGCGATGCGCGCGCTGGCCGGGTTCGTCAACGCGGTGAGGCTCAAATATGATGATGTCGAGGTCGGGTTTGATTTTGAAACCGAGAAAGGCCTTGCGGACTCCGGCGATCTCGATACCGATCTCGCCGATCTTTTGAACGCGATTGGCGAGGCCGCTGCGGAGCGCAAAACCGCCTTCGTCCTGTTCATTGACGAATTACAATATGTCCCTAAAAAACAACTCGCCGCACTCATCTCCGCGCTTCACCGCGTCAGCCAAAACCAGAAACCCGTCACCCTTGTCGCCGCCGGCCTGCCGCAATTGCTGGGCCAGATGGGGCGGGCGAAATCTTATGCTGAACGATTGTTTGAATTTATCGAAACAACCCAGCTGGACGAGGCCGCCGCGCGCGACGCCATTATCAATCCGGCGAAGGACGAAGGCGCTCAGTATAAGGAACAGGCGGTCGATGAAATCCTCAAACAGACCCAATGCTATCCTTATTTCCTGCAAGAATGGGGCAAGCACAGCTGGGACATCGCCGAGAAATCACCGATTACGCTCGCCGATGTTAAACACGCAACGCTCACGGCGCTGGCGGAAATGGATGCAAGCTTTTTTCGGGTGCGCTTTGACCGGTTGGCGCCGTCTGAAAAGAACTATCTGCGCGCCATGGCGGAACTCGGCGCCGGCCCGCACCGGTCCGGCGATATCGCTGATATTCTCGGCAAAAAAGTCAACGAGGTTGCGCCGACCCGCAGCCGGCTGATCGACAAAGGCATGATCTATAGCCTCTCCCATGGCGACAACGCCTTCACGGTGCCGCTGTTTGACGGCTTCATGAAGCGGGTGATGCCGACGCTGGATATATGAGCGCGCGAGTGGCCAGCCACGCGCCGCTCGGGGTTTATGTTCACTGGCCCTATTGCGCGCGGATTTGCCCCTATTGCGATTTCAACATCTACAAAAATAAACCCATTGATGCGGCGCGCTGGGTAGGCGCGCTAACGCGCGATCTGGAACATTGGGCGGCGCGAACGCCAAACCGCAAACTGGCCAGCCTTTATTTTGGCGGCGGCACGCCATCGCTGGCGCCGCTTGGCGTTATCGATGCAGTGATCCGCGCTTGCGAACGGCTTTGGGGATTTGCCCCCGAGCCTGAAATCACCATTGAGGCCAATCCGACGGATGCGGAGCAATCGCACTTTGAGGCGCTGGCCGGCGCCGGCGTCAATCGCCTGTCGCTGGGCGTTCAATCACTGCGCGATGATGCGTTGGCTTTCCTCGGCCGCGACCATGACGCCGCAGGCGCAAGGCGCGCTATCGAAACGGCGCAGCGGATATTCAAGCGCACTACGTTTGACCTCATCTATGCCCGGCCGGGACAAACGCTTGACGCCTGGCGAGAAGAACTCAGCGAAGCGCTTGATTTTGGCGCCGGCCATTTGTCGCTCTACCAGCTCACCATCGAGCCGGGCACCGCCTTCGCCAAAGCCGTCAGCGCCGGGCGATGGGCGCCGACGGATGAAGACCAATGCGCCGACCAGTTTGACCTCGCCCAGGAGATGACCGCCGCCGCCGGCCTTCCCGCCTATGAAATTTCAAATCATGCCGCGCTGGCTGAGCGCTCGCGGCACAATCTCATCTATTGGAATTACCACGACTATATCGGCGTCGGCCCCGGCGCTCATGGACGCCTCAGCGTTGACGGGCGCCGCCTCGCGACGGAGGCCGCCAAGGCGCCGGCGGATTATTTGGCAGGCGGCGCTGATGGCTACGCTATAGAAGAGCTTGATGACACCGCACAGTTGGTGGAACGACTAACCATGGGCCTGCGTCTTGCCGACGGCGTAACGCTCTATGCAGACGATTATTTCTATGCCGATGAAGCTCGCGCCAAACGCCTCCATGTGCTCATCGCTGACGGCCTCGTCACGCATGATTGCGGGCGCTTGCGCGCAACAGAAAACGGTCGGCGCGTGCTCAACGCCGTGCTTTTTGAATTGCTCCGTTAACCCATAGGACGATTATTCAGATTCAGACCCAAACCCCTCTCCCGCTCATCCCCGCGGAAGCGGGGATCTAGAATAACGCGCGCCGGATGTGGCTCTGGATCCCCGCTTTCGCGGGGATGAGCGGAATGTTGGTGCGTGACTCAGATTTATCGCCCAACGGTCTATGCTCTATTTTTTTGAATCCGTCGCCGGCAACGCTGGCGGATCGATGCGTTCAATATCAAAGTAGCGCTGGCGGCTTTGCGTGGTGAATGATTTAAACATCGCCTTGCCATTGGCGGCGCCCTGGCTCGCCTGCAACAGCGCGGCGGCGTCGCCATTCGGCGCTGCGTAAGACTGGCTCTGGGTCATGGATTTTATTTTTACGACCGGCATCGGCTTGAACGGTTTTATCGAACGCACGTCGATCCGTGAGACATAGCCTTCGGTTTTGTTGAGCGTAACCGTCATTTCCAGCACATCTTTGGGTGCATCGTCGCTGACAACCGGCGCGGTGAAAACCGCAATCGCCTCGGTCTCCTCCACCAGAACCACATCGCCAAGCGCATCTTCCAGCGTGTCATAGACCATCGCTTCGTCGGGATTTTCTGATTTCTGAAACTGCTTGAGCGCTTTGTTCTGGTCTTTGGAGAGGTCGTCGATGGAAACATCCAACAATGACCATTGCGCGCCATGCGCCCGGCGCGGATCAAAGCTCAGCTTCAACGCCAGCTCATCGCCGTTCTGTTCACTCCAGAAATCAACACGGAACGCATAGCGCGCATCGCTATATTCCACTGCTTTGGCAACAGCGGCGGCGAGAATGTCGATGGCTTGCGGCGGCGCGTCTTCGGCGTGCGCTGATGCGGCAAAGAAAAACAGGCAAACAACGCAACGTAAAAGACGCAACATTCAAAAGCTCGGCGCGAAGCTGCGCGGCGCGGGATCGA
>JAJFFZ010000103.1 GCA_021776395.1 Hyphococcus sp. | reverse complement strand
ACAAAATTTATAATGGCGCGGTCGATAACGCCACCGGCGTCGCGGCGCTGTTGGAGATCGCCGAGAAATTCGCCAATGCTGATGAGCCGCCGCTGCGTTCCATCATGTTTGCGGCCGTCACGGCGGAAGAATCCGGCCTCTTGGGTTCCGCCTACATGGCGGAAGCCCCGCCCGTGTCGCTTAAGAATATTGTCGGCGGGATTAACATTGACGCGCTCCTTCCGACACCACCGGCCAAAGACATCATCGTCGTCGGCTACGGCGCCTCAGAGCTTGAAGACCTGTTGAGCGCGGCGGCGGAAAACCACGATCGCTATTTGCGCCCCGATGCGGAGCCGGAAAAGGGGTATTTCTATCGCTCCGATCATATCTCGCTGGCGAAAAAGGGCGTTCCCATGCTCTACGCCGATGGCGGGTTTGACCTTCGCGAGGGCGGTGAGGAAGCCGGCAAAAAATACGGCGAAGACTATGTTCAAAATGATTATCATGCGCCGAGCGATGAGTATGACGCCAGTTGGAACATGGAGGGGATGACCGAGATGGCGGAAATCCTCTATGAGACCGGCGCGGCGATGGCTTATTCCGACGTGTGGCCAAACTGGTATGAGGGCAATGAGTTTCGCGCCCTGCGCGACGCCCAACGCGCCGGCGGATAGTCATAAGATTACTTATTGCTGCGCGCCGCCAGAATACTCGATTAATGAGAGTATTGATTCCTATAGGGCGCGACTGCGCCCCGGCGCTTATGCGCCGCGCCCGCGCAGGCCCTCGCGAAGCGAGGAATAGCCGCGAGCGAAAACAGCCATAGCGAAATCAATATCCATTGATTTCGCTATAATGGCGGCGCGCTATTTTATTCATCATTTGTATATAATCCTTAAGCGGTATTTTAACCCTGACAGCCTCAAATCTCCCTTCGAGGAGACGGCGTGGAAACGATTTTCGACATTCTGGCGGTATTGTTATTCAGCGCGACGGCGGGGTTGTTTTTCCTGCGTCAGCGTCATGAAGCCCCGCCGATTACGCCCTACGCGCTGGTCGGTTTCGTCAGCATTGTCGGCAACTGGCTCGGCAATCATGGCGGCGGCGTTGCGGCGGTCGCGCTGTTGATCGCCGGCGCCTTTTTGACCCTCCACCTCGCCAGCGAGCCCTATCGCGAACCGCGCGAGGGAAAAAATCAGTAGCCCAAACGCACCGTCCGCGGTCTCGCACCCGTAATTTCAATTTTGCCTTGCAACGTAATCGGTTTAGATTCCGGCCGATAGCGCGATATTGGAGCGTCTTTCCCTTGAGCCCGTCCACACCTGACAAACCCGCATCCGAAAAGCATATTGTCGATGTGCTGATTGAAGAGCGTGCGGAAAAATTGACGCATTCGCCATTGTGGCCGCTCTATAGGGCGATTTTATATCCTGTCTTGCTCCATGGCCCCGCGGTGCGGATGGCGGACGCTATCGCCGCCATGCCTGCGCGCAGCGTCTTCAACCATATCAGCGCGCTTCTCCACCTTGATATGGACGTCACTGGGCTTGAACATATTTCCGAAACCGGCCGTGTACTGATTGCCTCAACCCACCCGACCGGCATTCCCGACGGCGTGGCGATGTATGATGCGCTGAAGGGGCGCCGCCCGGATATGACATTTTTTGCCAACCGCGATGCATTGCGCGCCGCACCCGGGCTTGACGACATGATTATTCCGGTCGAGTGGGTGGCGGATAAACGCACCCGCCTGCGCTCGCGCGAGACGCTGGTCTCCGCCATCCGCGCGTTCAACGCCGAGAAATGCGTGGTCCTGTTTCCCTCCGGCCGGCTGGCTTTTATGAATGACGAGAAAGTCCTCACCGAACAGGCATGGCTGCAATCGGTTGCGGTTTTCGCACGCAAATATGACTGCCCGATTGTCCCGGCGCATATCACCGCGCGCAACTCGTGGCTTTATTACTGGTTCTGGAAACTCAACGAAGAATTGCGCGACGTGACGCTGTTTCACGAATTGCTCAACAAGAAAGGCAAGCCCTATAAGATCGCTTTTGGGCCGGCCATTTCACCGGACCAGCTAAAGGGAGACCCAACGGAGGTGGCGGCGGCGCTGCGCACGCATGCCGTTGGTGATGTTATCGCCGGCAAACCTTGGCGGGGCCAGGCGTGAACCGTTTCAGGCGGTTTTTTTGGTGGTTTTGTAAGTCAGCTCAAGGAAGACATCTTCAAGGTCAGCCTCATCCGTTGACAGATCTTTAACCCCGATACCGGCGGCTGAGACATGCTCTAATATCTCCGCAACCTGCGCCTTGCTTGGCTGATATGGGATCGCCAGGCGCCCGTCCGCGGTTAGTTCCGCCTGATAGGGAGACAAGTCCGGCGCTGCGGCAATCTCCGCTACCGGCGTCACCATCAAGGTTTTGCGGTCGAGCGAGGCAATCAGCTTTTCTGTGGGCTCACACGCAACCACATCGCCTTCGTGAATGATGGCGATTTGATCGCACAGTTCTTGCGCTTCTTCGAGGTAATGCGTGGTCAGAACAATGGTGACGCCAGCCTCGTGCAGCTCCAGCACATATTCCCACATCTGCTTGCGCAGCTCGATATCGACGCCCGCCGTCGGCTCATCAAGCACCAGGATCGGCGGCGAATGCACCATCGCCTTGGCGATCAGGAGCCGGCGCTTCATGCCGCCCGATAGCTGGCGCACATAAGCATCGGCCTTATCGGCGAGGCCGAGCGCGTCCAGAATTTCCATGGTGCGGCGGTTTTTCCTGGCGACGCCGTAAAGCCCGGCTTGTATCTCCAACGCCTCTTTCGGCGTGAAGAACACATCCATGTTGATTTCCTGCGGCACAATCCCGATGGCGGCGCGCGACTGGCGCGGGTTTTTATCGATGTCGAAACCCCAGACCGAGACCGCGCCTTCGCTCTTGCGCACCAGACCGGCAAGAATATTGATGAAGGTCGATTTGCCCGCCCCGTTCGGCCCCAACAGCCCGAAGATCGACCCGCGCGGGATCATCAGGTCAATACCCCGGAGCGCCTCCTTCGGCGGTGATTTTTTCGTCCCGGCATAGATTTTCCTGACGCCGCGCGCGGCGATGGCGTAATCGCTGCTATCGGGGTTTTGGCTCATAAGGGGGCTTTCAAACAGTTGAAGTGCTCATATCATCACGCGCGGCGCGAAGGTCAACGTCGCGGCGCCCTTGACGAACTGATTTGACGTCTGCAATGCAGTTTAAACAACAGAAATGAGCCGCGTCATGAGCGATACCAAAACCACCCCCACGCCGGACCCGGAAATTATCTATGTCGATAAACGCCGCATCTCCTGCGACGGCGGCGGCCCGCTTGGCCATCCGCTGGTGTGGTATTCGCTGGAAGACGGCGATGCCGAATGCGGCTATTGCGACCGCAAGTTTATCTATCGGGCTGAAGGCGACGCAGCGCAGTAGGTATTCGGCAGGCTGATGGGTGTTCAGCTGGAAGCTGACGTCATAAACTTACTCAGACATCATTTTCAACAGGCTACCGAAATCTCCACCACGTAGCGATTGAAGCAACAACCGAGAGAACAATTAGCGAGAATTGAACGTCGCCATTGTCCACACCCACTTCAATCATCCCTCCCCATTTGAGCGCTGTTATTAAGATAGACATCACAATGTAGAATGATGCACCAGCAAAGATTCCGAAACCGATTCTGAATAGAGCCTTTTTCATTGTGAGTTACCCTCGAACGCGCGCTTTCTATATTTCTCAACTAAGTTACAGACGTTATTTCCATCAGCCCACCGTCCTCAATGGCCCAACACCAAACAAAGACGGCCGCTAAGCTGTTTCCTTACGCGCCAGTTTCCAGACTTCGCGGATTTTTGGCGGCGCGGCTTGCAGGATCGCCTGGCGGAATATCCGCCCCATAATCCGTATCAGGAAGGTTGTGAAGGCGAGCATCAGCGCGGTGGCGCCGAGTATCTCCCACATTGGCGGCGAGGCTGCTGCCCGCATCATCACCGCATAGGGGGTGTAGATGGGTATCCATGTGAGGATGCTGGCGACCAGGCCGTTGGGGTTTTCAAAAACTAAAATCATGAACGGCAGGGGCGCAAACACCAACAGCATCACCGGCCCCATATAGGATTGCGCATCCTGCAAGGAGTTGGAGACCGCGCCGATCGCCAGAAAGATGGTTGAAAAAATCAGATAGGCGCAGAGAAAATAGAACACATAGACCAACAAAAGATTGGTCGAAAACAAGGTTTCAAACGCCATCCCCATAATATTGCTGTCGCCGCCGGCAGCGACGGCCGTACCTAATCCGCCGAGCAGAAAAATCGTCGGCATGGTGAGGCCGACAGCGGCGATGCCGATGAGTTTGCCCATCATCAGCTGGTTGGCGGTGACCGAGGAGAGCAGGATTTCAACGATTTTGTTGGAGCGTTCTTCAATCGTGTTGGTCAGCAATAAATTGCCGACGCCAAAAATAATGATCAACAGCATATAGGTGAGGACCGCCGGCAGCGCGGTTTCAATTCTGTCCTTCATGCCAAGCTCGCCCTTGCCCGGCGCCCGGTCGGGGCGAAACGCCGAGACCGGCGCGTCAATCTCCGCCACTTCGTCAAGCGCGGCTTGCGGCAATCCGAAATCGATGATGGCCTGGCGCTGCAACGCTGAATTAAGCGCGGAGGTGACGATAGCCTCCAGCGCCTGGTCGGTGAGGTTGCGGCTCCAATATTGCGCGGGCGCGGCATCCTCGCCGGCGCCGAAACCCTTCGGAATTAATATCGCCGCAAACAATTTCGCGCCATCGTCATCACCGCTAACCGGCGCCCGGCGTTGCTCCAGAAGATAGGGCCGCAAGGCTTCTTCCACCCCCGCAAGGCTGGTCGCCCTCGCCGCCTCCGCCGGCAACGCAATCCGGCGAAACACCTGCTTTGGCTGCGTGAATGCGGGCGCGCCGGGCTTTAAAAATGGCGCCGCTACTGTGGCCGCCGCATCAAACCCGCCCGCTTCTTCAAAAGCGCTAACCCGGCGATCGGTTAAATCCGGCGCTGAAAAAGGCTCCGGGATAGAGCCCGCCTCAAGCGCTTCGGCTTCAGCGTTAACGCTGAGATACATATCCCAGAGGTTTATCGACGCGCGCAAATGGCGCCGTGCAATCTCCCGATCGATATCGTCTGTATACAACCCGGTTTCATCATAGACGACAAAATGCCGGGTCGGCTTGGAGCGCTCCAGCAGACCCATGGCGCCGCCGATGAGAACCATGCCCATGGGAAACAGCACGAGAAACAGCAAAAAACCCCTTGAGAACACATATTGCTTGTATTCGCGCCAGGCGATGAGGCGGATCGCGTTCATTCCGCCGCCGCCTTGTGCAAAATCGCGCCGCCCGTTTGCGCGGCGTCGTGTTCATCGCCGGCAAGCGCCACGAAAATATCGTGCAACGTCGCTCCGGCCTGTTCAAAGCGCGTGATGGCGATGCCGGCGGCAACGGCTTTTTTCAAAAATTCCTGCGGATCGGCGCCGTCTTCAAGCTCGATTTCATACGTCGTCTCTTCGCCTTCGCGCGCCGCCTCTTCAACGCGAATGTCCAACACGCCTCCAAGCGCCCTTAACGCTTGTGCAGAAGCGTCGGTGCGCACATGCAAGCGCTGGGCGAAAGCGGCGCGCGCCTCGCCAAGGGCGCCCTCAAACCGTTTTTGGCCCTCGGCGATAATCAAGAAACGGTCGCATAGGCGTTCGGCATGCTGCATCACATGGGTTGAAAAAATGATGGTTCGCCCGTTTGCACTTTGATGTCTGATCATTTCTTCCAGCGTCTGCTGGTTAATCGGGTCAAGCCCGGAAAACGGCTCGTCAAGAATAAGCAGCTCCGGCTCATGGGCGATGGTGGTCAACAGCTGAACCTTTTGCGCCATGCCCTTGGACAGTGCTTCGGTTTTGGAGCGGGCAAATTTTTCCAGCCCGAATTGCTCGAGCAGCTCATAGGCTTTGGCATAGGCTTTCTTTTTTGGAACCCCGCGCAGCTGCGCAAAATAGGCAATCGATTCAGCGGCCTTCATTTTCCGGTATAGCCCGCGCTCTTCGGGGAGGTAGCCAATCCGCTGGCGCACGGTGATGGCCGATGTCGAACCGAGGACTTCCAGGCTGCCGGAAGTCGGGCTGATAATATCGAGCATCATCCGCAAAGTGGTGGTTTTGCCGGCGCCATTGGGCCCTAAAAACCCATAGATTTCGCCTTTCGCCACTTCAAAGGATAGGTCATCGACCGCCGTGAAGGCGCCGTAGCGTTTGCTGACGTGGTTAAGAGAAACGGAGATTTCCGTCATCAATAAGCCTTTTGAATATTACAGTTTTTATCGGCTGATGCGTATTAAAGAAGCAATAAAGAACTCGGCCAAGATTACCAGTTTCCTGTGTTCTCCATCTCCGCCCAGGGCGCTTGGGGACGAAGCGCCTCGCCCTTTTGCAGGAGCTCGATTGAGATGCCGTCAGGCGAGCGCACAAACGCCATATGCCCGTCGCGCGGCGGTCGGTTGATGGTGACGCCGCCATCCATCAGGCGTTGACACAAAGCGTAAATATCATCGACCCGATAGGCGAGATGGCCAAAATTGCGCCCGCCATCATAGTCTTCCGTGTCCCAATTATAGGTAAGCTCTACCAGCGGCGCCTGGTCGTCTTTGGCGCGCGCGACATCATCCGGGGCGCTAAGAAACACCAGCGTGAACCGCGCATGTTCGTTCTCAAAGCGGTTCACCACCACCAGGCCGAGCTTGTTGCAGTAAAAATCCAGTGAAATATCGAGGTCGCGGACGCGGACCATGGTGTGAAGAAATTGCAACTATGCCTCCTGTTTACTCGCGGGTGCGGATGATTTCATCGCGCAGATAGCCCGGGCGGTTGCGATGATACCGGCGCATGAAAAAGGCGACTATGCCGAGCCAGACGGTTAAGACGCCGAAGAAATAATAAAACCCGGAAACATCGCGGAGATAATAAAGCGCCGCTTCCGGCGGCGTTTCGCGGAAGAAAATCAGCCGGCCCTCGTCAAGCAACAAACGATTGGCGACATCGACCGGCTCCGGCACGGCGCCAACGGCCTGCGCGACCCAAAGCACCAGAACCAGGGCCGCAAAAGTCACCGGCAGCGAAGCAAAGAACGTTACCGTCATCGCCAGCACATAGCCCGGAAAGCGCGGCGTGTGCACCAGCGCATAAATCTCGCGGAATTTTTCCTCGCTCACGTCCGCCAAAAATTCCGGCTCATGCTTTTGCAGATGCGCCCATTCAATAGCCGCGCCTTCAGCAACCTCGGCGGCAATCATCCGCCGCCAGCGCCAATAATAGGCCCCTGCGCCGACCAGCGCGACCGTTATGATGACAAAAAACCAGACCATTTGGGACTATCCGACAACTAACTGGCAACACGCTTTAAACTAAGACCGCGCCGCGCCCAAGGCGTTAGACAGGGCCTGCGCAAAACGGCCCCGCTCCGGCGGCGACAGAAACGCGCCGAGAATAAGGGTTTTGCCTTTCGACGTCACACGCACCTGGCTTTCATGGCGCACCGGATCGTCAATTTCGACCCTGGTCCAGAACGGCGCCAGGCGCCAGCGGGTTTCATGGCCTGAGGGCAACACCCGCGCGACCCACATCTCTTCATCCGTCACGCGCACCCGCTCGCACAAACGCCCCTGGCGGTAGCTGAGCTTGAAGGCGGCCCAGACGAGGAAAATATCAAGCCCGCAAAAGCCGATCACCGGCCAGGCGCCGATGGCGTAAAAAAACGTCCCAAAAACGATATTGGCCCCGATCACGATGCTCATCACCGCAACAAACCCGGCATTGGGCAAAGACCGGTTAGGATAGAGAACGGCGTCAAACAGGCTTGGCGCCTCGGCGCCGGTGATATCTTCAAGGCCGGAGCTTGATGAGGCGCGCCCCTTCGCTGCTGGCGGCATGGTCTCAATGTCTGATACGCGACGCATGGGCCAAGCATAGTCGCGGGCGGGCGCGGCGGCAATTCCCGCTGCCTGGAAACTTTACGCCCGCGCGGTTAGCGCTATGGTCGCCGCGCATAACGAAAGCGCCCCATGTCCCGGAAAATGACCAGAGCCAATGCAAAAGTGTTATTTCAACGCCTGGCGGAGCATACGCCGGAACCGCAAACCGAGCTTTATTATAAAGACCCGTTCACGCTCGTTGTCGCCGTCGCCCTATCGGCGCAGGCGACCGATGAGGGGGTGAACAAGGCCACCAAAAAACTCTTCGCGGTCGCCGATACGCCGCAGGCGATGGTCGCGCTTGGCGAGAAAAAGCTCGGCGATTACATCAAGACCATCGGGCTGTGGCGCAACAAGGCCAAGAATGTAATCGGCCTGTCGAAAATGCTGCTGGCCGATTATGACGGCGCCGTGCCGCAGACCCGCGACGCGCTGGAGCGGCTGCCCGGCGTCGGCCGCAAGACCGCCAATGTAGTGATGAATGTCGCCTTCGGCGCGGAGACCATCGCCGTCGATACGCATATTTTCCGGGTGTCGAACCGCACCGGCCTCGCGCCCGGGAAAAACCCGCTGGAAGTCGAGGCCGGGCTGGAAAAAATCACCCCGCCGGAGTTTAAGCGCCACGCCCATCACTGGCTGATCCTGCATGGCCGGTATATCTGCAAGGCGCGCACGCCCGATTGCGACGCCTGCACGATTGTCGACCTTTGTCTTTACAAAGATAAAGTCTTTAACAGCGAAGCCAAAAAGCCGGCAAAACCCAAACGCAAAATGGCCAATACGCCAAAGCTGAAATCCGCCCGACCGAAACGCAAAACAAAACGAAAGGCTCCTGCATGAGCGCCCATACCCGCCTGATCATCGCGCTTGACCTGCCGACCGCTGAGGCGGCGCAAGAGGCGATTGACGCCATTGGCCCGGCTGGCGGGTTTTATAAAATCGGCTATCAGCTGATGCCGGTTGGCGGGCTGGCGCTGGCGACACGCCTTTCCGGCGAAGGCAAAAAGGTGTTCCTCGACTTTAAATTTCACGATATCGGCGCGACGGTGGAACGCGGTGTGAAAAGCATCTGCAAGCTTGGCGGCGATTTTCTCACCGTCCATGCCGAGCCGGATGCTTTGAAAGGCGCCGTCGAGGGGCGCGGCGATGATGCGCGCTTGAAAATTCTGGGCGTCACCGTCTTGACCAGTCTCAACCGCAGCAGTCTTCGCCAGTCCGGCATTGATATGACGGTTGAGGCGCTGGTTTTAAAGCGCGCCGAATTTGCCGCCGAGGCGGGCGCCGACGGCGTTATCGCTTCGGCCCAAGAAGCCGCCGCGATCCGGGCGCGGTTTGGCGATGCGTTAACGATTGTCACCCCGGGCATTCGCCTCGCCGGCGCTGACGCCAACGATCAAAGCCGCATCGCCACGCCGGCCGACGCTATCGCCGCTGGCGCCGATTATCTGGTGGTCGGGCGGCCAATTGTCGCCGCTGACGACCGCGCCAGCGCCGCCCGCGCGATCCTCGCGGAAATCGAGGCCGCCTGAACGCCTTTGCGCGCGCGCGGATGATCGGTTACGCTAGATCATCAGGCGATTTAAGAGGGATCGCCCGATGATCTAGATTCTTTGTTGCGCGCCGGATCTTGCGAAAAACCGGTTTCCACTTTTTCGCCCGACGCTGGGCCCCTCAACGAAAGGGCAGAACTTATGGGCGATCCCGTCAAGCGCGTTGAGCGCCGATCGAAGCGGGCGATATTTTCCGCCTTTCTGAGCCGCGCCCGCAAAAGCGGCGGCGCCACCGTCGCGCTGATCGACGGCGACGGCAAAGAGTTCACCTTTAAAGAGCTCACCCGCGCGGCTTTTGCGCTTGGCGGGGCGATGGCGCGCAAGATGGCGAAAAAAGAGCGGGTCGGCATCTTGCTGCCAACCGGCGCCGGTTCGTTGATCGCCTTTTTTGCGCTGCTGTCGCGCGGACGCGTGCCGGCGATGCTCAACTTCACTTCCGGCGCGCGCAATCTTTTGCTCGCCTGCAAAACCGCCGAGGTGAGCCGCATCATCACCGCCAAGAAATTTATCGACATCGCCAATCTGCAAGACCTGATTGATGAGCTCAGCCAGGCGGTCGATATTATCTATCTTGAAGACCTCCGCGGCGAGGTCACCAAACGTGACAAGGCGCTGGCGGTGCTCGGGCCGTATCTGCCAAAACTGCTCGCCGCGCAGCCGCATTATGATGAGCCCGGGGTCATTCTGTTTACGTCGGGTACGGAAGGAACGCCAAAAGGCGTGGTGCTTTCTCACCGCAACATCATCGCCAATACCGAGCAAATCACAGCGCATGTGGACCTATTGCCGAGCGATGTTTTCTTTAACCCGCTGCCGACCTTCCACTGTTACGGACTGACCGCTGGCTCTTTGTGGCCGATCCTCAACGGCCACCGCGTGGTGCTGCATCCCTCGCCGCTACAAACAAAAATCATCCCTAAACGGATATTGGAAACTGGCTCGACGGTATTATTTGCGACCGACACGTTCCTTTCGCAATATATGCGCGCCAGCGCCGACGGCGCGATGTCGTCGTTGCGGATCTCGGTTTGCGGCGCAGAGCGGGTCCGCGATGAAACCCGCGCCGCGGCGCTAAGGCGGTTTGGCTTTGAGGTTTTAGAAGGCTACGGCGTCACTGAAGGCTCGCCCGTGCTGGCCGCCAATCAACCCGGCGATATCCGTTCCGGCACGGTCGGCCGCTTGCTGCCGGGCGTTGAGGCGCGGCTTGAACCGGTGGAAGGCCTTGAAAATGCTGGGCGATTGCATGTGCGCGGGCCCAACATCATGAAAGGCTACATCACCGCTGACGCGCCCGGCGTCATCAAACCGCTCGAAGATGGCTGGCATGATACCGGCGATGTCGTGACGATTAACGACGAGGGATATGTCTCTATTCGCGGCCGGCTGAAGCGGTTTGCAAAAATCGGCGGCGAGATGGTGTCGCTGGCGGTGGTTGAAAACTGCGCCTCCGCGGTGTGGCCGGACAATCTCCACGCGGCGGCGATCCTGCCTGACGCCAGGAAAGGCGAGCAGATTATTCTGGTGACGGATTGCTGCTCGGCGCCGCGTGATTTGCTTCTCGCCTGGGCGCAATCTCACGGCGTTGCAGAACTTGCGGTGCCGAAGAAAATTATCTGCGTTAACGAAATGCCGGTTCAGGGCACCGGCAAGATAAATTTCTTAGCCGTCAAAACGCTTGCAGAAGAGGGGCTCGAAGCACTGGCCAAAGCCAAAGAGACGCCACAGCCGGAACCTTCCAAGCGCGAGTTAAAAAAACGCGCGGCGCAAGAGCGCGATGAACAAAAGCGCACTGAGCGCGAGACGAAAGCGGCGGAGAAAGCCGCCGCAGAAGTTGCTGAGACAGCACCCGCCAAAGACGAGACCGTTGATAACGGGCCCGGTCCGAAGGCGGCCAATGACGATACAGACGACGTCAACAAGGACGCGGCTGAATAGGCTGGCGCAATCGCGCCCTATGAGACTTTTCTAGCCTCGGCGGCGATGCGTTCGACATCTTCGTCGTCAGCCATGAGGCCATCCCCGTCTTGCGGAGGCTCTGGCGCGGGCTCACCCGCCGGTGTTGCTGGCTCGGGCGGCGAGCCCTCTTGTGCAACGTCTTCGTCATCGCCCTGAACTGACGTCGCATCTGGCGCCGCGGCGGGCGCTGGCGCCTTTGGCGCCGTCAGGAGGCGGATTTCTTCGGCTGAGACGCCGGCGGCAATATCTTCCAGCGGCGGCGGCGCGAGACGGGCAAAATCCATATAGTCGCGCACCAGCCGGGCCCAGCCTTCACGGGTGAAGTGAAACTCACCCTCAGCGCCGGGGCGCGGATCGCGCGGCGCAGCGGCGGCGCGCTCCAGCCAGATGCGGGCCTCCTCCTCGCCGCCAAGCCCGGCGACGGCGCTCGCCATCAGCGAATATTCAAGCGCTGTCGGCGCGCCGGTCAATAGCGGCTCCAGCGCCTTAATCGCGCTGGTCCATTCGCCAAGGAGGTTGTCGGCGCGCGCCTCCAAAAGCTTCGCCTCGCGGCTAGACGGGTTCTTGGCGGCAAGCTTGCGCAAATGTTCGGCGCGTTTCTCAGCGCCTTCATCCGTATAAAGCCTATCATAGATTTGCACATAAGCGGGATGGGCCTGCGCTGTAAACGCCAGTTCGATAATTTTCGCCGCCTTGCCGACCTTGCCGGCGTCGCCATAAAGCCGGGCGGCGAGCGCAGCGGCAGGCGCGAAAGACGGCGCCAGTTTCAGCGCCGCTTCGACATCGGTTAGCGCGGTTTTCTTGTCGTCGCCGAGAAACGCCGCATAAGCATCCGCGGTTAAGAGCGCTGCGGTTGCGCGGTCGGCTTTGTCGGCGGCGATTAAATTGTTGCGCCGGCCGCGGGCGATCGCATCGCGCGTGTCGCCCCAGGCGCCGCGCTCCAGCCCCAGCTCGATGACGCTGTCAAACGCCCAGCGCGCATTGGAGCGCAAGCCAAACGCCCGCTCGGCGTGCTCGCGCGCCGCCGCGAGGTCGCCCTTGGCCATGGCTTGCAGGTAGAGCCCTTTCAAGCCCAAAAACTCCGTCTCCGGCGCTTCCAGCATCGCCGTGTAAGCAACTCTGGCCGCCGCCTCATCGCCGCTTAAATGCGCGGCCTGGGCGCCCAGCAACCGGGTCAGCGCCAAATCATCGAGATGGCGCTGGGCGACTTTTGCATGATGCGCCGCATCCGCCGCGTCCCCCACTGCAACCGCTTCCAACCCTCTGGTGAGCGCGGCAATGCCGCGACCACGCCGGACCTCTTTGTCGCGGGCTTTGATTTTTCCCGGCAGCGCCATGATGTCTTTGAACTTGTGGGTGATGTAAATCACCAGCAGAAAAGCTGCAAACAAGGCCCCGACAATCAACCCCGACGGGCCGTCAAACCGGTAACCGAAAGCCTCGCCGACAATCCGGCTGTCGAGGCTCGCAAAATAGGTGATTGACCCGGCGAACAAGACAATCGTCAGTAAAAAGATTAATATACGTATCATGACGCGCCGCCTATTTCCCGTTCTGAGCCGTGAAGCGCTCGCCCAGCGCCGCTGCCGCCGTCTCCGCCTCGGCGCGCGCTTGCGCCTGTTCCAGCCATCCGCGCATCGCCTCGCGCGCCGGCTCTGGCAAGGCGCTGAGCTCATCTAACGCGCGCGCGATGTCGTTTTGTTGAACCGCATCCTCGGCTCTGGAAATAATCGCCGCCGGGCTGTCGCCGGCTTCCGGTTCGGCGGGGCGCACGCTAATGAGGCCCATCAGCCGCGCGGCAATAGCGCCGTGTTTTTCAACCCCCGCCGCCGCGAGAGAAGCACGCGCCGCGGCGCCAAAACCCTCTTGCAGCACTAAAAGCGTCGGCACGCCGCTTTCGGCATGGCGCCGCAAAGTGCGGATCGCCGGCGCATCCGGTGCGATGTTGGCAAGCAAATCCAGCTCGCGCACAAATGGCGCGCCTGCATTTACCGCCCGCTCCAGCGCGCTCAACGCGACAATGCCGGCGGCAAGCTGCGCCGGGGCGACGCCGTCGACATTCTGGATTTTATCGAGGTCAGCGCGGAGCGATGACCATTGCGCGGCGGCGCGCGCATCACGCTCATCAAGCGCGGCGGCAAAATCCTGGCGCAGGGCGGCTATCTCGTCTTCCAGCGCGGCGGAACGGGCGCGTTCCGCATCCAGCGCAGCGGCAATTTCTGCGGTTTCCGACCGGATAATTTCCTTTATCGCGCCCATATCATTTTCGATTTTGGCGGTATCTGCGCTGACGGGCGCTGCATCGGGGGAAGCTGCGGCTTCCTCAATCAACGGCGCTGGCGGCTCGTCGGCGGCAGGCGTATCCGTCTGCGGTAGAGAGGCGGCGTCATCCTCAAACTCAAACTTCATCGGCGCGTCTTGCGGCAACTCAACGTCGCGCTCAGACGCCTCGCCGGGGGCCTGAAGCGCATCTTTCAACCCCTCGCCCAGAGGGCGCGCATTTATTTTTTCGTCGTCTGCAAGCGGTAATGAAGATATATCATCCGTCTGCTGAAGATTCTCATCGATAACCGCTTCAGCCACAGCCTGTTTTATTATATCGCCGCCATCATTGGTTATTTTATCTGCGTCAACGCCGTCATTTGTCGGCAGCGCCGGCTCGCTCTCCGTGCGGTCCGGCGTTTGCTCAACCTGATCGTCATCAACAGCGGCGCCATCTTGCGCCGCCACAGACGGCGGCGTTTGAACCTCGCCTTCACCGCCCGATTGCAGGCGCCAAACCACAACCACCACCGCCACAAGGACGAAGGCGGTAAGCAAAATCACCCCTGGCGTCAGCCATGATTTCGGCGGCGCCGGGGCGGCCTTGTCTGCAATCGTCTCGTTCGCGACGGTCTCTTCGCCATCGTCAAAACCGGCGCCAGGCCGGGGCGCCTCATCTTCGCCGACAATTTCCGCTTCCACTTCCGGAATCGACGATGTCGCGTCAGAGGGGCGCGCGTCAGAGGGTGCCTCTACCGGTGCGTCCTTGTCTTGATGTTTCTTGTCGTCAGTCATTGGCCGCCTTTTACCTCGCCCGCGCTTGGCGTCTTGTTACGCGCCGCGCGTTTGGCTCTCAAGGTCCTTCATCAACGCGACCATCGCCGCCGCATTGCGCGCGCCAGCCACATGCACCGAGCGCCACGCCATCGCGCCCGCCGCCTCAGCCACCGCATTGCTCAAACATGCCGCGCGCATATTACCGAACCGTTCGCCTGCACCGGCGCTATAGACGAGCTTTGCAAATAACGCCGCCGTTCGCGGTGAGAAAAACGCCGCCCAGTCCGCATCCGTCGACACGATGGCGAGCGGCAGCGCCTCCGCCTCACGCATCGTGTAAAGCGTCATCCGCCGGGCGGCGATACGTTGCGCATTCAACGCCGCAATCAGATCGCCAGCCCGCGCCGCCCCCGCAATGTGTAGAACCTCGCCGGAAAGGCTATCTCGATGCTCGCCAATCAGCCCGGCAAGCGCCTCAACATCGCCGCCGGCGATTTTGACCGCATCAAAGCCAGCGTCAGCGGCGGTTTGAGCGGTCGCCTCGCCAACTGCAAAAACCGGCAGGGTTTTGTCCGCGCTGTTGGCAGTAAAAGCGCGCACGCCATTGGCGGAGGTGAAGGCAAGCGCGCCGACGCCTTCCAAATCGACCGCCGCGGCCTCGAAAACCACCTCCATCAGCGGACACAACACTGGCGCGAGACCGTTTTCACGGCATAAAGCTGCAAATTCGCTTGCATCCGGCTCAGGCCTCGTTACCAAAACTTGCATCATTGTCCTTCGCCGTCGCCACCCTCAAACACGTTTCGCCGCCGCACTCGTTTTATGCCCGGAACAAAAGCCGCCGATGTGAAATCAGGCGCGCAACCCTTGCTTTGAGCGCTCTAGCGATGTTCATGCGCTCATTCACCCGGAGTATCATAAGCTGTCTGTTTCATCCTCACATAAAGACTTGGTCGTTCTCGGGATTGAAACAAGTTGCGACGACACCGCAGCTTCCGTGGTGCGTCGCGAGGGTGATGGCGGCTGCAAGATTTTATCCGATGAGGTTTGGACCGACCACGGCGACCATGCGGCCTTTGGCGGCGTGGTGCCGGAAATTGCCGCGCGCAGCCATGTTGAGCGGCTCGATGTGACGATTGAAAAAGCCATCGGCGCTTCCGGGCTGTCGTTTGATGATATTGACGCTATTGCCGCCACTGCCGGACCGGGTCTGGTCGGCGGGGTGATGGTTGGCCTCACCACCGCAAAGGCGATTTGCCTGGCGCATTCAAAGCCGCTGCTCGCCATCAATCATCTGGAGGGCCATGCGCTGTCGGCGCGGATGACCGAGGCGGCGGGGTTTCCTTACCTGCTGCTGCTGATTTCCGGCGGCCATACCCAGCTCATCTGGGTCGCGGGGCTCGCAGATTATCGCCGGCTGGGAACGACCATCGATGATGCCGCCGGCGAGGCTTTTGACAAGACCGCGAAACTGCTCGGCCTCGGTCAGCCCGGCGGTCCGCGCATTGAGGCCGCCGCAGTGACAGGCCGTGCCGACCGGTATGACTTTCCAAAACCGTTGGCGCGTCGCGCCGGGTGTGATTTTTCATTTTCCGGGCTGAAAACCGCGGTGCGCGAGGCGGCGCAAAGTATGGCCGCGCCGAGCCAGACCGATATCGCTGACATCGCCGCATCGTTTCAGTTCGCCGCCGCGCGCCATCTGGCGCAACGCACTGAGCGGGCGATGGAGATGGCGCCGGCAAAGGACGAGCCCCGCAGGCTGGTTATCGCTGGCGGGGTTGCCGCGAACAGCGTTATCAAATCGATGCTGAGTTCAGTTTGTGAATGCAATGGCTGGACGCTGATTGCGCCGCCGCCAAAATATTGCACTGATAATGGCGCGATGATCGCCTGGGCCGGGGCGGAGCGGCTCGCCGCCGGTATGGCCCCGCCGATTACCGAGGCGCTATCGCTGGCGCCGCGCGCCCGCTGGCCGTTGGCGCCGCCGCCCGAGGGCGCTGAGATTGGCGGCGGACGTAAAGGCCCGAAAGCCTAAGCGGCTATACTATCGGCTTTGATGTCCTTGACGATTTGCTTGAGGTTGGCGCCCGCCAGCGCGTCGAAAAAAGCCGCCTCCGCCGCATCGGTCACCCGGCGCAATGCTGGCTGGACATTGCGCCCGACCAGACAGGTCTGGTCGGGCGTGCTGCGCGGCGCGGCGACGATCGCCGGCTCATCCATGGCGCGGTAAATCTCCAACAGGGAAATCTTCTTTGGCGCTTTGGCAAGCATCGCGCCGCCGCCCTTACCGAGTTGCGATCGGGTGAGCCCGGCGCGGGCAAGGTCCGACAGGAGACGGCGCACCACCGCCGGGTTGGTGCCGACGCTGGCGGCAATCGCCTCTGACGCCACCGGTTTGCCGCGCTGCAGCGCCAGCGCCGCCAGGATGTGAACGGCAACGCAAAATCTGGTCGAGGCGGACATACTGATCGGCTCCGTATTATGTAACTACGTACGTAACACAGTGATAATCCGATTATCCAAATTGTTAGTTAACAGCGGGCGCGGGAATGTGGCCATAGCGCATTACGCACGAAAGGCCAGCTATCAAGCCAAAGTATGGCCGGTATGGCTAGGCCATATTTATGTAACTAATTCTATTACGATTTGCAGCTAGCCGGCTGAACAAACGGAGCCATCCATATCTCTTGCACCGCACAAAAAAAACGCGGAAACCGGGGGGCGGTTTCCGCGCTTCTTATTCGCTGCGGTTAGGGAGGTGCGTCCGTACAGGGGAGGGGACAACCACCGCAGCGACAGGGGTCTTATGTGGTCGCTGGTTAGGCGATGACGCCGCGGGTGGCGAAGTCAGCAAAACCGAACAATGCGGCGCCGAGAATTCCTGTAAGTGTGAGGGAAATGGCGGCTTTGAGGGCAAAGTCTCTGGCGGAAGTAGTCATGGCGTATTCTCTTTTCATTCTGATCTTTTTGATCGTGTCGTTTCTTGTTTTTCCGCCCCGGCAGTCCTGCGTTCAGAACACCGCGGCGATGAGAGAGAGATAGGAGCGCGCTGAAGAATTGTCAATGAACGATACCGTAAATATTCATTTTTCAATGCTGTTTTTTCTAAATCACCTCATAGATTTACTGAAGATCAGCATTATCAATGGGTTATAACATTTTTAGAAGGCAGGCCATATCCAGCCAAGCCTTGAAAGCAACAAAATCACGCTAGATACTGCTTAGGATCTGCTGCCAACGGCGGCGGCTTTGCCATGATCCCGGTGGGCTGAACGCCAGGCAAACCCGTCTAAAACCAGGTCAATGACGCCGTTTAGCTCGGCCGCGAGCACTTCTTCGTCGGTTTCGTGAAAAACCGCCGGGCTGGTGAAGCGATAGGCGGCGTTTTGTAAAATCTTCGTGATCGCCGGCACATTATCTATGGCGAAGCTGCCATCGGCGTTGCCTTCGCTAAGGATTTCCCCAAGCACCCGCCCCTCAGCATTTTCCCATTCCAGCGCCACTTTCGGGCGCTCCAATATCAACTCTGAGGACAGCTCAAAGGCTTTGGCGTTGTCATGAAACCGCTCATAGGCAAGCTTGAACTTCAACAAAAAGAAATCGCGGACTTTCTGGGACGGACTACGGCCGGGTGCGTCGAGCACTGTGCGAAGGTTATCGACCTGCTCGCCACGCAACACGCGGACAAACATCTCGGCGATATCAAGCTTTGAGGGAAAATACCGGTAGAGATTGCCCGATGACATGTTGCAGTCGTCTGCAATCTCCGACATGGTCGTTTTCTTGTAGCCGTAATGAAGGAACCGGCGGCTTGCAGCGGCCAGGATCTGTCTTGCGGTTTCATCTAGATTTGTAGTCGGCATACGATATTACTTTTAAGCCTGACTAATATATAAACTGTTCAATCGTCATTTTGCAAGGCGTCTATGGAAAAAGCCCGGCCTTTTTCGTCTATCGCGGTGATTGGCGGCGGCGCCTGGGGCACCGCGCTGGCTAATTTATGTGCTCATAACGGTATCGATACGGTGCTGTGGGTGCGGGAGGCATCGGTGGTTGAGGCGATTGCCGGCGACCATGAAAACACCGAATTCCTGGCTGGCGTTCCCCTGTCGCCGACGCTTGGCGCCACCAGTGATTTGTCCGAGGCGGGCAAGCGCGAGGCGTTTATTTTCGCCGTGCCGGTGCAGTTCAGCCGCCCGGTTCTGACCGACCTTGCGACCCATGCCGCCAAAGACGCGCCGGTTG
>JAJFFZ010000102.1 GCA_021776395.1 Hyphococcus sp. | reverse complement strand
CCATGTTAATCATTTCGCGCTGCAAATCTTCCTGCGGCACCTGAATTTCCGCGCGCTTGCCAATTTCCGCCAGCACCAGGCCGAGACGCACCCGGCGCTCGGCGATTGTGCGATATTCTTTCTTCAGCTCGTCTTCGGACTTTTCTTTGTCCTCATCATCAAGCTCGGCGGCTTGCACCTGCTGCCAGATCTGGTCGAACTCAGCGTCAACCATACCGTTGGGCAGATCGAAATCATGCGCGTCGTCAAGTTTGTCGAGCAGCGCGCGCTTCACATGGGCCCGCGAATGTTGGGCGTTCTCATTCTCAAGGCGCTCTTTAATGCGCGCTTTGAGATCGGCGAGGTCTTCCAGGCCGACTTTCTTGGCCAGTTCATCGTCGATCTCGACCTTTTCAGGCTCCGCGATCGCGACGACTTTGACGTCAAATACTGCTTCCTTGCCGGCAAGATCATTGGCGTTGTAATCTTCGGGGAAGGTCACCTTCACCTCAACATCGTCGCCAGCCTTGGCGCCGATCAGTTGTTTTTCAAATCCCGGAATAAACGAATTTGACCCGAGCACGATATCGACGCCGTCGCCCTTGCCGCCGGCAAACTCTTCACCGTCGACGCGGCCGACATAGTCTATGGTGGCCTTGTCGCCGTCTTTCGACTTCTGGGTTTCCTTGCGCGGCGTATAGGTGATTTGCTGGTCGGCGACGCGCTGCAGCGCTTCATCAATTTCTTCGTCGGCGACTTCCGCGACCGGGCGCGTCAGTTCCAGCTCAGACGTATCGGCCGGCTCAAAGCTCGGCAGGATTTCCGCGTGGACATCATATTCAAGATCGGCCTTGCCGGCGATCACTTCGTCCATATCGGAATGGAAATGCGGATGCGGCGACGACGCCGGTTGGAGGTCGCGGTCGGTGAAGGCTTTTTGCGAGGTCTCGGCGACAACTTCCTGGACGATTTCGCCCATCACGCCTTTGCCGTACATTTTCTTCAGGAACGAGACCGGCGCCTTGCCCTTGCGAAAGCCCTTCAGATGCACGCGGCCTTTCATGTCCTTCAGGCGCGCCACCAGTTTTTCATCGAGCTCTGAGGCTGGTACTTTGACCAGAAACCGCCGGTCGAGGCCTTCTGCGCTTTTTTCCGTAACTTCCATTGTCATTCCTGTCGTCATTCTTTGGCGGACCGAACAGTCCGCTCGTATGTGTTTCGCGTCTCGCGCCAACGCCTTGCCAGGGCCGGCTACGAATGGTGCGGATGAGAGGACTCGAACCTCCACGCCTCTCGGCGCCAGAACCTAAATCTGGTGCGTCTACCAGTTCCGCCACATCCGCAAACTTCAAAAAAGCCGCGCAATAAATAAGCGGGCCGCAGCGCCCCAACAAAACCGGAACGTCGGCGACCCGTAATTCGGCGGTTTCTATAGCAGACAAACCGGTCCTGTCGAGCATCACAGGCGCTTTTCGAACCACATAACGTCGTGGAATCGACCAAATTTCCGCCCGACCGCGCTTAAAGTCGCAACATGGGCGAACCCGAAGCCCTCATGCAGCGCGACGGAGGCCGGATTGGGCGCGACAATCAGCGCATAGGCGCGGTGGATATCGGCCCCGGCCAGCGCCTCAAACAGCGCTTTGTAGAGCGCCTTGCCGAGGCCTTCTCCCTATGACCGATGTTGCATAGGCGGTGCGTGAAGGACGTCATTTGTCCCCGGCCTCAGCCTCGGCAGGCTCTTGCGGCGAAAACAATGACCGCAGCACCGCCGGGATGGCGCTCGGCAAATCTTCTGCGATGAGGCCGGGCCCGGCCATTTGACCGGCCGCGCCATGGAACCACACGCCGGCGCAGGCGGCTTCAAACCCGTCCATGCCTTGGGCGTGCAAGCCGGCGATAAACCCGGCCAGGACATCGCCTGACCCGGCGGTGGCAAGTTCCGGCGGCGCGTTGACGTTTATCGCCGCGCGCCCGTCCGGCGCTGCAATCACCGTATCGGCGCCCTTGTACACCACCACCGCCCCGGCTTTGCGGCTGGCGGCGCGCGCCGCTTCAAGCTTGCCGTCCGCATTACTGGTATCGCCGAACAGGCGCACAAATTCGCCGCTATGCGGGGTTAAAACATCGCCCTCGCGCAGCGCCGCGAACAGCCGCGCCGGGTCGTCGGCGAAACTGGTGAGCGCGTCCGCGTCCAGCACCGCCGCTGCGCGCGAGGCTAAAATCGCCAGCACCTTGTCGCGCGTTTGGGCGCCAACGCCCGCCGCCGGGCCGATGATGACGGCCATCGGGTGTTTATCCGCACCCTGTAGCGTGTGGCTAATCTCCGCAGGCGTCTCGGCCTCGCGCAACATAATCGCGGTGAGGTGCGCGCTATGCACGCCCGCCGCCGCGCGCGGCGCCAGCACCGTGACGGCGCCGGCGCCAATGCGCAACGCGCCCATGGCCGCCAGCCTTATCGCGCCGGTCTGGTTCGGCCCGCCTGAGGCCGCCATCACATGACCCCGGGCGTATTTATGCGCCTGCCAGCCCGGACGGGGGAACTGCGCGCTCCAAACCGGCGGCTGGTTTTCAAAAGTCGCCGGTTTAATCTGCGCTGCGTGCTCGGCGGTAATGCCGATATCGGCGACATCAACGCCGCCGCAATGGGCCCGCCCCGGAAACAGGAGATGGCCGGTTTTCTTTTGAAAAAACGTCACCGTGCGCGCCGCCTGAACCGCGACGCCCATTACTCCCCCA
>JAJFFZ010000101.1 GCA_021776395.1 Hyphococcus sp. | reverse complement strand
CTGCGTGCCTTCGCATTAACCCCGGCAATATCGGCTCGGCCGACCGGGTGCGCGAGGTGATTAAGGCGGCGAAAGATTATGGCTGCTCGATGCGCATCGGCGTCAATGGCGGTTCGCTCGAAAAAGACCTGCTGGAGAAATATGGCGAACCCTGTCCGGATGCGATGGTCGAGAGCGCGCTCGACCATGCGCGCATTCTTCAGGACAATGACTTTCACGAATTTAAAATTTCAGTCAAAGCCTCTGATGTGTTCCTGACGGTGGCGGCCTATCATGCGCTTGGCGAGGCGATTGACTGCCCGTTGCATCTCGGCGTCACCGAGGCTGGCGGGCTTCGCATCGGCTCGGTAAAATCCGCTATCGGCATGGGCAATTTGCTTTGGGCTGGCATTGGAGACACCATCCGCGTATCGCTTTCCGCTGACCCGGTTGAAGAGATTAAAGCCGGGTTTGATATTTTAAAATCACTGGGCCTGCGCCATCGCGGCGTCAATGTGATTTCCTGTCCGTCCTGCGCGCGTCAGGGGTTCAATGTTATTGAAACCGTAGAAGCGCTTGAGGGACGGTTGGCGCATATCACAACGCCGATGTCGCTGTCGGTCATTGGCTGTGTCGTCAACGGGCCGGGCGAGGCGAGAGAGACCGACATCGCTTTTACCGGCGGCGGCGCGGGTAAAGAACATGGCATGATTTACCTCAATGGCGAGATTGACCACCGCATAGATAATGACCAGATCGTTGACCATCTGGTTGAACTGGTTGAAAAGCGGGCGGCTGAAATTCAGGCAGAAGAAGAAAAGCAATCTGTCGCGGCAGAGTAGCTTTGCGATTTTGAGACAGCGCGCGGGAATTTTTCCGCGCGTTTTTTAACGCCCTATAAAACGGAGCGGATGTTTGATCCCGCAGGAAAAAATTGAAGCGCTGATTGACCGGTTCGAGAAAATCGAGGCGGAGATGTCGACGGTCACTGAGTCGGACGTGATCATCCGGCTGTCGAAAGAACATGGCGAGCTCAAAGACATTGTTGAAAAAGCGCGGGCGCTGTCGTCGCTTCGCGCCCAGCTTCTTGAGTTGCAGGAGTTGTCCGAGGGCGAGGATGGCGAAATGGCGGCGCTGGCCAAGGACGAGTTGGCGGAACTGAAAGAACAAGAGCCAGGTCTTGAGCACGATTTGCAGATCATGTTGCTGCCGAAAGACAAGGCCGATGATTCCTCAGTTATTCTTGAGGTGCGCGCCGGCACTGGCGGCGATGAGGCGGCGCTTTTCGCCGGGGATTTGTTCCGCATGTATCAGCGCTTTGCATCGCTTCAGGGCTGGAAGGTAACGGTCCTGTCCGCGTCAGAGGCGGAGATTGGCGGCTATAAGGAAATCCAGGCAAGCGTCACGGGCGATGGCGTCTTTGCACGGATGAAGTTTGAATCCGGCGTCCACCGGGTGCAACGCGTGCCGGCGACGGAAACCCAAGGCCGCGTGCACACCTCCGCCGCAACCGTCGCCGTCCTGCCGGAGCCGGAAGAAGTTGATATTGAGGTCAATGACAGTGATTTGAGGATTGATGTGTTTCGCGCGTCGGGTCCCGGCGGGCAATCCGTCAACACAACGGACTCTGCCGTGCGCATTACCCACATTCCGACCGGGCTCGTCGTCATTCAGCAGGACGAAAAATCTCAGCATAAGAACAAAGCCAAGGCGATGCAGGTATTGCGTGCGAGACTTTATGACGCCGAACGCGCCCGCGTAGACGCCGAGCGCGCCGCCGAACGCAAAACCATGGTCGGCTCAGGCGACCGTTCAGAGCGCATCCGCACCTATAATTATCCGCAAAGCCGGGTGACCGATCACCGCATCAACCTCACCCTCTATAAGCTCGATGAAATTATCGCTGGCAACGCGCTCGACGAATTGGTCGACGCGCTAATCACTCAGGACCGCGCCGACCGGCTTGCGGAAATGCAAAGTGATGGCCGGTGAGAGCGCATATGCATCCCTGTCATTGCCGGACTTGTTCCGGCAATCCAGAACGGCAAGCGCCTCACTTTAGACTCTGGATCACCGGGACAAGCCCGGTGATGACAAGTTATAAAGTGTGTTCTCAAACACCTAATTTTGAGTCAGACTCTGAGCGATGACCAGTGAGGTGTCAGACGCGCTGACATTGGGCAAGGCGCTGCGCGAGGCCGCCGCGCAACTCAAAGCCGCGCCAACACCGATGCTTGATGCACGGGTTTTATTAAAACTAGCGAGCGGGCTCGACGGTGCGGGATTAATTGCAAAATCTGACGACCCATTGCCGGCTGACCAGGCGAAGATATTTGCCGGCCTCATCAAACGCCGGGCGGCGGGTGAACCGGTCGCCTATATCACCGGCGTCAAAGAATTCTGGAGCCTTGAGTTTCGCGTCAACCCGGATGTGCTGATCCCGCGCGATGATTCTGAATGTCTGATTGAGGCGGTACTCGCCCGGCGCGATAAACACCAAGCGCTGTCGATACTCGATCTTGGAACCGGATCAGGGTGCCTGTTATGTGCGCTTCTCGATGAGTTCCCAAACAGCCTCGGGACCGGTATTGATCGCTCCGCCAACGCAATTGTGATCGCCCGCGTCAATAGCCGAAAACTGGGCCTGGCGCCGCGCGCCCGGTTTCTGGTTGGCGATTGGGCGCGGGCGCTTGATGTCGGCTTTGATATTATTATCGCCAATCCGCCCTATATCCCTGAGCGAGACCGCGCCGGTCTGCCGGTCGATGTCGGTGGCTATGAGCCGGCCAGCGCCCTTTTTGCAGGAGAAAAAGGCTTTGACGCCTATCGCGCGATCCTCGCTGACGCCCCCCGTATCCTCAATCCTGGCGGGCTGATAGTGTTCGAGGCCGGCGATGGTCAGGGCGAAAAGCTTGCTGAAATGGTTACGAAAACCTTTCGCGAGGCTGAAATCTCACCCCTTAACGACCTCAAGGGGCGGCTGCGCGGGGTTATTGCAGAGCGAAAATCATTTGCAGAAAAAGATTGAACTGCCGGCCTCAAAGGGTATGATAACGGCAAGACACACCACTAAGCGCTCAAAATAGAAGATTTGCGCCGGGGTTGTCCTAAATCCAACATCAGTCAGGCTATCGTTACAGTCCGGCTAGTTGTCCGCAGCGTCGCTGCTTTATGGAACTCGAACACTGCATGGCGATAGGGCGGTTTTTGGCGCCAAAACACAGCCTAAAACAGACGAACGAGATGCCGCCCGATTTCGGCCGGTGGATCGCTAAGGGGCGTAAATCAGGAAAACATTATGAAGCGTGGTCGTAACCAACGCCGCCGTCCGGGGAATAATCCTAATCGGGCGCTTGATTCGAACGGACCAGAAGTTCGTATTCGCGGCACAGCCAACCAGATTTATGACAAATATATCGCCC
>JAJFFZ010000011.1 GCA_021776395.1 Hyphococcus sp. | reverse complement strand
GTTTATCTGATTGTCTTCCGCAAGCAGAATATTGAAAATTGCCTTGGGCTCAGCAGCGTCAGCGCGCGGCAGCGGAGCCTCCGGCGTGGTTTTCGCACGCTCGCCCGCGAGTTGATCGTAAAGCGAGGCCTGGCGTATTGGTTTGATAAAATATCCCTCAAATCCGGCTTCGCGCAACTCGCCAATGCGGTCGCGGGTTAAAGGAGATAGCATTACAAAAGACCGGTCGGCAGCGCGCGCCAATGGCGCCGCGCCCTCGCTTGCAAGATAAATATCGCAGAGCAATACAGCATTTGGGTTTTCTTCTATGGTCTGGTGCGCCTCATGCGCGGAGCTGGCGCAGAAGACGCGCCTTACGCCAATGCTTTGAAGTTGCAATTCGAGACTGCGCTGTAAAACCGGCGATCGGGTGGCGATGATGACAGGCGCCTCAATCTGTGGACGGTCTGTATGTTGAGTTTCTTCATAGTCAAACGCGACCTCGAATGAGAAAACGCTGCCGACGCCAGCGGCGCTGTCAATCGTAATATCGCCATGCATCGCCCGAACAATTTTTTGTGCAATTGAAAGCCCGAGACCGGTGCCCTCTTTTCTTTTGTCGGCGCCAGAATCGGCTTGTGAGAATTCGTCAAATATTCTCGCGCGCATTTTTCCAGGAATGCCGATGCCGGTATCACGCACATCCACCCTGACGGTTGCGACGACGGCGTCTTTTTTGACGAGATGGGCTTCGATGCTGACGCCGCCGCTATCGGTAAATTTGACGCCGTTGCCGGTGAGGTTGATTAAAACCTGGCGCAATCGCGCCTCATCGCCAAACAACGTTGTTGGAATGTTTTCATCAATATAGGCGGTAATCTCGACGCCCTTGTCGGCCGCGCGCGGGGAGAGGAGTTCTGCAACGCCCTGGATTAGCGAGAACGGGCTAAAGGGTTGTGCGTCAAGTTCAAGCTTGCCGGCGTCGATTTTTGCGTAATCAAGAAGGTCGTTGATAAGGGCAAGGAGTGCGGCGCCGGATTCGCGCACAGATTCTGCGTAAGCGCGCTGGTTCGGCTCCAGCACGGTGTCGAGCAGCAGGCCGGTCATGCCGATAATGCCGTTTAGCGGCGTGCGCATTTCGTGGCTCATCGTCGCCAGAAATTGCATTCTGGCGGCGCCGCTGGCGGCGTCAGTGACGCCGGAAGCTGCATCCGCCGGACTGCTGGAATCTGCCTGGGCGCCAGCATTTGAGCGGCGTCGAACATCGTTATCATCCGTATCCGAAGGGTCTATGGCGACGCCGGCGTAAAGTCTTTCTCCGGCGCTTAAGACGCTTTCTTCCCAGTCGATAATAAGGTCGCGCGCGCCGACTTGTGCCGATGTTCTATAAGCGGCCGGCGCCCCTCGGCTGGCGGCGTGATTGCCGGGCGCAAAGGCCTGCCCAACCCATTTTTCAGGCGTTGTTGTGAAAAGCCGTGCAAAAGCGCGCGAGACAAAGCGGATCGCGCCATTGCGATCACACACAACAATCAGCTCACGGATGTAGCGAAGATCGCCACGATCGCCTGCACGCATAATGATACCATTCCCTAGACCACGTTCGCAAATTGTTGAATCGTAGAACGTGCTCTAGATTCTTTTGTGATCGCGTTCGTCGCTCTCTCGCCTCACTCGAACCCAAAAACCGCACACACTTTTTGTGAATGCGCTCTGGGCGGTGATGGCCAATTATGTGAGTGTGGCTTTGAAAAAGAGTTGAGAGGCGTAGTTAATAAAGACGGTTAAATCGCTGTTGCAATTTGAGATAACGACAACGCGGCGTTGCCTTCACGGCGGCGAAAACTCACTGCCTCTGCAATGTGGCGACGTTTGACGCCGGCCCCGCCATCGAGATCGGCGAGCGTGCGGGCGACGCGCTTTATTCTTGTATAGGCTCTGGCCGAAAGGCCGAGCGCTTCGGCGGCGCGCAATAATAGCGCTGCGCCTTGCGCATCTGGCTCGGCGGTTGTGGTTAGCGCCGCGTCGCTCAGCGCGGCGTTGGTGGCGCCCGATCGTGACATCTGCGCCTCGCGCGCGGCGGCGACGCGTGCGGCGACCGTTGCGGTGGTCTCGCCATTTGCCGGCGCAGACAGATCGCCCGGCGTCACCGCCGGCAGCGCCACCGTCAAATCCATCCGGTCGAGCAGCGGCCCGGAGATGCGCGCTTGATAAACTTCCTCGCAATTGGGACCGCGCCCGCAAGCGCGCCCGCTCGCCCGGCCATAGCCACAGCGGCACGGGTTCATCGCCGCAATCAACTGGAACCGCGCCGGATAGCGGACATGGAAATTAGCCCGCGCGATCAGAACGTCGCCAGTTTCCAGCGGTGCGCGCAAACTGTCGAGCACGGGGGAGGAAAATTCCGGCATTTCGTCGAGAAATAAAACCCCGTGATGGGCAAGCGAGGCCTCGCCCGGTTTGGCGCGGATGCCGCCGCCAATCATCGCCGCCATAGAAGCGGTATGGTGCGGCGCACGATAGGGCCGCACCCGCGTCAGCCGGCCAGTTTCCAACGGCCCGGCGAGCGATTGAACCATCGAGACTTCGAGCATTTCCGCCGGGGCTAAGGGCGGCAACAGCCCGGCAAGGCGCGCCGCCAGCATTGATTTGCCGGCGCCGGGCGGGCCGACCATGAGCAGATTATGCCCGCCCGCCGCCGCGATCTCGAGCGCGCGCTTGGCGGTCTCCTGGCCGCGCACATCGATAAGGTCGGCGACCGCAGCCGGCGCCTCAAGCGCGCCCGGTTCGGGTTTAGAAAGGATTTGCGTCCCTTTGAAATGATTGACCATCTGGATCAGCGATTTCGGGGCGATGATATCCGCCTCGCCGCCGGCCCATGCCGCTTCCGCGCCGCTGGCGGACGGGCAGATCAGACCAAGCCCCAGCGCGTTGGCCGACACCGCCGCTGGCAGCGCCCCGGCGACCGGCGCTATCGAGCCGTCGAGGCCAAGCTCGCCCATCACCGCAAAGCCGTCTGCGGCGTCATGGGGCGCCGCCCCCATCTCAATCAGCACGCCAAGCGCGATGGCGAGGTCATAGTGGCTGCCCTCTTTCGGCAGGTCGGCAGGCGCCAGATTGACGGTGATCCGCTTTGGCGGCATGCCCAGCCCGACCGCTGATAATGCAGCGCGAACACGTTCTTTCGCCTCCGAAACAGCCTTGTCCGGCAAACCGACAATGGCGAAGGCGGGCTTGCCGCCAGTGAGCTGCACCTGCACCGTCACCGGGGCCGCCTCGACCCCGTGGAATGCGAAAGTAGTAATCTGGGCGACCATGGACTTCCCCGATTTGCGGTTACGCCAGTGAACCATACCGCACACAAAAGAGAACATTACAAGAACGCACTGAAAGAAGCATCATCGCGCCAAACGGTTTCCACTTTTCGCCCGGCGCCCTAAGCAAAGAGTTGGAAACCAGAGCACGGACTTCATGACAATCGCCTTATCGCCGCCCAAACCGGTTATGACGTTGCGCATCGGGGTTACCGGCCACCGCCAGGCTCGCCTGCCGGCCGACCAGCTGGGCCGGATTGGCGATCAGATCCAGATGATACTGACCTTGGCGGCTGAGGGGCTGGAGAAAGCTCACGCACAGTATACGGATGACTATGCTGGCGATGAACGCCAGCTATTTTTTGTCAGCGCGCTTGCCGACGGCGCCGACACGCTTGCCGCCAGGCGCGCTATCGGCGCGGGCTGGCGCCTATTGGCGCCGCTGCCCTTTTCCAGGACAAGCTATGCTCGAGATTTTTCAACTGAGGACCGCGACCAGTTTGAAGCGCTGTTGAGTGAGGCCGACGCTGTGGCTGAGCTTGACGGTTTGCGCGATGCGCCGGCGGATGAAGAGCAGGCCTATCTTCAGGCCGGTCTCGTCACGGTCGAACAGTCCGACATCGTCATAGCCGTTTGGGATGGCCAAGGCGCACGCGGCGTTGGCGGTACGGCGATGATTAAGGACGAGGCCATGTCCTTGGGCAAGCCGGTGATTTGGGTGAACGCCGCCGCCGATACGCTGCCGGTATTTTTAGACGCGGACAATAATACTCCGCCGCCATTGTCAGAGGCTGTGTCGCCAGAGACCATCCTTGCGGCCATCGATGCGGTGGTGGCGCCGCCCGCAAGCAGCGACATTGAGCATGCTTTTTCCGGTGAGAAAACCCATGCGCTGGCGGCCTATCGCGTATTCGCCGAGGAAGGCGCTCACCGGTTCAATTACGGATCGTTTTTTCAGTTCTGGGAAAAACTGTTTGCCGGCAAATGGCCGTTCGCTATCAGCCTTACTTGCTCAACGCCAGCGGAAGAAATATTTGAAGCGCGCCAATCGACGCTGGCGCAAAAACTTAAATCGTCGAACCATGACCAGCGGATTTTTAACGATCTCATCATCCCGCGCTTTGCCTGGGCCGACCATCTCGCCGTCCATTACGGCAATCTCTATCGCTCTTCTTACTTTTTCAACTACCTGTTTGCGGCGGCCGCGGTTTTTTTGGCGCTGTTCGATCTGGTTGCGGGCGGGCTCGGCTTTGGCAGCAAGACGCTGTGGATCGGCAGCGAGGTG
>JAJFFZ010000002.1 GCA_021776395.1 Hyphococcus sp. | reverse complement strand
TGCATGGCTCGGTATAAATCGCAGGCTTTCCATGGATCACGAACGATACGCCGCTACAACATTGACCTTTATGCGCCTGGCAATGATAAAACTATGCGTCCGACGATTGGCCAGATCCTGAATTCCCGGACAGACTCTAAGTTATCATTTCACTCAGATGGTACGGCATTGCCAACGATCAGTGCAGGAACAACAGCATATGTTGCGCGCACAAGTTCAGCTTCAGCATTTACAAACATTTCGCTAATTTCTGGAAACGCATCAGTGTGTGCAATTAACTTTGGCGACACTGATTTAGAAAATCCAGGATATATACAATACAATCACGCCTCAAATTACCTTCGAGTCGTCACTGCGAGCGCTGAGCGATTTAGGATTACATTAGGCGCGCAGGTCGGCTTTCCAACTGGCGGAGATAAGGGCGCGGGGACGCTGAACGCTGTTGGGGTCTATGACGATAATACGTTGTTGACCTGCTATGTGTTTGACCAGGCGCTTGACGGCGTCATTGATGACTTGAAATGGGACGGGAAAGTTCCCGACCGGACCCTTCCTGAGGAAACCGAACCTGACGAGCAAACCGGCAAACAGCGCATCATCAAACCGAGTGAGACGATTGTGCGAACCCATGAACCGATGCGCAAATTCCGCGCGCGCATTGGAAGCGCCGAAGATCCGCTAACGCTGGACGGTTATGCAAAGCACTGGCGCGAGAAGCGCCATCTCACATCACTGCCTAACGAGGCGGCGTTTGACCCTGTGGACGGACAACTGACGACGGGTGAGTGGGTGCAGCGCCTTGTTGAGACTGTTGAGATACAGGCGATACTGATTGAGCAGTTGAACCAGCGGCTGAAAGAGTTAGAAGCACTAAAGCCGGCGCGATGAGGGATCCGCGCGCCAGCCTAAGCCGGCTTGAATGTCAGTGCGACGCCATTGTTGCAATAGCGCAGCCCGGTTTGCGCCGGGCCGTCTTTGAACAGATGGCCCTGATGGCCGCCGCAGCGCGCGCAATGATATTCGGTACGCGGAATGATCAGCTTGAAGTCATTTTTGGTTTCAAGCGCGCCGGGAATATAATCAAAAAAGCTTGGCCATCCGGTGCCGCTGTCGAATTTTTGCCCGGACTTGAAAAGGTCAAAGCCACAACCGGCGCAGGCGAAAATCCCGTCGCGTTTTTCATTGTCGAGTGGGCTGGAGCCGGGGCGTTCGGTCGCCTCCCGGCGCAACACTGCATAAGCCTCCGGCGACAGGCGGGCCTTCCATTCTTTTTGCGAAAGTTGCCATTTATCATAGTCGGGAATATTGGCCGCGCTGCTTTTGCTTTTAGTCATCCATCGTTCCTTCGCTTGACCGCCGCCAGCGACGGCGAGGCCGCCGAGAAGTCCAAGGCCGATTGCCCGCCGTGTCATCTTTGTCATCTTGCCGTTCCGGTTTTACTGCATGCCCGCCCAGGAGCAATCTAGGCAATGGCTTATTCACATCAAACCCGCCAGCACTTCACAAATTGGCGCCAACAACAACAAAAGTCCGGCCTCGCGGTTGGATTTGAAAAGCATCAAGCAATTGTGAGCATCGTTAATGTCGAGTTTTTTAATCTGCCAGATAAAATGCGCGGCGGCCGGGGCCAGCGCCACGAAGAAGACAGGCGATGCGCCACTGAAAAGCCCGGCGGCGGCGAACAGCGCCAGCGTTGCGGCGAAGAAACCGGCGAGCCAGCGCGGCGTCGCTTCGCCAAGGCGCAGCGCCGTCGACTTGACGCCGATAAGCGCGTCATCTTCCTTGTCCTGATGCGCATAGATGGTGTCATAGCCAAGGGTCCAGAAAAACCCGGCGGCGTAGATCGCAATAGCGCCGGGCGACAGCGTGCCCGCCGCAGCCGCATAGCCGACCAGCGCGCCCCAATTGAAGGTAAGGCCGAGCCAGGCCTGCGGCCAATAGGTGATGCGCTTCATAAATGGATAGATCGCAACCAGAGCGAGAGAGGCGAGCCCGACAAAGACGGCGAAGGTGTTGAACTGGACGAGAACAAGCAGTCCGATGAGACAAAGCGCAATCAAAAACGCCCAGGCCTGGCGCAGGGAAATCTGTCCCGAGGGGATTGGCCGCAGCGCCGTGCGTTCGACCTGGCCGTCAAAATCCCGGTCGACAATGTCATTATAGGCGCAACCGGCGCCGCGCATCACATAGGCGCCGATGGCGAACAGGCCCGCATACCAGAACAGGCGGACGCCGCCATGCCCGGCGCTTGCGGCCAGCGCCAGTCCCCAAAAGCACGGGATCAACAACAGCCACACGCCAATCGGCCGGTCAGCGCGCATCAGCCGCAGATAGGGCTGCGCACGCAACGGTGCGCGATCGACCCAATTGCCGGGAACGGCGTCAGCAGGTGCGGCGGGGTTGGTCATGGGGGTTGTCTAGCCGCTCCGGCAGAGATGCGCAAAAAGCGTTTTGTTGTATACTTAGAAAATCTGTGTGTGCCGGGTTGCTGGATCCCCGCTTTTGCGGGGATGAGCGGAGGGGAGTGTTTGAATGGCTTTCTACGTTTACATCCTCGCGAGCCGAAGAGATGGAACTCTTTATATTGGCATGACGGATGATATTGAAAATCGTATCTGGGAGCATAAGGAAAAAATCTTCAAAGGCTTTACGTCAAAATATGGCGTCGACCGGCTGGTTTGGTATGAGGATTACGAGACGCGTGAAGTCGTATTTGACCGTGAGCGCTCTATGAAAAAATGGAACCGCGCATGGAAGATTGAATTGATTGAGAAAGACAATCCGACATGGAAAGACCTATATCTCACTCTGAACCATTAACATATCCGCTCATCCCCGCGAAAGCGGGGATCCAGACAAGTGTCGCAAAGTTGGTTGCTGTATCAATGACCCCACGCCTCTACATCACCACCGCCCTCAAAGCCGACACCGCTGCGCCGCTTAGCCAGGCGCAGGCGCATTATCTTAAAAATGTGCTGCGCCGGGGCGAGGGCGATGAGGTTCGCCTGTTCAACGGCCGCGACGGGGAGTTTGCCGGCGAGATTATGGCGCTGAAAAAGAAGGCCGGGCTGGTCGCCGTCAAGGCGCAAACGCGGATGCAGGAAACCGGCCCCGACCTGACGCTGTGCTTTGCGCCGGTAAAACGCGGACCGCTGGACATGATTATCCAGAAGGCGACCGAAATCGGCGTTGCGCGGTTTCTGCCGGTGATCACCGAGCGTACCACGGCGCCAAAAATAAACTGCGAGCGGCTGGAAGCAATTGCGATTGAGGCCGCCGAGCAATGCGGGCGCATGGATGTTCCCATAGTGGCCGCGCCGGTCAAGCTTGAGCGGATGCTGGATGATTGGCCTACGGAACAACAGTTGGTATTTTGCGATGAGGCGGGCGATGACGAAGGCGCTGAATGGGGCGGGCGAGATGGCCGCGCGGCGCCCGCATTAGAAGCGCTAAAGACAACGAATAGCAAAGCTCATAAGTGGGCGGTGCTTACCGGACCGGAGGGCGGATTTTCTCCCATGGAAAGAAACCGTATTCGCGCCATGGCGTTTGTTACGCCGATAACCCTCGGCCCCCGCATTTTACGGGCTGACACGGCCGCGCTTGCCGCCTTGGTTTTGTGGCAGGCCGCATTAGGCGACTGGCGGCGTTCATGAATTCACCGATTGGTGATGTCAAAAACTCTTGGCGGCGTGCGCCCTGCGCTATAGAGCGGTTCAGAATGTCGCGACGGCATCGGAGAGAGTTTTGGCTACGACAATAGAATCCAAAGATCAGCTGACGGCGTACCTCGCCTCCGGCTGCAAGCCGAAAGACCAATGGCGCATCGGCACCGAACACGAAAAATTTGTGTTTTGCGAGGCCGGATTGGGCCCTGTCCCTTATGACGGCGAACGCGGCATCCGCGCGATATTGGAAGCGTTATCGCAAGAGACCGGCTGGGCGTTGATGATGGAGGGCGATCATCCGATCGGGCTGAAGGGCGAGCGCGCCAGCGTGTCGCTGGAGCCGGGCGGACAATGTGAGCTTTCCGGCGCGCCGCTGGAAATTGTGCACGAGACTTGCGACGAAGTGCACCGCCATCTTGATGCGGTGAAAAAAGTTTGCGAACCGATGGGGGTTGCGTTTTTGGGCATGGGCTTTGCGCCAAGCTGGAAGCTCGCCGAAATGCCGCATATGCCCAAGGCGCGCTACGACATTATGCGCCGCTATATGCCAACCAAAGGCAGTCTTGGTCTCGACATGATGCACCGCACCTGCACGGTGCAGGTCAATCTCGATTTCGCATCCGAGGCGGATATGGCGGCGAAGTTCCGCACCTCGCTGGCGTTGCAGCCGATTGCGACGGCGCTGTTTGCCAATTCCGGTCTGATTGAGGGCAAGGCTGCGGGCTATGCGTCCTACCGCGCGCATATCTGGACTGATACGGACGCGGACCGCACCGGCTTGTTGAATTTCGTCTTTGAAGACGGGTTTGGCTTTGAGCGCTATACGGATTATCTGTTGGATGTGCCAATGTATTTTGTGCGCCGGGGCGGGCGCTATATCGATGCGGCGGGCTTGTCGTTCCGAGATTTTATGCGCGGTGAATTGTCTGTGTTGCCCGGCGAAAAACCGACCATGGAAGATTGGGAAGACCATTTATCGACGGCGTTTCCGGAGGTTCGTCTGAAGACATTTTTGGAAATGCGCGGCGCTGATAGCGGGCCATGGTCGTTGATTTGCGCGCTGCCGGCGTTTTGGGTCGGGCTGTTATATGATGATGAGGCGCTGGGCGCGGCGTGGGACGTCGCCAAGGGCTGGAGCCGGGAAGAGCGCGAAGTGTTGCGCGACGAAGCGGCGCGATACGGCTTTAAGGCAAGTGTCGGCGGGCGCACGGTGCGCGAAATCGCGCTTGAGGTGCTGGAGATTTCCAGAGCCGGGCTGCGCCGCCGCGCGCGGATTGGCAACATGAAAGAAGACGAGACCACCTATCTCGACCCGCTGGCAAAAGTCGCAAAAACCGGCGTCACCCTCGGCGAGCAAACCGTGGAACGCTTCTTCGGTGAGTTTGATGAAGACGTGAAGCGGTTGTTTGATGCGTGTAAGTATTGATGGATATTTGGGGAGCGTACTCAGGGGTGTCCAGATTTAGTTCAACGCCAGCAAAAACGAAGCGCGCTAAGCAGTTGCGTAAGGATATGCCGTCTGCCGAGATCAAGCTATGGCGAGAAGTTAACCGGCGACAATTGGGCGGGTTCAAGTTTCGACGCCAACACCCAGTGGGCGTGTATTTCTTGGATTTTTATTGCCCGGAATTAAAATTGTGCATTGAGCTTGATGGCGATCAGCATAGTGATACTCGCGAGCAAAAGCGTGATGCAAAGCGTACGGCTTGTTTAAACGAACATGGCATCGAAGTTATCCGGTTTTGGAATAACGAAGTTTATGACAACATTGATGGCGTTCTTGAAGCTATTCTGGACCAGGCGTCATATTTAAAGATTGAAGCCGAACTAAAGCAGGACGGTATTCCCTCCCCTTGAAAAGGGGAGGGTTAGGGAGGGGATCGTGCCGCTTGCACACAGTCGAAAGTATCGATTTCATAAACTAGCGTCAGAAATGATCCTCACCCGGAATGCATTCCTGTGGCGAGTTAAGGGACACGCCGTAGGCCGCATTCCGGCCTCCCCTTTTCAAGGGGAGGCGGAGTGACGTTGGGCAAAGCCCCGCATCTCGATGTCTTCGGCGACATATCCGCAGCCTGCGACATGCTGGCCCAGAAAGACAAAGCGCTGGCGCGGGCTTTGGGAGCTATCGAAAAGCCGCATATTCGTCGCCGGCGCGGCGGGTTTGAGGCGCTGTTTCGCATCATTGTCGAGCAGCAAGTCTCGGTCGCCAGCGCCCAGGCAATCTGGGCGCGCTGCCGCGAGACCGTCAAGCCGATGCGCCCACACCGTGCGATTGCTCTGGGTGCGGACGGGCTTCGCGCCTGCGGATTGACCGGCGCCAAGGCCGGTTATGTGTTCGGGCTTGCGGAAATGATTGCCGAAGGCGCACTCGATTTAAAACGCCTGCCGGCGCTCGATGATATGACGGCGGCGGAGACGTTGCGCTCGGTCAAGGGGATTGGCCCCTGGACGGCGGCGATTTATCTTCTGTTTTGCGAAGGCCGGGTCGATATCTGGCCGCCCGGAGACGTTGCGCTGCTTGGCGCCTATAAGGCCGCGCGGCTGCGCGGGCCCAAGCCGGATATGGCGAGGCTGGACGCAAACGCTAAAAAATGGGCGCCTTATCGCGGCGTCGCCGCGCATATTTTATGGACCTATTACGCCCATATCCGTGGCCGAACGCCCATATAAGTAGGCGTGTTGCGAAAATGCCGCCGGTTTTGTCAAACTTCCGTCATCGATGATATGCTATAGGATTAATATTCAACTTGGCTAAACTGGACGGCCAGGGTAATCGGCGCCATCGTCGGCGGAAAAGGAGCGCGCGCTTTCTGGTTTGGTATTGGAAACATTGAACTTTGCGGTCCCGCAACTTTGGAGAGTTTGCGGTGAACCTTGCTATGCGCCCGCCCGATGCTTGCCCTGCCCTCGTGCTGAATGCTGACTTTCGCCCTTTAAGCTATTTTCCATTGTCCCTTTGGTCGTGGCAGGATGCGCTGAAAGCAGTGTTCCTCGACCGCGTTGAAGTGGTGGCGCAATACGAAACCAAAGTGCACAGCCCGAGCTTTGTGATGCGATTGCCCTCGGTGGTGTCGCTTCGAACCTATGTCAGCCATTCGCGCGCGCCGGCGTTTACGCGATTTAATGTGTTTTTGCGCGACAGCTTCACCTGCCAATATTGCGGCTCGCCGGAGCGCGACAAGCTGACCTTTGACCATGTGGTTCCGCGTGCTCATGGCGGGCGCACAACCTGGGAAAATATCATCGCCGCGTGCAGCTTCTGCAATATTAAAAAAGGCGGGCGCACGCCTAAGCAGGCGCGGATGACGCCAGCACGCAAACCACGACGCCCGACGATGTACGAACTCAATGAACGCGGCCGCGCATTTCCGCCGCATTATCTGCACGATAGCTGGCAGGATTTTCTATATTGGGATTGCGAACTCGAGCCATAGGGCTGGGTCGTTTCATGTAATTGTTTTCATTACGGGTTTGTGCTCCCGCCTTGCGTCGCCTATGATGGCGCGGGGCCAATGGGATGGAACTGCGCATGACCGAGAAATATAAAGTTCTGGACAAAAAAATCACGCTGTCGCGGCGCGAGTTTGCAAGGCTTGCAGCTGCCGGCAGCATTGTCGTGTTGGCGCCGGGCTGCGAGACGGTGAGCCAAGCGTTTACGCCGTCGAGTGCGCAGATGGCGCAACTGGCGGGTTCTGCCTGGACCGACCTCAAACAAAAACAACCCACCACCAACAATCCAAAATATACCTCGCGCGTTAATCGCGTGGCGCCGCGCATTATCCGCGCCGCCGGCGGCAATCCCGCCGAGTGGGAAGTTGCTGTCTTCGCCTCCGATCAGCTAAACGCATTTGCGTTGCCTGGCGGCAAGATCGGATTTTACACCGGTATTCTCGACATCATGGAAAATGACGACCAGATCGCGGCGGTCATGGGGCATGAAGTTGCGCATGTCTTTTTCAATCATTCCGGCCAGCGCTATGGACGCACCGCCGCGACCCAAGCCGGTCTCGGTGTCGCCCAGGCTGTATTGGGCGGCGGCGGGCAGACCAGCCAAGTCGCGCTTCAGGCGCTCGGTCTCGGCGCCCAATATGGCGTCATCCTGCCCTATTCGCGTCAGCATGAATTGGAGGCCGACAAATACGGCGTTCGATATATGCACAAGGCCGGCTACAGGCTCAATGAAGCGGTGCGCTTCTGGCAAGGCATGTCAGCGAAGAAATCCGGTCAGCCGCCACAGATTATGTCAACGCACCCGAATGACGCCACCCGTATCGCCCAGCTGAAGGCGGAAATTGCAATTCTGGAAAGCGGCGGGTCCTGATCTGCGGGCGACAACGCGCCGGCAAACAAGGCTGCAAAGCGCGCGCAAATGTGCTTATAAGCGGCGTTGATGAACCGGCAAAAAATCTCTGATACGAAACGCCCAGGCGAGGGCGAGGCTGTGCGGGTGGTTTTCACCGCCAGCAATCTCGCCGTATCGCGCGGCGGCCGGCCGGTTTTGGCCAATGTCTCGGTTCGCGCCGCGCCTGGCGATGCGGTGGTCTTGCGCGGGCCCAACGGGGTCGGCAAGACGACATTGCTGCGCGCTTTCGCGGGGCTGTTGCGCCCCGATAGCGGGACGGTTGGGTTCACCGATGCGGCGGATGCGGATCGTATCCGCACGCCGTCCGAGGCGAGCATATTTTGCGGGGTTCTGAACGCTCATAAGGCGGCGCTGACGGTGCGGGAAAACCTTGCCTTCTGGGCGGCGCTGTATCGCGCCCCGCAAACCCGCATTGAGGCGGCGAGCGCGCAATTTAAGCTTGCTCCTTATTCGGACTATCTGGCGGGCGCCTTATCCACCGGCCTTGCCCGGCGGCTCGGTCTTGCCCGGCTGATAATCGCTGAGCGGCCGGTGTGGTTTATCGATGAGCCGACAGCCGCGCTCGACAGCGCTTCGAGCGAGGATTTTATCGCGCTGGCGGAGGCGCATCGCCGTGGCGGCGGCATCGTGGTGATCGCCACGCACGATCCCCTGCCGCTCAATGGCGCGCGGATTTTCGAACTCACCGCCAAGGCTGCCGCATGAGCGCGCTCGGGGCCATCATCGCGCGCGATATCCGCCTCGCTTTCCGCGCTGGCGGCGGCGCGGCGCAAGGCGTGACGTTCTTTGCACTGACAGGCGTGTTGTTCGCGCTCGCGGTCGGGCCCGATATTGCGTTGATCTCAAAAATCGCCGCGCCGGTATTGTGGACTGGCGCATTGTTGGCGACGCAGATTTCCCTCGACCAGATCTGGCGCGCCGACCGTGAGGACGGATCGCTCGACGTGTTGGTTGAGACCAGCGATATGCCGGCGCTGACGGCGCTGGCCAAAGCGTTTGCGCATTGGGTGGCGACGGCGCTGCCGCT
>JAJFFZ010000001.1 GCA_021776395.1 Hyphococcus sp. | reverse complement strand
GTCACCATTGGCCCTGGCGCAGCCAAACCCTTAAAACTTAAAATACCGCTATTCGTTTCCGATATGAGCTTTGGCGCCCTGTCACGCGAGGCGAAGATTGCGCTCGCTATGGGCGCGGAAATTGCCGGCACGGGCATCTGTTCCGGCGAGGGCGGCTCGCTTGACGAAGAACGTCACGCAAACAGTCGTTATTTTTATGAGCTCGCCTCGGCGCGGTTCGGGTTTTCCTGGGAGAAAGTTGCTGAGGCGGCAGCGTTCCATTTCAAATGCGGTCAAGGCGCCAAAACCGGGACCGGCGGTCACCTGCCCGGCCGCAAAGTGAAGGACGAGATCGCAAAAGTTCGCGGTCTCAAACCGGGCGAAGACGCCATCTCCCCGGCGCGCTTTCCGGAATTGAGCGAGGTTTCTCAGTTCAAAGACTTTGTCGATGAGGTGCGCGAACGCACCGGCGGCATCCCGGTGGGGTTTAAACTTTCCGCACAGCATATCGAAAAAGATATCGATGCGGCGCTCGAAGCCGGGGCGGATTATATCATCCTCGATGGCCGCGGCGGCGGCACCGGGGCGGCGCCGATTATCTTTCGCGACAATATTTCCGTGCCGACCATTCCGGCGCTGGCCAGAGCCCGCCAACACCTTGACGCCTGCGGCGCCGGCAATGTCTCATTGATTGCCACTGGCGGCTTGCGCCAGCCTGCGGATTTCGCAAAAGCGCTGGCGCTCGGCGCGGATGCGGTCGCCTTGTCCAATGCGCCGATGCAGGCGATCGGCTGTCTTGGCATGCGCGCCTGTCATACCGACAATTGCCCGGTCGGCATCGCCACCCAAAAGGAAGATTTGCGCGCGCGGTTAAAAATCGAAACTTCGGCAAAACGTCTCGCACAGTTTTTCGATGCGTCAACCGAATTAATGACATTGCTCGCGCGCGCCTGTGGCCACCGTCAGTTTTCTGCTTTCAATATTGATGATCTGACCACCTTCAAAACGGAAATGGCGGAGCTTACAGGTATTACCTATGGCGGCGTGCAGCCAGGACACAGGCGTTAAGATGGCGCTTGCAGAAACCATTGTTGTTTGCCTCGGCATTTATTTTGGCGCCGGCGTCATTGTCGCAGTTTTATTTCTTGGCTTTGGCGTTTCGCGCATTGACCACGACGCAAAAGGCGCCAGCGCGTTTTTCAGGCCGATGGTGTTTCTGGGCTGCGTCGCATTATGGCCCTATATCATCCTACGGTTTGTCTCCTTGAAAAAGATCAACCAGCCAGACACTGTCTCGCCAGATGGGGAAGCGCCATGAAACGTCCGCACCGGCGTGCGCATTTCCTGTTCTGGCTGATAGCCGCGCCCGTCGCCATCATTGGCGCTTTCTTCGCCTGGAGCTTGCGTCCGCAAACACCCTATACGGAGCTTCCGTCTGCGATCACTGACCTCTCAGATGTGACGGAGCAACATTAATGGGGCACCAATATAAAGCCATTCAGTGGAACCGGAACAAAGTCGTCTACGACCTCTATATGGTCGTTGCGGTTTTTGTGTTTGTCGGCGTCTTCATGGCCATCGGGCTTCAAACCCAGCCGACCGGTCACACCGCTGACCCGGTCGTCCTGGCGATCCGCGCACTTGGTGTTGCCGCGTTCACTCTGCTCACCGTAATCTTGGCGATTGGCCCGCTGGCGCGATTATCGCCGCGCTTTGCGCCGATGCTTTATAACCGGCGCCATCTCGGCGTGATAACTTTTAGCGTCGCCGCTGCGCATTTCGGCTTGGCGCTGCTCTGGTATCACAGCGGTGGACCGCTCAATCCTTTGGTCTCTTTGTTTGTCAGCAATCCGCTCTATGATTCCATTCCCGGCTTCCCGTTTGAGGTGCTCGGCTTTATCGCCTTCCTCATTCTGTTTGTGATGGCCGCAACCAGTCATGATTTCTGGCTCAACAATCTCTCCGCTCCGGTCTGGAAGGCGCTGCATATGCTGGTCTACCCGGCCTATATATTGCTGGTTTTTCACATCACCCTTGGCGCCTTGATGACCGAAAAATCGATGGTCTATCCGGTCCTGACGGCGGTCAGCTTTGCTTCCATAGCCGCGCTTCATCTTTATACCGGCTATCGCGAATGGCGCATCGACAACGGCATGAAATCTTTGAAAGCCAAAGGCTGGATTGAAATCGGCGCGCCGGACGACATTCCAAACATGCGCGCGGTGATTGCGCCGCTGCCGAAGGGCGACCGGGTTGCGGTGTTTCGTTACGACAATAAAATCTCGGCCGTCACCAATGCTTGCCGTCACCAGAACGGACCGCTCGGCGAGGGCCGGGTTATCGACGGCTGCATCACCTGCCCGTGGCACGGATGGCAATATCGCCCTGATGACGGTGTCTCGCCGCCGCCTTTTACGGAAAAGATCGCCACTTACAATGTCAAAATAGAAGCCGGGCGAGTGTTTGTCGATCCCAAACCAAACCCTCCGGGCACGCGCACCAAACCGGCGATCATTGCTGAACAAGGAGCTGTTGCGTCATGACCCTCCCCAAAGGCGTTATTGATCCCGAGCCGAAGACTCCGGACGAAATGTTTGTCGGTTGGGCGTCTGCGCCGAAAGTTGATCGTCGTTTTCTGCTTGGCGCCCTCCCCCTCGGGCTTGCCGGGGCTGGCGGCGGCGCCTGGCTTATCGCCAACGAGCTGGACGATCCCGGCGCCGGCGTATGGCTGACCGGCGCCACGCATGAGGTCGCCGGCGCGTTGGTCACCGATCCCTATCCGATGCTGCGTTTGGCGGACCCAAGCATGCCTGGCGGGGTTCGCACCGTGTTAATCGTCGCGCAGGGAAAATGCACCTCTGCATTGCAGCTGGACGACCAGCGCGGCCGTCCGGTCATCGCGCGCGGCGTACTTATTCAGCGCAAAGGCCGTCAGATGCTGGAAGTTCCACTGTTTCAGGACGACTGGCTGTCGCCTACAAAAATGGACATGATCGCCGCGCAACTCAGCCCGCCGGTGAAACCCCTGGGCGCCGCACATCTGTCGGGCGCGATCATGGATACGAAATGTTTCTTCGGGGTGATGCGTCCCGGCCGCGGTAAAACCCATAAAGCCTGCGCCAGCCTGTGCATCCGCGGCGGCATACCGCCAAGCTTCTGGGTGCGGACGAAAACTGGCGCTGAAGCTGTTTTGCTGATGACGACTGCCGATGGCGGGCCGATGCCGATGGATATTCTGCCATTGGTCGCAGACCCGGTTGAGGCGGCGGGGGAAATCGTCCAGGTTGGCGATCTCCTACAGTTTCGTGCTGACGTTGCAGCTTACCGCCGCATTTAAACCGGCTTACCATCAATTCTGGCGGCAGCGCCCTCGCCATAGCGCCGGGAAAATGGCGCCGCCGTTGCGCCGTGCAGCATGATGCTCAAAAACACCGTCACATAGACCACCGCTTCGATTTCCGTAAGGCGGCTCATCTCTTCATGATCGACGGCAATCATCAAAAACAGAATGGACGCCAGGCCCCGGGGACCGAACCAGCCGATGAACAAGATGGATGGAATTTTCAGCTTCAGGCCAAGCAGCGAAAGCGCCGTCGGCGCCATGCGAATGATGGTGAGGCTAAGCACCGCATAAAGGACGCAAAAAGCAGTGAAGTGACCGAGCGCAGCGGGCAACAACACGGCGCCGAAAATGAAAAATATGATCAGGCTAAAAAGTTGGCCCTCTTCTTCAACAAAATTCGTCAAGGAGCCGGCGCGGCGCGAACAAAAACTGCCATAGGCGAGCCCGCCGGCAAAGGCGGCGATGAAGCCATTGCCATCGACCAGATGCGCGCCGAGAAGCGTTAAAATCGCAACGCCGATGCTGGTTAGATTACGAAAAGCATGCGCAATCCATCCTTTTCCATCTGCATAGTGAATAAATTTACCGAGCGCAGCGCCAATGACGGCGCCGACAATCGCGCCGACAGCGACCTGCCTTATGGTAAAGCCAATCCAATAACCGGCGCCCCTGGCCTCATCTGGCATTGTGCTATAGGCGAGCGCCGCAAACAGCAGTACCGCCGGCAGCGCCAGCCCGTCATTAAACCCGGATTCCACTAAAATCCCCTGCCTGATGCGCTCAGGCACATAGCTGCTGGTCACAACCGCATAGCCGAGCGCAGCATCGGTCGGCGCCAATATCGCAGCGATTAGCGCTGCTTCCTGCCATAACAGATTTGGGAACACGCCAATCGCAATCGCCGCGCCGAATAAAATCGTCAGCGGTAGGGAGATTAGCAATAAGCGCTTGGGGATACGGTTTTCACGGAAAAGGTTTCGGCTGTTGGTCGACGCCGCATCGGCGAAGAGAATGAACCCAAGCGTTAACTCGCCAAAGCCTTCCAGCACCTGATTATCGATATCGACTTCAAAAATACCGAGACCAGCGCTGCCGGTTATTAGCCCCGCCAGCACAAAAACCATGGGTGCGGAAACCACAGACTTGCCAAACCAGGACGAGAACGCACCGTAAAAAACGATGCAGAGCGCGATGACAATAAGTGGTTCTGTAATCATGATGAGGGCGCCGCCAAAAGAGGTAAGAATCACTAATGCAACCCTATCGCAGGATTTTCATTTCTCACAATCCTAGCGTATTTCCTCCCCCCCCCCGAGCCCCTCAAAAGGGGCATAAAAAGGCCGGTTGGCGCTGTCCCCGGATCCTGCGTCCTGCCGCCGGTACAACAGCCGCCATACCCATCAGTGCTCAGATCAAACCGCGCCAATCACCAGCGCTGTCGCGGCGATTGTCAGCAAGATATTGCCGACATGCGGGCGGCGCAGGCCCCATAGGTTGCCTGCGGCCGAAAGGCCGTAAAGCACGGCGCCGTAAACTGTGAAGAACATTGGCGCAGTGGTGCCGTGATAGACGAAACCGAAGGTCATGATTGCGGTCAGCGCCCAGGCTAGCGATGGCAGGTGAAAGACCGCGCGCAGGACCCGGCGGGTAGCTGCTGGCGCCAGGACGCCCTCGCCTCCATGTTCGCGATAGAGCGGGCGCAAAATCATTGTCTCGCCGAGCCAGCTATGGCCGAAGGCGGTGGCGGCGCCGGCGAGTGACGATATCAGGAGGGCTGTGTTCATGCTGGCGATGATGGCCTGGCGCCAGCGCTTGCCGCCACTGTTTTGAGCGCGACATTTCGCCCTGCCTCGCCTAGCCGCAACCACCCGCGCGCCTGACCGCCCCGCAGGGTGGAGCAAACAACAGCCAACGCGCCCCATGTATTCCGCGTGCGATTGACTATATTATTAATAATCCGGATTTCATTCCGCAACCATGGAGCGGGCGATGGGATATGTGAAAAACACGCTGGCGCCGAATGAGGACTATCTCTACCGCGCGCATTTTAACTGGACTTATGATTTTCGAAGCTGGTTCTGGTTGGCGCTGGGCGCCTTGCCCATAGCGTTCTGGCTTGGCGCCTATGTCGCCAGCGGTCAGACGCCGGCGTTTGGCATGAGCTTCACCATTCTTGGCGGCGCTGCCCTCGCCGCCGGCCTTGTCATCTTCACCCAGCGTTACGTCCATCGCTGGACCACCGTCATCGCGGTCACGTCAGTGCGGGTGACCTTGAAGACCGGCCTGATCTCTCGCAACACTTACGAAATCCCCCTCGACAAGATCGAGGAAGTGATGGTGCATCAGAGTTTTCTTGGCCGCCTCCTCGGTTATGGCGCGCTGTCGGTTCACGGCACCG